>JARKQP010000547.1 GCA_029974875.1 Mobilitalea sp.
TATGTGATAGAACGGGTAGATTTGCCGACCTCATGGACAAATTACCTGGGTGTTAAGGATATGTGTGGGGTAGTAAACCATACCGCTGGGGGGTATTTGTTTTATAAATCGCCGGAGTACCATCGGATTACCAGGTTTCGTGCAAACAGTATTCCGATGGACCGGCCTGGACATTATGTTTACTTAAGGGATGAAGAGACCAAAGATTACTGGAGTATCTCCTGGCAGCCGGTGGGAAAGCCCCTTGACCGGGCAAATTATGGCTGCAGGCATGGCTTGTCCTACTCCACCTATTCCTGTGATTATGACAAGCTCCATGCGGAACAGACCTTATTTATTCCAATCGATGACCCGGTGGAGCTGTGGGACGTCAAGATCAAAAATAATGACAATAGGGAGAGGAGCTTAAGTGTCTTTTCTTATCTTGAGTTTTCCTATCATCATATTGACATGGATAACCGGAATTTCCAGATGAGCAATTACGCCGCCGGTTCCTCCTATGAGGATGGGATCATTGAGCATGACCTGTTCTATGAGGAATTTGGCTACCAATATTTTGCGGCTAACTTTGAGCCGGATAGCTTTGACTGCTTACGGGATAAATTCCTTGGCCTGTACCGCACGGAAAATAATCCTATTGCTGTAGAACGGGGGATTTGCGGCGGTTCCTTTGAAAAAGGAAATAACCACTGCGGCTCCCTGCATAAGAAGCTTACCCTAAAACCGGGAGAAGAGCTCCGGCTTATCTTTATGCTTGGGGAAGGAAACCGTGCAGAGGGCAGGAAAATCCGTGAGAAATATTCCAGCCTGGAACAGGTTGATGCAGCCTTCCGGCAATTAGCGGCTTTCTGGGAGAAGAAATTAAATAAGCTGCAGATTAAAACTCCGAATGAAGGTATGAATACCTTAATCAATATCTGGACCCTGTATCAGGCGGAGATCAATATTATGTTCTCAAGATTCGCTTCCTTTATCGAGGTAGGCGGAAGAACCGGCCTTGGCTACCGTGACACCTCCCAGGATTCCATGACGGTACCCCATTCCAACCCGGAAAAATGCAGGCAAAGAATTGTTGAGCTCCTGCGCGCCCTGGTTTCCAAGGGCTATGGCCTGCACCTGTTCCAGCCGGAATGGTTTGAGCCGGATAAGGAAGTAAAGCCTTTTAAATCACCGACGGTTATACCAACTCCAAATAAAGACGATATGATTCATGGCATTGACCAGGCCTGCTCCGATGATGCCCTATGGTTGGTCAGCTCCATTGTGGAATACATAAAGGAGACAGGGGAATTCACATTTTTAGATGAGGTGGTTGCTTACGCAGATGGCGGAAGCGGCACGGTTTATGAGCATATGACAAGAATTCTTGATTTCTCCTTTGAACAGGTCGGAGCAACCGGGATCTGTAAGGGGCTGAGGGCGGACTGGAATGATTGCCTGAACCTGGGCGGCGGAGAAAGTGCCATGGTATCCTTCCTGCATTACTGGGCTCTTGATAATTTCCTTGAGGTTGCCCGGTATTTAGAAAGATCTACAGATGTAGAACGATATGAGGCGATGCAGGAAACAGTAAAATCCGCCTGTGATAAGGAGCTTTGGGATCAGGAATGGTATATCCGGGGCATTACCCACACGGGCAGAAAGATCGGAACCATGGAGGATAAGGAGGGGAAGATCCATTTGGAGTCCAATGCCTGGGCAGTACTTTCAGGTGTTGCTGACAGGGAGAAAGGAATCCGTGCCATGGATTCCATCGATAAGTATCTCTATACCCCTTACGGAATTATGTTGAACGGGCCTTCCTACACCAAGCCGGATGATGACATTGGATTTATTACCCGGGTTTATCCGGGGCTGAAGGAGAACGGAGCAATCTTCAGCCATCCTAATCCCTGGGTCTGGGCTGCGGAATGTAAGCTTGGCCGTGGTGACCGTGCCATGAAATTCTATGATGCCCTATGCCCTTACAATCAGAATGACAGAATTGAAATCAGGGAAGCAGAGCCTTACTCTTACTGCCAATTTATTATGGGAAGGGAGCATACTGCCTTTGGCCGGGCAAGGCATCCCTTTATGACCGGTACCGGCGGCTGGGCATATTTTTCAGCGACCAGGTACATTTTAGGCATCCGTCCCCAATTTGACGAGCTGCTGGTCGACCCCTGCATTCCTTCCGGTTGGAGCGGATTTGAGGTTACCCGCGAATGGAGAGGAGCGGTGTATCATATCCGTGTTGAAAATCCGGAGGGGCTGATGAAGGGGGTAAAATCCTTGAGCCTGAACGGAGAAATAGTTGGCCGGATCAAGGCTCAGCCAGAGGGTTCAATAAATGAAATTGTAGTTTACATGGGAAAATGTGAATAGCCTCGCAAAAAGTCGCGAGCCTTTATAATTCCTAAGGCACCATGAAACACCGCCTAAGAAATTATAAAGCTTCACACTGGAAGAACGCAAAACGGGTTCTTCTGATTTTTCATTAGCATGTACAGGAATGGAGGCTTAACAATGATAAAATTTGGTACTGGTGGTTGGAGGGCAGTAATCGGCGATGGATTTACGAAAGCTAATATCCAGCTCCTGTCAAAGGCCCTTGCCATGAAGATGGTGGATGAAGGGATTGCGGAAAAGGGGATCGTGATCGGATATGACCGGCGCTTTTTGTCAAAGGAGGCGATGAGATGGGCAGCTGAGGTTTTTGCGGCAGAAGGGATAAAGGCCTATTTAATCAATAAATCATCGCCGACCCCGCTGATTATGTACTATGTCATGAGCCATGACTTCCCCTATGGAATGATGATTACTGCCAGCCATAACCCGGCAATTTATAACGGGATCAAGGTATTTACGGCAGGGGGCAGGGACGCGGATGAATTCCAGACCCAGGAGATAGAAAATTACATCTGCCACATCAATGAAACCTATGTAGATTCCCTTGAATATGAAAAAGCCCTTGCTACGGGTCTGATTTTTGAGATTAACCCTATCAATGAATATATTGATAATATCATTGCTGCCATTGATATGCAGGCGATCCGTGAACGGGAGCTTAAGATTGCATTGGATCCCATGTATGGGGTAAGCGAGACCTCCTTAAGGACAATTCTCCTTACGGCACGCTGTGAGGTGGCCATTATCCATGACCGCCATGATACCTTATTTGGAGGGAAGCTTCCCTCGCCGTCAGCAATGACCCTCCGGAGCCTACAAAATTATGTGATAGAGCGCCGCTGTGATATTGGAATCGCAACGGATGGGGATGCGGACCGCATTGGTGTCATTGACGATAACGGTAAATTCCTTCACCCCAATGACCTTCTGGTGCTCCTGTATTATTATCTGGTGAAATACAAGGGCTGGCATGGGGCGGCAGTCCGCAATATTGCGACGACCCATCTGCTGGATAGGGTAGCGGAAAGCTTTGGCGAGAAATGCTACGAGGTTCCGGTAGGCTTTAAGCATATTTCCTCAAAGATGAAGGAGACGGATGCGGTAATTGGAGGTGAATCCTCCGGGGGACTGACGGTCCGCGGCCATATCAAGGGAAAGGACGGCGTATATGCAGCGGCTCTTTTGGTGGAGATGATTGCAGTCCTTGGTAAAAAGCTTTCCGAGATCTGCCAGGACATTACCGGGGAGTTTGGCAGCTTCTATATGGAAGAGAGGGATTATGTCTTTTCCCATGAGAAGAAAACGGAAATCTTTGATAAGCTGATGCTGGATAAATTAATTCCGGAGCTGCCCTATGAAATTGACCGCATCTCCTATCTGGACGGGTGTAAGGTGTATTTTAAGAACGGTGGCTGGATCATTACCCGCTTTTCCGGCACGGAGCCCCTGCTTCGCATCTTTTGTGAGATGCCGGAGGAGGCAGCGGCAAAAGAGGTCTGTGGTGTATATGAAAGCTTCTTGGGTCTTTAGTGAGAAAATGCAAAAAGCACCTGGGTAAACACTCAGGCAACTCACAGGAAACTCTCAGTAAACACCGGAAAACACTAAGTCAGTCATTGGGAATAACCTATTTGGGGTAAAGTTATTCCCGGTATACCTTTTTTTCTCTAAAGGGAGTTAAATAAATAGAAATATTTCTGGGGATATGTTAATATAAGTAAAGAATAAAGGATGGGTTATCTAAAATAGATAACCCATTTTCACTATAGCAGGAATCATTCACTATAGCAGGGATCATTCACTATGGCAGGGATCATTCATTATAGCAGAGATCGTTCGACTTCCCAGATAAATCGTAAGCTGTTATGTGCCTGCGGTAAACAAAGCTTAGTAAATAAAGAAAAGCTAACAAATAAAATTGGAAGTTATTTACGGGGGTTGCTTATGAGGAAACAGGTTTCATTGCGCAGGCGTCTATTATTCATGGTGGTAGCATTCTGGATGCTTCCGGTTATTTCAATCTATGCTTTTATGACCTTGTCCTACCGCAAGGATATTATCGAGAAAACTACGGTGTTAATGGAGGAAAGCTTAAAAAACTTTACCTTTTTTAATGCGCAGCGGATCGAGGAAGCCATAGCCGCCTCCAAGAACACCTCCTACGAACAGATCATTGAGAAGGCCTGGAGGAAATACCAGATAGGATATTTCACGAAGACTGATCTGTACCGGGAGATTACCGGCAACCTGACCAGCAAGTTCTATAATAATAACCGCTTTGAAATTGCGGTATTCTATTTGACGGAGGAGCCGGACAGGATTTATTACACAAGGCAGAAGGAAAATAACTATATTGATATTTATAAGACTGAGGTGGCAGAGGAGGCACAGCTTATCTCGGAACAAAATACCTCCGATGCCCAGGTCAGGATTATCAATGGGAGAATTTATGTCATAAGGAATCTGTATACCCTGCGCAATTATACAAAGTTTGGCACCCTGATCCTGGAGCTGGATAAGGATAAGCTGGTCGACGGAATCTCCCTGAATAAGAATTATGAGCTGGCCTTTTTCATCAATAATAATGAATCCCTGATTTCCTATGACGGACAGCTTTTGGAGGAGGAGCAGAGCGGCATCCTGAACAAGGTATCCTCCTGTTATTCAACGAAGGTGAACCGGAAGGTGCTGCGGGTGGAGGAGCATATCTATACCGGCCTGATCTATCAGCAGAAATTCTCTGATTTCCATTTCGGAGGCATCCTGGTTGCGGATGAGAATGTAATGTATTCTGAGCTGAAAAGGCTTTACCTGGTTATGATTACCATTATGCTGGTCAGTATCCCCATCTTTATTTACATGCTTTATTTTGTCTCCCATCATATTACCAGACCCATGAGCAGGATGATCGATGCCGCTAAGACACTGGAGAAGGGCGACATTGGCATGCAGATTGAGGGCGATTCCATGCCAAACAAGGAATTTGACGTATTGCAGGTATCCTTTAACCAGATGTCCTCAGAGATTAAATACCTCTTTGATTATGCCTACAGCGAAAAGCTGGCCAGGAAGGATGCCAAGATCCTCGCGCTGCAGTCCCAGATCAATCCCCATTTCCTGAATAATACCCTGGAGATGATGAACTGGCAGGCCCGTATGGCTGGGGATCTGACGGTTTCCAAAATGATCGAAGCCCTGGGAACCTTACTCAATTACAGCATGGACCGTTCGAACCGGAAAATGATTAACCTGGCGGAGGAGCTGCGCTGTGTGGATGCCTATTGCTACATCATATCCATGCGCTTTGGCAAGCGCCTGATGATTGAAAAGGAGGTGGACGATACCATGCTCCAGATCCAGGTACCCCAGCTGATCCTGCAGCCCCTGATTGAAAATGCCGTAGTCCATGGCGTGGAAACGGTCAAAAGCGGTACCATCCGGATCAAGGTCTTTCAGGAAGGGGACAATGCCATTCTGCAGATCATCAATTCCGGAAAGGATATGACAAAGGAGGACCAGGAGCGGGTACAGCGTATCCTTGACGGGAACCAGAACCCGGAAGAGAAGGCAAAGCATGAATCCCTTGGTATCTATAACGTGAATGAGAGGATCAAGCTCATCTATGGTGAGGAATACGGCCTGACGATCCGACCCATAGGCCAGGGGGAGACTGCCTCTACAATTACGCTCCCTTTGGAGTATGACCCGGATAAGGCAGTTACTAAGACTCCGAATTTAATTTGGACAAAGTCCGAAATATAAACAACTAATTTGACTGTTTTTGGAACCAGGATGGCAAGAATAAACAAATAATATCAAGTTGGGTTAAAGCAATTTAGTAAAAATGCAACTATAATATATATATACCAAAAGAAATGGGATGTCTCTTTTGGAAATATATTATATTTTAAGGAGGATTCATTTTATGAAAAAATTGAAACAAGTATTGTCAGTCATCCTAGTATTTGCTTTGATGCTATCCTTGACGGCCTGTGGCAAGAAGCCGGCAGCTGACAGCACATCTACGGAGACGGATCAGACTAAGGATAACGCTGTTACCGAAGCAGTAAAGGATACTCCCACCGATGCACCGGCCCAGAACCCGGTTACCCTGATGACCGTGTCCATGTATGGCGGAACAGATCCCAATGCAGGAAACTATCAGGCAATTAATTCACAGTTTATGACAGACTACCCATACATAACGATTGAAGATGATTCACAGTCAGCTGACCAGGATTGGAAGACAAAGATTGCAGCAGATTTTGCTGTAGGCAACGAGCCGGATGTTATCCAGTATTTTACGGACGCAAACGCAAGTGACGTATTGGCAGCGGATAAATTCGTATCCATCGATGAAATCAAAGCCCAGTATCCGGACTATGCAAAGGATACCCTTGATTCTGCACTTGCTGCAGCAGTTAATCCTGACGGCGTCCAGAGGGCAGTTCCTACCACCGGTTATTGGGAAGGCATGTTCTGCAATAAGGACTTATTTGATAAGTACAACCTGGAGCTTCCGACAGATTGGGATAAGATGGTAAAGGCAATTGATGTATTCAAGCAGAATGATATTGTTCCTATCGCTGTTTCCTTAAACAATGTACCTCATTACTGGATTGAGTTCTTAATGCTTTCCGCAGCAGGCTCCGCAGGCTACATGACTGTTCCCGGGACAGCACCGGAGGATTGGTGCAAGGGTCTTGACATGTTCAAGACATTAAGGGATATGGGAGCATTCCCGGTAGATACAGATACCATCGATAATGATTTTGCAGGCGAGATGTTTAAGAATAAGGAAGCTGCTATGCAGTTAGACGGTTCCTGGTATCTTGGCGGTATTCCGGACCAGGATAACACCGTATTAGTATCCTTCCCTGTAATTCCTGGCGGCAAGGCCCAGGCAGGCAGCATGGTAGGCGGTATTTCCTCCGGCTTCTATATTACAAAGAAGGCCTGGGAAGATCCCGACAAGAGGGACGCAGCTGTTAAATTTGTTATGGCACATACCAATTCAGACTCCGTACAGAAATACTGGAACGGCAATGGCCAGGCAGCAGCAGCCGTTAAGCCCGTGGATAACATGACACCACTTGGAATCTCCGGTATGGAGTACAGCCAGGCAGCTACCAGCATCAGCTCCCCTACAGATTCCCGTATCAGCCAGGAAGCTTATAACACACTGGTTGCAGGTGTTGTAGATGTATCAACAGGTAAAAAGACCTCTAAGGATTTATTGGATGAGGTATTATCGATCAACGCAAAATAGCAGGTGTGCCCACCGGGTGGGCTGTTATCAGGGAGAGGGGTATTTCACCGCCCCTCTCCTGTTATATCCGCAGGCAAATCCGTTTATAATGAATTAGTTTGTTTGTAATGAATTAGCTCATTTGTAATGAATCAGTTCATTTGTGATGAATTAGTTTGTTTGTGATAAATTGTTCATTTGTAGTGAACCAGTCTATTTTGTCATGAATCACAGGAAGGGCGAGAAAATTATGCTATATAAGAAAAAATTACCGTTACTCATATTTCTGTTACCGGGCTTGTTGTTGATGCTGATCTTTTTATTCGAGCCATTTATTGAGAACATCATAAACAGCTTTTATGACATGAAATCAGTAATCAGGCTGCCGGGACAGGAATGGAAGTTCATTGCATTTGATAATTATAAAAAATTGTTCAGCGATCCCAAGGTTAAAATTGCAATCCTGAACTCCTTAAAGATGATGATATTAGCGGTGGTATTCCAAGTCGGGATAGCATTTGTCCTCGCTGTACTTGTCAGCCTGATTAAAAAGGGACAAAATATTTTCAGGACCGTTTACTTTTTCCCCATTGTAATCTCTGCAACGGCAATCGGCCTGTTATTCCAGTTGTTTTATAATTATAAGGGCGGTATGCTCAACCAGCTTATGAAGGCTCTCGGAGCGCCCGCCATAAACTGGCTATCCGTCGAAAATGCCTTTAAAATGGTATCTGTACCAATTCTCTGGAGCTATGTCGGTTTCTACTTTGTTATTATCCTTACGGGCTTGAATGCAATTTCGGATGATATTTATGAGGCGGCAGCCATTGACGGCTGTTCGAAATTCAAGCAGGTATTTTATATTACGATTCCATTGATCCGCGGAGCAATGACTACCTGTATCACCCTGGCTGTAACGGGTGCCTTAAAGGTATTTGATTTACCCTGGGTTATCGTACCAAAGGGTGCACCTCAGGGAACAACCCATTTTTTGGGAACCTATATGTATGAACAGACATTTACGATTAGTAATATTGACTACGGCTCAACCATCGCCTTCCTGATTGTTATCCTGGGAGTGGTGGTGTCAAAGCTGGTTTCCAAGCTGATGAGGCCGGATGCAAATCTGTAGCAATCCGTTTGGTACATTATATACTGCTGTGCAAAGGTGGAACGAACCTCTTTCCGGACCTTGGCAAAGGTATAGCTATAAGAATGAAAATGGAGGTAAGTGATGTCTGTTAAGAGAAAGAAAAAAAAGAAGATAAAAATATCTGATATTATTATATATGTTTTTTTGACCATCTGGGGGTTAACCACCGTGTTTCCCTTTGTATGGATCATAAACAATTCCTTCAAGCCTTCCAGGGAGGTAGTGAACAGCTCCTTCTCCCTGCCAATTAGTTTTACCTGGGAAAATTACCTGAACGCCTTTAGCAAGCTGAATATCCTTGAGGCTTACAAGAACAGCCTCCTGATCTCGGGAAGCGTGACCATTGGCGTAATGGTGCTTGCCAGCATGATGGCCTTTGCACTGACAAGATACCAGTTTAGGGGAAGGGAAGCCGTCCTGTCGTTGATCATGGCAAGCCTTATGTTCCCTGTATTCTCAACGATTATCCCCGTATTTAAGATGATGTCAGGCTTTAACCTGATCAACAAATCCCTCTCAGTGATCCTGCCCCAGATAGCCGGCAATTTAAGCTTTGCCGCGGTTGTTATGATAGGCTATATGCGGGACCTTCCCATAGAAATGGAGGAAGCCGCCTATATGGAGGGGGCGAATGTACGGCAGGTATTTACAAGGATTATTGTCCCCCTGTGTAAGCCTTCCCTGGCCACAGTCGCAATATTCTGCTTCCTTTGGTCCTATAATGACTTGTTTACCCAGCTCATTATGATCCGGAGAAGGACAAAATATCCGATCTGTGCCCTGCTTAATGAAATCAGCTCCAAGTATGGGACGGATTATGGCCTGATGGCCGCTTCCATTGCAATTATCATCATTCCGGTGCTGATCGTATACATCTTTTTACAGAAAAACATCATTAAGGGTTTGACAGCCGGCGCAGTGAAGGGCTAGAATAAGGTAAAGATTGGATAATAAGCTTAGGAGTGGACTATGTATAAGGTTGTTGTAATTGATGATGAACCCATAATCGTAGAAGGAATCTCCCGGATGATCAGCTGGGAGCAGTTTGAATGCCGCATCATAGCAACTGCGAATGATGGAGTGGAGGGTACGCAGATAATCAGGGAGCATGCCCCCCATATTATCATCACGGATATCTCGATGCCCGACCTGGATGGGCTGTCCATGATTGCAGGAGTAAAATCAGAATTTCCTGATATGGAAATCAGCATACTTACCGGCTACCGTAGGTTTGAATACGCACAAAAAGCAATTAACCTGGGGGTGACCCGGTTCCTATTAAAGCCCTCAAACCTGGAAGAAATCGAGGAAGCCATCAAAGCCATGGTGCAAAATCTTAAAGAGCGGGGCATCCATCCCGGAAACAGCACCAGGGAGCCTATGGCAGAAGAGGAAAAGCTGGATACGGAGGCAAGTAATTTCATCGTAAATAATGCGGTAAAATATATTGAACAGAACTATCCCCATAAAATAACCTTATCGGAGGTAGCTGAGAAAACCTATGTCAGCCAATGGCATTTAAGCAAGCTGCTCAACCGCCACCTGGGACAAAACTTTTCCGAGATATTAAACAATATCCGCATCAAGGAAGCCCAAAAATTACTCCGTGATCCCTCCCTCAGAATCGGGGATATTGCGGAAAAGGTAGGCTTCATGGACATGGCCCATTTCTCCAGGGTCTTTAAAAAGAGCATAGGCATATCTGCGAATGAATACCGCAATACCCTTTCACAAAAGGATATAGAATTGCATAGCTGAACAATATCTTAGCTAAAAAACATTTAATAAGGATTGGGATTTCCGGAAGGGCGTCTTAATCCTTATTATTATGCCCTTTAATTATCATATGATTTGAGCGGGAAATGAATGGGATTTAGGTGGTGAAATGAATGAGAGCGTATATATATGCACTCTCATTCATTGCTCTAGCTATAGAAAAACTTTTATGGAGAAAATCGTCATATGATCCATCCAATAAAAAAATCTTTAATACTAAACACTAACGCGGTGAATCTGAGTGGAGCTATGTCCACCTGGGCGCAGACCGGGCTTCCCGTGATTGCCTGCACTTGGCAGTCATGGGATGTTAAAGGCAAGTCCAGGTGGATATAGCTCCACTCAGATTCACCTCACAGCCTAAATCTTCCCCCTAATCCCCACCCATTTAACCCCAGAATATTATTCTCCAGAATTTTTACGCCCGGCTCTTTTTCGCTTTTATTCGTCATGTTGATAGCCATGCCCAGACATTTATTAAACTTAATTGAAACATATAAAACATATTGACAAAGTATGAAACATATGATATTTTACTAAAAAGTATAATAAATTCTATAAAATATCTTGGTTATAGAGTCGACCGGACAACTGGAGACTTTCGCAGCGAAGCCTCTGCTGTTATGGTCTCTTTTTTGTTAGCCTGGCAGTAATCATTAGGATGGAGATGATAAGAGATGAATTGTAATATCCCCGTATTAGCCCTGATCTTCCTGATGGATGCCTGGCTTGGAACTGGAGATTAGTTAGGGATTATCCTGGCAGCATCCGGTGTTGAGTTATAAATTGAAAAAGATCAGTTGACAATACAAAGGGTTTGATGTATGTTGAAAATAATAAAACATATAGGAATAGTATGTGTATAAGAAAGGGGTTTTGTATTTTGGGAAAAGAGGATCATGTATTTCAACTAAACACCGTGACGGAACATGACGTTAGGAAAATCATAGAACTGATTGAGGCAACCCGATATGGTTCTGTTATGGTGATTGTACAAGATGGAAAAATTGTTCAGATTGAGAAAAACGAAAAAATACGGTTACGATAATGAGGGAGATCGTATAAGGAGGGACGCTGATGAGAATATCCACAAAAAAGGGAGATATGCTGCAGGCATTATGTCGGATATGGTTTTAGACAAAAGAACCAGCAGCAGGGCGAAGGTACTAAAAAAAAATATTTTTCACTTGACAAAAGAGCATGCAATAAACTATACTCAATAACATATAATACATATATGTAAGTATAATAATGAATTGACTAGACAACTAGAGGTTTGATTGTAGTCCTGAACTACTTTAAAACCTCTAGTTTTTTTTAAAAGGAATCTATCCTGGAGGGTATCGAATATCTTGCAGACCTTGGTGTAATCGCTATTCCATCTGTATGGAAGCCTTGCATCGGTTCTGCCTTTGAAGGCCACAGATCCCCGGTAACGCAGTGGCATCAGGAGGTTACGGAAAGAACCTATCGTATTTATAAGAAATATGGATTTACATTAGAACAGTTTTATTATGTGCTGGGCAATGACAATGTATTCGGATATCTGTTCGAGCTGGATGGAGATTCCTTATCCTTCAGGCAGAAAGAATTGATCCTGGAATGAAAATGAAAGGACATAACATTCCTTCAAGCACATGGCAGATTCTGATAATAGGAAGGAGTAAAGTAAAAAATGGATAGTAAAAGGCATTCAAAGTATTCCCTGCTATTCTTTACATTAGCTAATATCCTGACAGGTATCAGCTTTGGTATCACTACAATCGTTCTGCCCATCTTCGCGGAAGAACTTCAGGCTTCCGCCAGTGAACAGGGAATCATAAAGGGAATATCGGGTATAGGAATACTGTTGATGGTAATTCCGGCAGGATTTCTGGTCGATTATTACGGTTTTAAAAAGCTTTATCTCATAGGCGTAGTATTAAGCGCATTTACGTATGTGGGGATTGCATTTTCCACAACGATTATAGGCATTATTTTCGCCATGGCAGCCCAGGGCTTTGGAACAACCTTCCGGATGACTGCACTAAATGCGGCATTCTTTAATAAATTGAGTGACATGGGACTGAATAAATCAGGCTGGTACCGGGGAGCCATGATGATTGGCGCGAATTTTATCGGCCCGTTTCTGGGAGGATTTGCAGCCAGCTTTAATCTTTCCTACCAGATCATATTTTTGGTGACGGCTTTGACTTCTTTGCTTCCGCTTCTTCTTATACTGCCTTTTGATTTTAAAATTCAGGATAAGGCAGATATCCAGGATAAAATAGGTATCGCGGCGAAAATAAAGCAGCAGGGCAAAGATTTTGTCGAGCTGTTGGGAAACCCTGACATGAGAAAGACGGCAATTGCGGAGGGAATAACAACCGGCTGCATCACCTCCTATTCCACCTTTATCGTAATCTATGTTATTCAGGTATTGGGGATATCAAAGCATAACTCCTCCTGGTTTATTCTGATACAGGGATTGCCTTACATGGCAATGGTCTTTGCCGGCGGAGGACTGATCTATATCCTGAGCAGCAGAGCCCGTTATATCCTAAGCATTACAGTGGTTATTGCAGGCTCGGTCATGGTTGCTACCCACAGTATCGTACTGGTAGCAGCAGGTTCGGCGCTGCTGGGCTTAAGCGTTGGCTTAATCAGTATTACCACCTATGCCAATTTGAGTGACATTAAAGCGCAAAAAGGGATTGTGTCAAGCATTCTTGCCGCCTGCACCGGGCTGGGAGGTGCCACAGGTCCGGTATATGCGGGGATTTTGGGAGATATCTGGGGATATGAAGCTGCATTTTTAAGCTTCATTCCTATCTTTATCATATTGCTTTATTATATCTTGAAAAAGAAGAAAACAAGGATTGTGACAGTAACAGCGGAAGGACCGGGAAAAATATGCAGTAATGTAGAAGCATGAAGTAATGCAGAAAGAGTTTTGTAACCACTTATCAATAATTATGAGATGAAAGAAAGGATGATTAAGAAATGGCATTAACAGAAAAAGAAATTCAGGAATATTTAAAGGAGAATAAGTCAGTCGTACTGGCTACCGCAGGTGCGGATAGCCAGCCTGATTTGAGATCACTTGGCGGTTACAATTTTGACGGATTCACCTTATACTTTAGCAGCTCGGCAAAGGCCAATAAGGTGGCTCAAATTGCAGACAATAGCAGGGTAAGCGTTCTGGTTCAGCACGAAGGGCAGGTGATTCCGGATTTTAAGAATGTCACAGTCTACGGAATTGCAGAGAAGTTAGCAGGAGAAGAATATGAAGCCGGTAAAAAGATTATTCAGGAGCGCAGGCCGAATGCAGAATTCGATGAAGCAGTAAAAAGCATTTTCCGGGTAATTCCTAATAAAATCAAGGTATTGGATTTTTCAGCAAAACAGGAGGAACAGGTTACCGTCATTAATTTATAATCATTCGTCTATTGTCATACATAGGGATGTTGCCAGCCGGTATGATATGAGAGACTTTTGAATGGGTAAGGGAGGACTTCAAAAGTCTCTTTTCTCATAATTTTCTTATGAGTTGCATCCGGCAAAGCTTAACTCACTCTGTTTGGCTGAAACAGGCAGATAAAAAATAATGGTTTTTGATACCGGATGCAAGAGATGGAAGGAAACATAACCGGAGTGTTATGTTTGTATCCAAGTATATAGTAACAAAGAAAAACAAAAAACGCATATTAAACATATTGACAATATATGAAATAGAGTATATACTAACAAAAACATATAAAACAGACATAAATAATATGTCATATAAACTGACTAGTAAACTAGAGGTTTTGAAGCTTGGATAAACTGAGCTTTAAAGCCTCTAATTGTATTTATGGCTTGTATTTATGGCAAGTGAAGCTACCTGTAGATCCAGCTTGCTTGATACAGTAACATCTGTTTTAAAAGGGGAGTATGGAATGATAGTACATTTGGATTTTATCAATGAGGGTTACCGGGGAGATTTTTGTTAAGCAGTAGCGGCTGGAACCACAGAAACAAGAATAAAAAGCAACATTAAAAAGTAAAAAGAAAGAGGACATTACTATGGGTAAATTATTTACATCAGAATCAGTTACAGAAGGCCATCCGGATAAAATCGCGGATCAGATATCAGACGCTATCTTGGATGCATTAATTGAACAGGATCCAAATTCCAGAGTCGCAGCTGAGACAACGGTGGCGACAGGCCTGGCTCTTGTTGTCGGTGAGATTACAACACAGGCATATGTTGATATTCCAAAAATCATCAGAAATACCATCCGGGAAATAGGATATACCGGCGATGCAGGCGGCTTTGATGCAGATTCTATCGCAGTCCTTACCTCCATTGATGAACAGTCGGCTGACATTGCCCTCGGTGTTGACAAAGCCTATGAGTCAAAGCAGGATGGGGTAACGGAGGATTTTGGAACAGGCGCGGGAGACCAGGGTATTATCTTCGGATATGCGACCAATGAGACCCCGGAATATCTGCCCCCTGCCATTTCTTTTGCCCACAGGCTGACAAGGAAATTAGCAGAGGTACGGAAAAATGGTACTTTAAAATATTTAAGACCCGACGGTAAATCACAGGTAACCGTAGAATTTGATGGTGACGGCAGGGTAGCCAGAGTGGATACCATCGTTGTATCAACACAGCACAGCCCGGACGTTACCTTAGGGCAGATCAAGGAAGATGTGATAAAGTACATAATCAGAGAGGTCATTCCAGGCGAATTACTGGATGAGAACACAAAATACTATATTAATCCGACCGGACGCTTTGTCATCGGAGGACCCCAGGGTGATGCGGGCTTGACCGGAAGAAAGATTATTGTTGATACCTATGGCGGTACCGGAAGACATGGCGGCGGTGCATTCTCAGGAAAGGATCCGACAAAGGTTGACCGCTCGGCAGCCTATGCGGCAAGATGGGTGGCAAAGAACCTGGTTGCAGCAGGAGCAGCTGACAAATTAGAGATTGAGCTGGCTTATGCAATCGGAGTGGCAAGACCCGTATCTGTTGCAGTCGATACCCTTGGTACGGGCAACCTGCCGGAGGAAAAGCTTGTACAGATCATTCAGGAGGTTTTTGATCTGCGGCCTGCGGCAATTATCGCGGCTCTTGATCTGAGAAAGCCTATTTACAAGCAGACGGCCGCCTATGGACATTTTGGCAGAACTGATATCGATTTACCTTGGGAGAAGCTGAACAAAGTGGATGAAATTAAAGCAAAGCTTTAACAGCCTGTCAGATCAGCAAAGCTTTAACAGTCTATCAGATCAATAAAGCTATCAGATCAATAAAACTGATAAGGCAATTGAGGAGGATATCAAATGGTTCGGACAATAAAAAACATCGTATTAAGCTTACTGATACCGATTGCAGTTGTAGTAGCATGGAATTATGTAACAACCAACGGTATTGTCAACAGTGCAATTCTTCCAACGATAAAGAACGTTTTCCAGGCCTTTGCGAAAAGCTGGGAATCGGGACTGTTACAGTCTGACCTGGCAATCAGTTTGACCAGAGTGGTGAAAGGGTATTTATTTGCGGTACTCCTTGGAGTAACCCTGGGTACCATTATGGGAATATCGGAGACGGGAAATAAGATCTTTTCCCTGACGCTGAATACCATACGCCAGATACCGATGATGGCCTGGATTCCGCTGATTATACTATGGGCGGGGATCGGAGAGCCATCAAAGATTATCATCATTATTATGGGAGCCTTCTTTCCGATTATGGTCAATACCTTTAGCGGTATCCGCAGCACGCAGCAGGGATTTATTGAGGTGGCGAGGCTTTATAAGCTAAATAGATGGGACACTTTCCGCAAGGTTTATCTGCCCTCCGCCATACCCCAGATATTCGTGGGACTGAAGCTGGGTCTGGGTATCTCCTGGATGGCGGTTGTTGCAGCTGAGTTAATCGCATCAACCAAGGGAATCGGTTACCGGATGAGCTATGCCAGAAGCTTGATACAGCCTGACGTTGTTATCATGGGAATGATTGTGGTCGGGGCCGTTGGAATACTGATGGATAAGGTTCTGACCTTCGTTTCCCAGAAGGCAACGCCCTGGGTAAAAACAAAATAGTAGGGGACGGCTTTTCACCGGAATGGAGGTAGTGATGCCTGATAAAGTATTAAAAATTGAGGGACTTTATAAAACCTTTAAGGTAGATAAGGAAGATATTCCAATCTTGAGTAACATCAATCTGGAAATAGAAAAAGGAGAGTTTGTAACTATTGTCGGTCACAGCGGGTGCGGTAAGAGTACCCTGCTGAAAATAATAGCCGGCCTGGTGGATTACCAGGTTGGGACAGTTTCCTATGACGGCAGACAGATCAAGGAGCCGGGGACTGACAGAGGAATGGTATTTCAGGAGCATAGGCTGCTGCCATGGCTTACGATCAACGAGAATGTTGGCTTTGGGCTGTACAATTTATCGAAAGCGGAAAAGAGTGAGCTGGTGGCAAAGCATATTGAACTCGTTAAGCTGGGTGGCTTTGAGAAGGTTTACCCGGGCCAGCTGTCAGGAGGTATGGCCCAGCGTGCAGCCATTGCCCGGGGATTATCGGGCAATCCAGAGATCCTTTTGCTGGATGAACCCTTTGGGGCGCTGGATGCCCTGACCAGAATCCAGATGCAGAAGGAAATCTTAAATATCTGGAAAGAGGAAAAAGCAACAATGATTCTTGTAACACATGACATCGAAGAGGCGATCTTCCTTGGGCAAAAGGTTGTGGTTATGTCGGCCAGACCCGGTGAGATCAAGGAGATTATCAAGGTAGGTGCGGGGGCTAAGGATAGAACCGGCTCAGATTTTGCCTACATCAAGAAAAAGATATATAACCATTTCTTCGAAGATGAAAATGTGGAAATTGAATACGCAATATAATGTTATGGATGATGGAGGAGATAATGAGTAAAGCAGTAAAGCATATAGCGATTTATGGAAAGGGCGGTATCGGGAAGTCAACTACGACCTCGAATATCAGCGCAGCCCTGGCGGAGGCCGGCTATCGCGTCATTCAGATCGGCTGTGATCCCAAGAGTGACTCGACGAATACCTTAAGGGGCGGTAATTATCTGCCTACGGCCCTGGACAGTTTAAGGGATGGTGCGGATGTTAGGATTGAGGACATCTCGGTAGTAGGCTTCAAAGGAGTATTATGTATTGAAGCAGGCGGGCCCGTGCCGGGCGTCGGCTGTGCAGGGCGTGGTATCAATGCGGCCATTACCCTGCTTCAGGAATTGAATTTGTTCGAAACCTTTAAGCCGGATATTGTGCTATATGATGTTTTGGGTGATGTAGTCTGTGGCGGCTTTGCCGTACCGATCAGGGAAGGTATCACGGATAAGGTATATGTGGTAACCTCTTCGGATTTTATGGCGATTTATGCTGCCAATAACTTGTTTAAGGCAATCAGCAAATATGCGCCCACCGGAGGTGCCCAGCTAGGAGGAATTATTGCCAACAGTGTTCTTACTCCTTATGCAAAACCGTTGATTGATGATTTTGCTGCAGAAACCAACGCCAAGGTAATCGGTTATGTACCCAGATCCTCCGTAGTGGCACAAAGTGAGCTTCAGGGTAAAACGGTCATTGAGTCAAATCCGGATTCAGAGCAGGCAGAGGTTTACCGGACACTGGCAAAATATATCATAAATGATACAGAGGAAACCCTGCCGAATCCTTTGAGTGTAACGGAGCTTAGGGACTGGGCAAAGGTATGGGGGGATAAGATTTTGAAGATTGAGGCGGAAGACACAAGCAATGCCGGTTCCGGCATCTGATGAATTACAGTTTGGGAATGAGGTGATTATGTGGCTCCGTTAAAAGGTAAAGCCCCAATGATAAGAGAAAAAAGGCTGTCTACAATTGCAGCATATTATGGAACCGTAGAAGCGATTTTGAGAGAATATTATGACGGAAAACTCAAGCAGCGGGTCAGAACCTTCTCACAGGATACGAACAATGATATCCTTTATGCTTTGCAGGTAATCAATACCATTGAAGATGTCGGTATTGTGATTCACGGTCCAAGAGGGTGCGGCATCATACAGAACCATTACAATATTGAAAATTCTGTCAATACAAATTGGGCAGTGACCAACATCGAGGAGGAAGATTCCATCCTTGGAAGCGACAGAAAGCTGAAAAAGGCTGTTGGGAAAATTTTCAAGAAAAACCATCCAAAATTATTATTTGTAGTGACTACCGCAGTTGTAGCAATCAATAATGATGATGTTGTTTCCGTCACGCAGGAATTAACGGATGAGCTTGGAATACCCGTCATACCTATTTATACGGACGGCTTCAGGTCAAAGGTCGGAGTGTCGGGATACGATGTCGCGATCCACTCCATTATAAAATATCTGTTACCCCTGAAAGCAGAAAAAGATAATTTTATCAATGTTATTTCTTTCAATGAGGATAAAGAAACCCTGGAGGAGGTGGTTCGGCTGATTACCGCCTTGGGTGTGGATACAAACGTGTTTCCGAGATTTTCTACCAAAGAGAATATTGTAAAGTCAGCAAGGGCCGCCTATAACCTTGTGCTGAATAAGGGGGAAGGGGATTATTTTGTAAAGACCCTGGAGGATCTCTATGGTATACCTGACCTTGAGTTAAATACTCCGATCGGAATAAGAGCTACGGATAAATGGCTGACGGCTCTCGGCAAGCAGCTGAATAAGGAAAAAGAGGCCCGGGAGCTGATTGATAAGGAAAGTGCCAAAGCAAGAGAAATCCTCGAAGGGTATCAGCTTGACGGGACAAAGGTGTTCTTAAGTATCGACCCGGAGAAAGCAAATGCGGTGATCAGCCTGCTGGAGGATTTACGCGCGGAGGTTGTAGGAATTAAATTTCCCTATCTTGATATTACTTTGCCAAAGCAGCTGGAGAAGCTTTATAAGAGAAATCCGGAGCTGTCTCTTTTGATTGGGGAAGGCCAGCCCTATGAGCAGGTGAATATTATAGGGAAATCCGGTGCACAGGTATATATTGGGAATGATCTGGCCATTGAAGCGGTGCTCCAGGGAGACATTTCGGTATTTAATACACAGCTGATCAATATTACCGGCTATCAGGGCAGCATTAACTTTGCCAGGAGATTAAATAAGCTTGTGAAGCACGACGGATTTGCAAAAAACTTCAGCAAGGAAGCAGGACGGGGAGTATATCAGTCCGGCTGGTTGAAGAAAAGTGCAAATTGGTATATCAAACAGGAGGTAAGATAATGTCAAACCATATAGAGAATAACAGAAATGGCTGCCTCCTTCAGGGTTCCATCACTACATTAAAAGCCATTAATGGAGTCGTGCCGATCATTCATTCCACTGCCGGTTGTGGAATACAGGAAAAATATATGGCAAATTCAACAAACACCCACAATGAGAATTACATCATTTCCGGTACGAATGTTTTTGAGAAACAGGTCATATTCGGAGGAACGGCAAGGCTCAGGGAACAAATCAAGAATACGGTGAAGGTTCTTGAGGGTGATTTATATGTGGTAGTCAGTGGCTGTGCAACAGAGATTGTCGGTGATGATATTGGAGCCATGACAAAGGAAGCTTATGAACAGGGGTATCCGGTGATTCATATCAGTACCCCGGGCTTTAAGGGAAATAGCTCTCAGGCATATAAAAAGGTAGTAACCGGGATAATAGAAGAGCTTTCAAGATCAGGCGAT
Organism: Mobilitalea sp.; assembly: GCA_029974875.1. The sequence goes on from JARKQP010000547.1 coordinate 20,249, forward strand.
CAGGCAGTGGCAGCCATGGAACAGGAACTGATTAATGTATTCGGCCTGGTGCCGAATGTTGATCCCTACTGGGAGGGCAATCTGGAGGAGCTTGACCGGCTGTTTCATCAGGCCGGACTTAAATTAAACCACCTGTTTGGAAGGGAAAGCAATATTGATAACTGGAAGAAGATCAAAACGGCACATCTGAATGTGGCTTACACAAAATATGGGCGTGAAATTGCAGAATACCTTAAGAAAAAATATGGCACCCCGTTCCTGTATATCGAAAATCTTCCTGTCGGAATTGACGGGGTAACAGAATTGTTAGATCAGCTGGAATCTGTCTATCAGGATAAGAAGGAAGTATTTGAACTTGTAAAGGAGGAGGAACAGGAAAGATATCTGCATTACCTTTCAAAGCTGGCTCCGTATTATTACAGGCACCATATCCAGAAGGAGGTTGCCCTTGTAGGGGCATCCCCCATCGTAACAGCCCTAGGAAAATTCCTGGAGCAGAGGTTCGGACAGATCATCCAGACCGTCATTGTAACGGATGAGTTGGGTGAGAAGGAACAGAAAATTCTGGAGAAGAATTTTGTAAGTGGTACAAAGCTTTACTTTACGGAAGACGGCAGGGAGATTGAAGAAAGAATCAGAGAGAATCGGCCGGAGGTCATTTTGGGAAGCCAATTGGAAGAAGGTGTGGCAGAGAAACTGAGTATTCCTGTATTGCACTGTTCCTTTCCGGCGGAGAAGAAAATCATTCTTAACAAAAGTATATTTGGAGTATCCGGAATATTAAATTTCATAGAAGAGTATAGTAATGTGCTTGTTAACTGAAGTATTTTTGTTGTATGTTTCCATTTGAAATTTGCTATATACTCTATAAAACAGATTTACAGGAATCATGAATTACCTACCATTTAATCTGCGATTTGAAGTGGGGGCTTCTGTGAAGTAGCTGTATTTAAGCTTCTACCAGACTATGTAAGCCTGGTAACCCTTAACTTCACTGGGTGCAAGTGATTTATGGCAATTCATCTTACTGCCCTAGAGGGAAGAGTCTTCCTGCCAAATATGATAAATTGTTCAGTAAAACTGACTAGACAGCTGGAGGTTTTAAAATACAGTAATGTACTGTGTTTTAGAACTTCTTTTTTGTTGTAAAAGCGTGAATAAAGAAACGGTTCGGATAAGGAACCAGGATGTGATATGTTTTGTTTAAAATATATGGGAGGGGTGTTATGAGCTATTTATAAGAGGAATTATTTGAGGAATTAAAACTTAAGCTAGCCTTAAGCGTGGAAGGCATCAATTATGAGGAAGGGATTTTTGATGAACTTCTCGCGCAGCATAAGGAACTGCAAAAACCGGAATATTGTACCCAGGATAAGGAGCTTATTTCAAAAAAGAGCTATAATCTGCCCGGAGTTCTGAAGCTGAAAAACGGATTTGGTGTTTATATCGTGGCTGATAAAAGCTCTCCTTATAAGATAGTAAAGGAGAAGGGGGGCTTTGGTATCGTTTACAAGAACGAATACCTTACGGATATCAGCTTTCCCAAGCCGCCTAAGTATCTGTCAGGAAGTACCAGGGACGGAGTCAGCATGAAGGACATTGCACTGCCGACGGAGATGGGAAGTGAGGATAAAAGCATTGTCGTTACTTACAGCACGGAATGCTCTGTTAAGGATAAGGGTGAGACCTGCCTGTTCTGTGTTATGAACGGAACCAAGGGTCTGGACAGACCGGAATACCGTCCGGCCTGGAAGTATCCGAGTCAGATTGGGGAGACGGTAAAGGCAGCCTATGGGGAAGGCTATAAGCATTTGACGATCACGGGCGGCTTCGTACCGGAGCGCAGGGAGGTAGAGTACTACCTTGATGTGGCGGAGCATATCAAGGAGGAACTTGGTAGGGAGACCTTTAATGGTACGGCCTGCATCGGTGCACCCTTGGACTTTTCGGTTATTGATAAATACAAAGAAGCCGGATTTAGTACCATTGCCTTCAATACTGAGGTTTGGGGCAAGAATTATTTTGATATTGTATGCCCGGGCAAGGTAACAGCCTGCGGCGGATACGATAATTGGATCAAAGCAATTGAATATGCGGTTCAAGTCTTTGGGAAGGGAAAGGTAAGAAGTAATTTTGTAGTGGGATTACAGCCGAAGGAAGTATTGTTTGAGGGATTTGAATATCTGGCCTCCATAGGAGTGGTTACGGTTGCCTCCTCCTGGATACCGGGTCTTGGTTCACCACTGGAAGGACACCGTACACCTACCGTCGACTGGCATTGGGATGTGCAGCTTAGACATGCGGATATTCTGAGGAAGTATGGACGTACCTATGAAGAAATCTTCAATGCAACTCCAGCCAGGAATCTGAGCCATGACATCTATCAGATCGAGAATGGAACCTGGCCGGGTCTTAAAAGAGAAGAGGTTGTAGCATAAGGAATCAAAAGCTAGTACTGCATTAAGTGAAGTTTACGCAAGGTAGTACTAGATGACAATGAAAACTATGAAACGATAATGGAGAAATAAAATGGGTCTATTATATGATTTTGACGATGCGAAGACAGCGATTATTAATCCGGAGGACTTTATCCGAAAGCTTGACGGTTTTCCTGAGATTGCAATTGCTACATTTACGGACAGAATTATTGATATTGTGTTTCAAGGAAAAGAAAAAGAGATTATAACCACCCTGCTCGGGAATGTACCTGTCTATAGGTTGAACTATAAGGGACTGGAGGTTGCCCTTCTGATTTCAAAGACGGGAGCTCCTGCAAGTGTCACAGGTGCCGAGGCGTTGATTGCACTGGGGGCAAGGTATCTGATTTATTATGGCTCCTGCGGAGTATTAGACAGGAATATCGGTGCCCATGAGATTATCGTCCCGACTCATGCAATCCGGGATGAAGGAACCAGCTATCATTATCTTGAGGCTTCCGAGGAGATAGAATTGGATCAGAATAATATAGAGCTTCTGGTCGAGGTTCTGAATAAGCTGGAGGTTCCGTATTATAAAGGCAAGACCTGGACAATTGATGCAATCTTTCGGGAGACGAGAAAAAAATTTGAGAAGAGGAAGGCCCAGGGCAGCATTGTCGTAGAGATGGAGTGCTCCGCGCTTACGGCTGTTACCAGGTTCCGGGGAATCTCCTTTACCCAGTTCCTGTATGGCGCCGATAACCTGGATTCAGAAAAGTGGGATCCAAGAATACTCGGCAAAGGAGTGACAAAGGAGGAATTGTATTTAACAATTGCGCTTGAGTATGCGCTGGCTCTGATTAACCAAAGTAAGACATCAATACCGGAGGTAGTGAATGGATAGTTTAAAGGAGGAATTATACAAGGAATTGAAGCTGAAGGTAGCATTGGGAATCGAGGGTGTTTCTTACGGTGAGGACGTATTAAAGAAGCTTCTTCAGGAGAAAAAAGCAAGAGGAATAGAGTACTGCGGCCCGGGCAAATATTCGGTATCCAGGAAATTTTATGATATTACCAACGCAATCAAGCTGAAGCATGGATTCGGCACCTATTTATTTTCAGGACAGAACTCGCCCTATGAGCTCGTGGTGGAGAACGGGAGCTATGGTATTGCCTATGGCGGCTCCTACCTTACGGATCTTACGTTTGATGAGGAACCAGAGTTTTATTCGAGGAAAACGAAGGACGGTGTTCTTATGAAGGATATTGCCAGGGACAGGTCGGTCAGTGATACCGATAAGAGCATTGTTGTCTGCTACAGTGAGGAATGCGCCGTTAAGGATAAAGGGCAGACCTGCCTGTTCTGTACCTTTAATGCAAAGAAAAAAACAGAGGACGGCGATGAAAAACCTGTCTGGAAATATCCGAATCAGATCGGGGAAACCGTGAAAGCGGCCTATGAAGAAGGTTATAAGCATTTAACCATTACAGGGGGCTTTATACCGGAACGCCGTGAGCTGGAATATTACCTGGATGTAGCCGAGAGCATCAAGGAAGCCCTTGGCACGGAAACCTTCAATGGCACCGCATGTATCGGCGCACCCCTGGACTTTTCGGTCATTGATAAGTATAAGGAAGCAGGCTTGAGTACAATTGCATTTAATACTGAGGTATGGGGCAAAGAATATTTTGATATCGTATGTCCCGGCAAGGTAGATGCCTGCGGCGGTTATGACAATTGGATTAAGGCCATCGAGTACGCGGTCCAGGTATTTGGAAAAGGTAAGGTCAGAAGCAATTTTGTCGCCGGCTTACAGCCAAAAGAGGTTTTATTTGAAGGCTTTGAATATCTTGCTTCCATCGGGGTGGTGACCATAGCGTCCAGCTGGATTGCAGCTGCCGGTTCACCGCTGGAGGGG
>JARKQP010000569.1 GCA_029974875.1 Mobilitalea sp.
CAAGAACCAACCTTTCTTTGCAGGTTGTGGAAAATGTGAAAAGTAATTTAAAACAGAATATATATAAGACTATAATTCCTAGGAATGTAAGGCTGGCGGAAGCACCAAGCCATGGGCTCCCAATTAATATATATGATCCGAAATCAGCGGGGGCAGACGGTTATCGCCAGTTAGCTATTGAAGTTATTGATAAAGAAGAAGCTGATGAATATGAGAAAAATCAGATTCGTGAATTAAAGTATAGAAAATAGAGATTAGAGTTAGATGCAAAGAGTCGTACTTAAGTGAAGGAGGACTATATGTCTGTGAAAAAAGGCTTGGGTAGAGGTCTGGATATTATGATCCCAGAAAAAATTGTTGAAGTAGACAATAAAAATGAAGAAAATGTTTCACGTGAAACATTTATACAGGTAAATAAGATTGAACCGAACAGATCTCAGCCTAGAAAGAAATTTGATGAGGATGCTCTACAGGAGTTAGCGGATTCGATAAAGCAATATGGAATCATTCAACCGCTAATTTTGCAGAAAAGAGATAAATTTTATGAAATAATAGCCGGAGAAAGAAGATGGAGAGCCGCAAGGCTGGCAGGGTTAAAAGAAGTACCTGCAATAATTAAGGATTATACGCCTCAAGAAGTGGTAGAGATTGCGTTAATTGAGAATATACAAAGAGAAGATCTGAATGCAATCGAAGAGGCACAGACATACCAACGATTAATTCAAGATTTTAACTTAAAACAGGATGAGGTTGCTGAAAGAGTATCAAAAAGCAGAGCCGCAGTTACAAATTCTATGAGGCTTCTAAAATTGGACGAACGTGTCCAACAGATGATTATCGATGAAATGGTAACAAGCGGACATGCCCGTGCACTGCTTCCCATTGAAGATAATGAAAAGCAGTATAATACGGCGTGTAAAATTTTTGATGAGAAGCTAAGTGTAAGAGAAACGGAGAAATTAGTAAAGCAGATCTTATCCGATAAACCTCAAAAGGAGGTTGAAAAGAAACAAGAGGATGCTTTTATTTATCGTGACTTGGAGGATAGAATTAGAAAGGTCATCGGAACAAAGGTATCAATACATAAAAAGCAGAATAATAAAGGGTCTATTGAAATCGAGTATTATTCAAATGAGGAATTAGAAAGACTGATGGAAATGTTTGATTCAATACCCCAATAATAAGTAAATATATGTAAGATAATAAAGTGAATAGTTAAAGCAAAAAGAACTAAAAGAATTAAAATAAAAACAAGAAGTAAAATAAAGGCTAAGAAAATAAAGACTAAAAAAGATAAAAAATAGATATACGGCAAGATGGAGGATTTTAGAATGGACTTTATTGAATTAATAAACAATAATGCAGTCTACTGTATTTTAGGAATTGGGGCTTTTATTGTACTGATTCTATTGTATAACATTATTTTAAGCGTAAAACTGAGTAAATTAAACAAAAAATATAAAAAATTTATGACTGGAGCTACAGGAGAGAATTTAGAAGCTCAGTTTTTGTCAAGATTTGCCGATATAGATAATTTAAAGACAGAAACGAAGGATATGAACAAGGAATTAGGAAAGGTTAAAGAGAATTTGCTGATTACCTATCAAAAGGTAGGAGTAGTAAAATATGATGCCTTCAAAGAAATGGGCGGAAAGCTAAGCTTTGTGTTGGCGCTACTGGATAAAAACAACAATGGTATTTTAATGAACTCAGTACATAGTAGCAGGGAAGGCTGCTATACTTATTTAAAAGAAATTATCAAAGGGGAATCCTTCCTGGAATTGTCCGAGGATGAAAGAAAAGCCTTGGATATGGCGAAAAATAGCAATAATTATATGGAATAAAGAAAAGAAGTACTTGATTATAGAATAATAAGCTTAATATATATTTTACAAAGACTGATAGAATAATTAATTTTACTTTGACAGCGGAAAGAAACGAGCCCCATTCTAACTTGAATGGGGCTCGTTCTTTCTATATACACTATTTTTTGAGGAAAGCTAAAGGGCTATTTCTCGTTCTTGGGCAAATTTCCCTTGCCATAGTAAGCAAGCAGATAAAGCTCTTCTAATTCAGATACTAATGGCATTCTTGGATTGGCCGTTGTACACTGGTCACCAAAGGCTAAATCAGCAAGAGGTGATACTTTATATAAGAAATCTTTTTCATCAATTCCATATTCCTTTAAGGTTGCAGGAATTTCAAGGTGACGGTTCAGGGCCTCAACTTCCTGTGCCAGCATTTCTACTGCATCTGCTTTCGTTTTAGGATTCTTGCCAAGCTTCTTCATTAACTCAAAAATCTTGTCTGCTACGATGTAGCTTTCATATTTGGGGAAGGAAGTAAACTTAGTAGGGCACTCAACACCGTTGTATCGGATAACATGTGGTAACAAGATTGCATTTGCACATCCGTGAGGAATATGATATTCACCGCCAAGCTTATGGGCTAAGGAGTGGTTGATACCGAGGAATGCATTTGTAAATGCCATACCTGCAATAGTGGAAGCATTATGCATCTTTTCACGCGCAATTGGGCTTTCAGCACCCTTATCATAAGATTCCTTCAGGTACTTGAATACTAAATCAATTGCGTGGATAGCCAGGGCATCGGTATAATCGGAAGCAAGTACGGAGATGTATGCTTCAATTGCATGTGTCAATACATCCATACCAGTCCATGCAGTGGACTTCTTAGGTACACTCATTACAAAATCAGGGTCAATGATTGCAACATCCGGGGTCAACTCATAGTCTGCCAGAGGGTATTTTTTATTCTCTGCCTTATCTGAAATAACTGCAAAGGAGGTTACCTCAGAACCCGTACCGGAGGTTGTAGGAATCGCTACGAACTGAGCTTTCTTACCGAGGGTAGGGAATTTATAGGTTCTCTTACGGATATCTAAAAACTTGAGTGACATGTTCTTGAAATCTGCAGTAGGATCTTCATAGAATAACCACATACCCTTTGCAGCATCGATAGCGGAACCGCCACCAAGTGCTATGATTACATCAGGGTTGAACTGGTTCATGGCATCTACACCTTTTAAGATCGTTTCAAGGCTTGGATCCGGCTCAACCTGGTCAAAAATCTCACAGTGTACATAATCAGTACGTTTTCTTAATTGATATAAAACTTTATTTACATAACCAAGCTGGGTCATGGATGGATCTGTTACGATAAATGCTTTCGAAATCTTTGGCATTTTTGCTAAATAGGCAGTTGAACCGGATTCAAAATAAATTTTACCAGGAATTTTAAACCATTGCATATTTACCCTCCTCTTTGCTACACGCTTATAATTTACTAAATCTACAGCGGATACATTGTGGGTCGTGGAGTTACCACCATAAGAACCACAGCCTAAGGTAAGGGAAGGCATATTTGTATTATATAAATCACCGATTGCACCATGTGTAGAAGGTGAGTTAACAAGGATACGTCCGGTTTTCATTCTTGCTGAGAAGGCTTTGATAACGGCATCATCAGTTGAATGAAGAACGGAGGAGTGTCCCAGACCGCCAAGCTCTACCATTTTCTCGCAAAGCTGTAAGCCCTTTTCAACATTAGCTGCTTTTATTACAGCGAGGACAGGAGATAATTTCTCTTTAGATAACGGATATTCCGGTCCTACACCTTCCAGCTCAGTACAAAGAATCTTCGTGTCAGCAGGAATTTTGATACCAGCTAAAGCAGCGATATCAGCAGGGGATTTACCAACGATACCAGGATTAACTGCACCGGTATTTATATTGATAACCACCGGCTCCAGTAATTTGATCTCTTCCTTGGTAGCAAAATAGCAGCCGGCTTTCTTCATTAAATCAACGACTTCATTATATACGGGAGCTTCTATGATAGCGGCCTGCTCTGAAGCACAAATCATACCATTATCAAAGGATTTGGACATAACCAAGTCGGTTACGGCACGCTTTAAGTTAGCGGTTTTATCAATAAAGCATGGAACGTTACCGGGGCCTACGCCAAGTGCCGGCTTTCCACAGGAATATGCCTGCTTAACCATTCCGGAACCACCGGTTGCAAGAATCATGGATACATCAGGATGATTCATCAATTCTCTTGTTGCATCGATAGAAGGGTACTCAATCCATTGGATACAGTTCTTTGGAGCGCCAGCCTTTACTGCAGCCTCCAGTAAAGTCTTAGCGGCTTCTTTGGAGCAGCTCTGGGCACTTGGATGAAAGCCAAAGATGATAGGATTTCTTGTTTTAATACATGTAATACTCTTAAACATGGTAGTGGAAGTAGGATTTGTTACAGGTGTAACACCTGCTACGATGCCTATTGGCTCGGCAACTGTCATGTAGTCCTCTTCCTCATTATCTTCAATGATGCCTACGGTTTTTTGGGCTTTAATAGAGTGCCATATATACTCGGTAGCAAAAATGTTCTTTGTAATTTTGTCCTCGTAAATACCGCGGCCAGTTTCCTCAACGGCCATCTTAGCAAGCAATTGCTGTTTAGCAAGACCTGCTAACGCCATTTCATGAACAATATTATCGATGGTTTCTTGATCTAAGGATAAAAACTCGTCTAACGCAGCCATTGCATTTTTAACTAGTTGATCAACATGCTCTTTCGGGGTTGGTTGTTGTAATTCTTTTGACATATGGGTTCCTCCTCTTATTGTTAAAAATTTAACACAATCACTATGTTAAAAATATAACAGAATTTTTTTTGTTTGTAAATAGGTTTTGTTAAAAAAATAACAATCAAAAAATACCTTTAAATTAGTCGAAATTATATAAAATGCACAATAGAAATAATTATGTGTAAAAAAGAATGTAATTATGTATAAGATCATAGGGATAAAGAATCAAAATATTGTATTTTTATATAAGATACTTTTGTGGTATAGTTATAAGTAGCAGGATAGTATTATGAAATATTATACGGAGTCAATAAGGATAGTATTATAAGGATAAGAATATATTCCGATAAGTAAGGAAATGGCTTAAAACCAGTGAGTTTAAGGGATTTTTAGGATATACGGCGCAAAAAAGCTGCGCCTTTATCAGAAGTTTTAAAAGCAACCTCTGATAACCTATATTATTGAATCAAAACCATGATTCAATAATCGGGATGCACGGCGCAAATTCAGCGCCTTTTATCAGAAGTTAAAAAGGCAGCTTCTGATAACTAATATTACGGACTGGAAATGTATTTTGGAAAGGAAATTTGTATGAGAATTATCTCATTAGATACAGTGAAAGGAAATGAACTGCTTGCTAAGGATATCATCAGCAGTAGTGATTCAACACTAATGACGGCGGGAACGGTCGTTAAAAAAGAGTATGTTAAGAGATTAAAGGCTTTAAATATAGAATATATATATGTAGAGGATGAGATTGGGCAGGGTGTAAACTTAACCGGCAGCCTGGAGCTGCAGCTTCAGGATCAATGCCAGGAGGCAGTGCGTAATATTTTACTAAAGTATTCCTATCAAAATGAATCAGAATTAGAAGAGATTAAGCTGGTCGCAGAGGAGATAATCCGGGATATTATGCAGGAGCCGGGAGTTATCTATAACTTATCCAGTATACGTGACAGAAGTGACAGCACCTATTCCCATTCCATTAATGTATGTGCAATGTCTGTAATCCTGGCTTTTAAATTAAAGCTGTCCAGGTCAAAAATTAAGGATATTGCGGTTGGCTGTCTCCTTCATGACATTGGCTTTACTTCTATTCCCTTGGATTACTATGGCATGACGCTTGAAGCCTTCTCTGAGAAGGAGCTTAAGGAGATTAAGAAACATATAATATATGGATATACTGCAGTGGAGAAGATGGAGTGGCTTTCACCGGTGTCAAAGGACATTATTTTAAGCCATCATGAAAGAATGGATGGATCAGGTTATCCTTTCCATATCAAAGAAGACCGCATTAAGATAGGAAGCCGTATCGCTGCCGTATGCGATGAATTTGACAGCAGGGTCTATGGTAACCTTACAAAAAGGATGAAGGTTCATGATGCGATTGATTATATTGTAAGCCAGGCAGGCGTATTATTTGATTTTAGGGTGGTTAAGGCCTTTGTGGATTCTGTAGCCGCATATCCTACAGGGACGCTGGTGATTACCAACCAGGATGAGACGGGGATTGTACTCCGACAGAATGCACAGTGCCCTACACGTCCGGTGATCCGCATTATAAAGGACCGGGATGGAAGAAAGCCTAAGGAGTGGATTGAAAAGGACCTGACAAAGGAATTAACACTGTTTGTTGTAGACACGATTATGGAATAATAATATATTAATACCGGCAGTTGATTGATTAAAGTATGGCAGAAAGCTTATGGATAGCATCAGGAAGGCCTGGAACATCCCTGTTTTATCTTGGATACTTGCTATTGAAAGTAAAATATGTTATAAATAATTATTACATGAATTGTAACTGATCGGCGTAAAATATAAAGAGTTTACCGGTTATGAATGGAAGTGAAGAATATGCATAGTTATTTAAGAGCAATAGGGTTTAGTAACATTAACAATAGAATGGAATTAAATCAATTATTGGAGGTTATTACGGAGCACTCCACAAAAAGGTGCACCGTGGAGTTAGGCAACAGAGGCAGCTTAACAGAGATTACAATGGAATTTGGTGAGGGAATAGGTGTCACGCTCCGCGGCGAGGTTGATGAAGCCGGTAAATTCCATATGGAGCATTATTTCCCCTGCTTATATGGTCAATACATTAGCACGAGGGAAGAGGTAGGAATAAATAAGAGGGTGGATTCCGAAGCTTACACAGGAATGTGTGATGATTTCCGCCTGGGGGTTTCCCTGATATTCTATCTCCAGAATGTCATTGAGTTTTTAGAGAAGAAAAACCAGAATATGCCCATGGGTACACCATTCCCTATTACGCTGGCTGCATTATCCCTGGAGGGAAGAGTTCTGCTCCCGATTGAGATGGATGAGGTCCAGGTCCGTAATATTTCAGCGGAGACGAAATACCGTAACCAGCTGATTGCGGAAGCAAAGAAGGGGAACCAGGAGGCCATTGACAGTTTGACAATTGATGATATCGATACCTATGCGATGATTTCAAGAAGGGCAAAGAAGGAGGATATTTATTCTATCGTAGATACCTCATTTATCCCCTTTGGGTCAGAGTCAGATAATTATAGTGTTATTGCTACGATTACGGAATGCAATATTATTGAAAATACGATGACGAAGGAAGCGCTGTATGATATGCAGCTGATCTGTAATGACATTACCTTCCGGCTGTGTATTAATAAGCAGGATTTGGTGGGAGAGCCTTCGGTTGGCAGGAGATTCAAGGGTAATATCTGGATGCAGGGAGGCATAGCCTTTGCAGATCAGGTCAAGGAATGATTTGGGACGGAATAAGCTATTTGCTGTGAGGTCCTTAGATATTGCTTAGGAATAAAGGAATAGGAAATAGGAATGAAATAACGCTTGTACTTCGGTACAGCGTTATTTTTTTGCCTCCGGCAGAGATTTTGCTGGAAGTTTTAAGTAATTTAAATAGATTTTACATAATATTTACCTAATTGTGTAGGAAGTTACATTCTGATTTGATTAAGATAAAGATGTGGCTTTGGGAAGCCGCTTTTTGGCTTCTCATAAAAGGCCCAGATTTTATACTGTGCATCTTGATTACAGGAAGGGGATTGTATTTCCTGTAATATAGTGAAAAGAGGATTTGTTATGAGGGACGAAAGAAAAGAGGCGCTGGATGCCATCATTGATAATAAGCTGGTTAAGACAGTATTTCAGCCTATTATATCGCTAAAGGACGGCAATGTTCTGGGGCATGAGGCCTTGAGCCGGATTACTGGTACCAGCCTGATAAAGGATCCGGAAATGCTGTTTTCCATAGCCGGTGAGTATAGCAGACTGTGGGATTTGGAGCTGCTATGCAGGACAAGGGCCTTTGAATCGGCCTATCAATTAATGATACCTCCTTATGATAAGATGTTGTTCATTAATGTAAACCCTAATATTATGTACGATGAAAACTTTATCATGGGCTTTACAAAGGATTTTCTGATGGAATTTAATATTGAGCCTAAAAATGTAATTTTCGAGATTACGGAACGGAATGTAATTGTGGACATGGGTGGCTTTTTGTCAACCATCAGCCACTACCGTAACCAGAATTATAAAATTGCAATTGACGATGCTGGGGCAGGCTATTCAGGACTGAACTTAATCAGCGATATTAACCCGAATTACATTAAGCTGGACATGAAGCTGATCAGGAATGTAGATAAGGATAACCTTAAATATGCGCTGGTAAAGGGGATGGTGGAGCTGTCGAGGGAATCGCAGATCAGCTTAATAGCGGAAGGAATCGAAACCCGGGAAGAATTGTTCACCTTGATACAGCTTGGGGTCCAATATGGGCAGGGCTACTATATACAAAGACCATCGGAAGAAATTTGTGATATAAACCATGAGCTGCTCCACGAAATTTATGAAATGAATTACCAGGAGGATTCCAGGAGACAGGAAAAGGTTCCGAAGGAAGCAGTCATCAATGTATGTAAATATACCGGAATTGTGGCACCTGGGGTGACAGCTAATTATGTCTACAATGTATTCAAGCAAAATCCAAGCTTTTTTGGACTGTGTGTGGTGGAAAATGAAATCCCACTGGGAATCATTACACGTGAAAAGCTGGCGTTAAAAATGAGCGGCCATTACGGTTATTCACTGTACCAGAATAAACCGATTGCAGATCTGATGGACCGTAATTTCCTGGCGGTAGACTATCAGACGCCGATTAATGTTGTTTCGTATTTGGCCATGTCCAGACCCAATGATAAATTATACGATTTTATTGTGGTGACTGAAGATGACAGGTATATCGGGACTGTGACAATCAAGGATTTACTCCAAAGGGCGACTGAAATTGAAGTAGATAATGCAAAGGACCAAAATCCTCTATCCGGTCTGCCAGGTAATCTTATGGTGGAGCAAAAACTGAACCATTGCGTGCATTGCAATGAAAAGTATAGTATCGCTTATATTGATATTGATAATTTTAAAGCCTTCAACGATGTGTACGGGTTTGAAAGCGGAGATTCAATTATCAAGCTGCTGGCGTCAATCTTAAGGAAAAATATTTCCTATAATAATTTTATCGGACATATTGGTGGGGATGATTTTGTAGTTATTATTTATGACCATGTAACTGAGGAATATTTTGGGGACATTATAGTACAGTTTGAGGAAAAGGCCTTAGGGTATTATAACCAGGAGAATAGGGATAACGGTTATATAATAACGGCGAACAGAAGGGGTGAGCTGGAGCATTACCCGTTGCTGTCAATTACCATAGTAGCGGTTAATAACCAAAAGGAAGAGTTTACGGATGTATACCGGATGACAGAACAATTGGCAAGGAAAAAGAAGGAAGCAAAGCAAAAAAAGATGAAAAATATCTTAAATAAGCTGGGAGCTGAATAGGGAGATGTACAGGGGAACTATACTATGAAGGAGGGTTGGCCGGTACATTTATAAGGGTACGGGTCCAAGAAAAGCAAATGAAAAGTATTAAAACGAAATTAATCATATCGTGCTCATTACTGGTATTGTTTGTTGCCGTCATTATCGGCGGTGTAGCCATTGGGATAGGCTATCAGTCCATAAAAGAGAAGTCGGAGCATTCACTGGAATTGTTGTCCATCGAGAGTGCAAAATTAGTTCAAAGCAGAATGGAAGCCGTCATTTCCACCTTAACGATGATTTCAATGAAAAAGGAAATCACAGAAATGGGCTGGGAGGTCGATGTAAGTATCTTAAAGGAGGAACTGGAAAAGACGGAGTTTTTGGATATAGGATACGTACTTCTTAACGGTTATACATATTATACGGACGGCACCACCAGGCTAATGAGTGACCGGAATTATGTTGAGGGAGCCTTAAAGGGTACCTCAAAGATATCGGACGTGATTTTAAGCAGGGTTACGAGAAGGCCTGAGATAGAGGTGGCAGTGCCGGTTTTTAAGGATAAGGAAGTGGTAGGAGCCCTGGTTGCGAGAATGGAAGCGGATTCCTTAAGCAATATCACAAAGGATATTGGCTACGGTGAGCGAGGCTATTCCTTTATGATAAACAGCAAAGGAGCCGTCATCGCCCATCCGGAGGCAGAGAAAGTCATTCAAGGCTTTAACCCGGTTGTGAAGGCGCAGAAGGAGCCGGAATTAAAAGCACTGGCAGCCGCTTACCAAACAATATTAGATAAAAAGTCTGGGATTGTCCAATATGAATATGAAGGAAGCAAGCTATTTTCCGCATATGCGCCTATTAAAGGGACGGACTGGAGCTTTGTCATAACGGCGTACCAGGATGAGATTCTGGAGGCCATACCCAGAATGATACGTATTATTTTGACTATAATCCTATTAACGCTGCTGGGAAGCATCGTTATGGTGGTAGTGCTTGATTCTACCTTAACAACACCGCTAATTTCTATCACAAAGCAGTCGAAAAGAATAGGGGAGCTGGATATCAGGGAGGATATCCCGGAGCTGTACCGAAAACAAAAAGACGAAATAGGCATATTGGCCAGAACCTTTCAAATATTAACGGAAAACCTGCGGGGCATAATTACGGAGTTGGGTGAATCTGCTATTCAGGTCACAGGAACGGCCCAGGAATTAACAGAGAGCTCAGGGCAGTCGGCCCAGGTTTCAGAGGAGATTTCACTTACGCTGGAGGAAATAGCAGGGAGCGCCTATGAGCAGGCTAAGAAAACAGAAGCAGGCCTATCCCAGGCGGCAATCCTGGATGAAAAGATGGAGGCAAACCACCGGCAGATGCTAAAGCTGAATGAAACCACCGGGCTGGTGATCCAGCTGGTTCAGGCAGGACTTAAAGAAATAGAGGGATTAAAGCTTATCACTCAAGAAAATAGTCTAGCTACCCAAAATATCTGTGAAGTGGTTATGGAAATGAAGAAAAGCTCGGAACAGATAGGGGAAGCCAGCCGGTTTATCTCTGAAATTGCAAGGGAAACCAATTTACTCGCTTTAAATGCTACAATTGAGGCAGCCAGGGCCGGTGAGTGGGGCAGGGGCTTTGCAGTAGTTGCTGCGGAGATCCAGAGACTGGCAGACCAATCCTCGAAGTCAACAAGCCATATTGACGGGATTATCTCCTCCCTGCAGCTAAATATTAAGCACTCGGTGCAAAGCATGAAGCACATTACCAGAACCTCTGAGGACCAGCAAAAAAGCGTATTGGAAACCATAC
This sequence comes from Mobilitalea sp., assembly GCA_029974875.1. The sequence continues at coordinate 11,252 of JARKQP010000569.1, forward strand.
AGAAATATCAGGATATTTCAGAGGCAATGGAAAATTCCGAGAATGTGGTAGATAAGTTAAATGAATCGGAAGAAGAAATGCAGAAAGCAAATAATGAGATAAGAGCAATGCTGAAGGCCCTGGCTAATATAGCGGAGCAGAATGCAGCGGGAACCCAGCAGTCTGTTGCCACAATGGAAGAGCAGGCGGCCTCCATGCAAATTATCGCTAATGTTACTGACCGCCTGAAGGTGTTGGCGGAAAGCTTAAGGACAACGGTTAACAGGTTCCAAGTAAGTGTGATGGATGAAACCAATGTCTAAAACAAAAGGGTAGAGTTCAGCTAATTTAGACTCCAGACAAACTGCTTCTAAAGAGTAAGTTTTGAAGCAAGTTTGTCTCTTTTTTTGCTTAAAAATATAAAGGATGCCATTCCTTTTATGTTCAGGCATTTATATAGTTATAGATTGTAAAACGGGAAATACCAAGATAATCTGCGACGGTCTCAGCAGATTTTTTGATTAGGAAGGCTCCCTTTTCATCCAGGTATTTGACAATATTGATACGGTCTTCTTTGGAAAGGCTGTTGATATCTTTTCCTGTTTTCGCAATGGCTTCCTGGAGCAGGAGATCAATCAATTCATCAACATTTTTTGCAAAAATCTCATGCTCTGGTTTCTGGTTTTCTTTATTTCCGGCTGTTTCAAAGCCCGTAATCTGGTAAAGGGCATTTTGCATGGAAACAAGCTCGGTAATATCATAATTGATACACAGACTCCCTACAATTTGTCCGGTTTTATCCCGGTAATATTTGCTGGACGACCGAAGCATCCGGCCGGAATCGGAATAATTAATGTAACAATATTCGTCCTCCTCCTTTGAGGTACCGCGCAAAATGGCAAGTCCCCTGTCGGTGCCGCTGTCGCCTACCTTCCTGCCTGTCACATGTCCGTTGTAAATAGCGACGATGGTATTATTATAGGGTCTCGTCAAATCATGGAGGACGACCTCACAATTGGGACCAAATTGTTCCGCAATACATTTTGCTGTTTCAGACAGAATTTCAAAATGCTCCATTATAAAACTGCTCATATATACCTCTCTCTATTTATAAATAAATGTTGAAATTAATATCTGAGGTTATCATAAGACAATATCAACAAAATGTCAATATTGAAAACGGCTGAGGCCTACTAAAAATGGAAAATAATATACAGAATAGATAAAAATAATAAAAATTAAAAAAAATGTTTAAAAACTTGTTGATAATTTCAACAAAACGTGATTTAATATGACTATGATACATTAGAATTTCAACAGAATGTTATACATAATAACGAAAATGCTTCAACAAAATGTTATATAGCGCAGCTGGGATATTTTAAAATGCGATTTGTTATAGCGGGGCTTCATTGAAATTCCAGATGTAAAATAAAAAAATAGGAGAATAAAGTTATGTCAGATGTTTATCAGAGCATGAAGGAGAAGGGGATTGTACTTCCGGCACCCCCAGCGAAAGGAGGGGTATACAGCCCGGTTATAAGCTTTTCAGAAAATTTAGTATACTGCTCCGGATGCGGATGTGATCTTGGAGATGGGAATTCTGTCATGGGTAAGCTTGGAGGAGGAGTTTCCATTGAGGAAGGACAGAAAGCAGCTTATAATTGTGTGCTGAATTTACTGGCAAACCTGGATAAGCAGCTTGGAGATTTGAACCGGATTAAAAGGTTCGTTAAAATGCTTGCGTTTGTCAACAGTACGGATAGCTTTGACAAACAGCCCCTGGTAGTTGACGGGGGCTCACAGCTGCTGTTAGATATCTTTGGAAGTGAGACGGGGCTGCCGGCAAGGTCGGCAATCGGCTGCAATACACTTCCCGGAGGCATTGCCTGTGAAATAGAGGTTCTGCTTGAAATAACAAGGTAAAGCAAAAAACAAAATATAAGGAGGAAAAGAGTGATGTTAAAGAGGTTTTTAGCAATTGTTTTGTCGGGGATGATGATGGTATCTATGCTTACCGGATGTGCAGGCACGACGCAGAAAGAGGATACAACGAAGGACACAGCAACAGATGCAGTAACAGATGCAGCAAACGACACCACAGAGAGTGTAAAGACAACAGAAGTACCCAAGGGGCCGGTAACGGTGACCGTTTTTTGTGCATATGCCAGTGAGGATCCTCACGGACAGTATGTGTATAAGTATGCAGAAAATTATATGGCGCAGCATCCAAATGTGAAAATTGAGATTACGGCAATCAGCAGCAACGATATATACACGAAGCTGGCAGCCATGGCGACATCACCGGATGACCTGCCGACGCTTTTTTTCACAAGTGCAGACCAGGCTCCGACACTGTATGATTTAGGGATGACAGAGGATTTGAACAATTGGCTGGACAATGCGCATAAAGCGGAGTTTGCCAATGGAGTTGTGGAGGCTTGTACCTTGGATAATACAATGGCATTTTATCCAATTGATGTGCAGCCGTCTGCCATTATTTACAGACAGGACTGGTTTGATGAAAAAAATCTAAAGGCGCCTACGACCTGGGAAGAGTTCTTAAGCTGTGCCAAGGCACTTACAGAGGATACGAACAAGGACGGTGAGGTGGACCGTTGGGGCTTTTCTATGGTAGGCTCTAATAATTCCTCAGGACAAAGCCGCTTTATGAGTTACTTATGGAGCAATGGGTATGATTTAATAAGTGAGCAGGCGGATGGCACCTGGAAAAATGGGTTGGGCGAGGATGGTTTTCTTAAGGCATTTTCCTTCTGGACAGATTTGAATAATGTCCACCATGTGGTTCCAAACGGCATCACAGAGGTTGACTATGCAACAGCAGCCAATTACTTTGCAATGGAATATACGGGAATGATGCTTTCCGGTTCAAATGCAATCGGGGTTGCTTATGCCAATAATCCGAATTTAAAAGGAAAGATCGGTTCCTTCAGAATCCCGGGAGATGCGCCCGGAACAATGTTAAATACAGAGGGGTATGCACTTTGCAATAAAGCAAGTGATGAGGAAAAAGCAGTTGCAATTGACTATTTGAAATTCTTTATCTCAAATGACAAGGAGCAAATGTTCTGGCAGTCAAGCGGCAAGATACCGTCTACCCTTGAGGGACAGAAGGCAGCTTATATTTCCGGACCGGACTATGCAGGATATCTTGACACAATCGCAAAGGGCTGCAGGCCGACCGTAAATTTTGCTGGTATGGCAGGCTTAAAGACTATTTTAGGTGATGGATATTCTTCTGTATTCAGCGGAGAGAAGATGAATGAGGAAGCGGTAAAGAAGATGGAAGCAGATCTGGATACCTTGCTGGAGGATTATAATTAAGGATTAGGAGATACACAGGGAGAGGCGCTGTCTTTTCCCTGTGTATAAAAATAGCTGTTGGTAGCAGTTGGAATACGAAGAAATTGAGAGGGTTATTTATATGCGGACTGAAATAGGCACAAAGGTGTCTCGGGGCAAGGTTAAAAATAAAGAGAGGGCAGGTTATTGGTTTATTTTTCCGGCTGCACTTGCCATGTTTGGCTTGATTATATATCCTATGTTTTATGGCTTGTATCTGAGCTTTTATAATACAAACCTGGTGAATAAATGGAAGTTCGTGGGGATGAAATATTACATCCAGGCCATTGTAAAGCCGGAGTTTTATTCCTCTGTTTTACTTACATTTGGATTCATGCTTCTGGTTGTAGCAGGGCATTTCCTGTTTGGCATTTTATTGGCCAGTTTCCTGAACAAAGAATTTGCAGGGAGAACCTTTTTCCGTGTAATTTTTATGCTTCCGTGGCTGTTCCCGGAATCGGTTATCGCATTGCTCTTTACCTGGATTATGAACCCTATGTATGGGGTTTTAAATTCCATATTAAAGAATATCGGAATTATTTCAGAGAATATTTCGTGGCTTGGATCGGCAAAGCTTGCCTTCCCGGCCGTGGTATTTGCCTGTATATGGAAGGGGTACCCGCTGGTTATGACTATGGTTTTGTCCGGCATGCAGAGTATTTCCCAGGACCATTATGAAGCGGCTGAGATTGATGGGGCAAATAAATGGAAACAGTTTTTGAACATTACCTTACCGGGCCTTCGGCCGGTCCTCGTTACAACGTTAATTCTCGACAGCGTTTGGTGGTTTAAGCAGTATACGCTGGTATATACCATGACAAACGGGGGACCTGGAAATGCGACGAATCTAATTAGCTTGAATATTTATGGAACTGCTTTTAATGATTTGCAATTTGGAAAGGCTGCGGCATGGGGAATCATTGTATTTGTGATTTGTTATGTCATCAGCAGGATATATAGGATGGTGCTAAAAGATGAAAAATAAAATGGGTATTGGCAAAAAGCAAAAACAGAGGGTAAATGGGGCACTCCGGTATATGGTCCTGGTTGTACTTTCCTTGTTTATCGTGGTTCCTGTCTTATGGATGCTTTCGACCGCATTTAAGCCGGAGGCACAGACCTATTCACCGACACCAATTTGGATACCGGATCCTGTTTCTTTTGAATCCTTTAAAAAGTTTTGGGGTTTGTATAATTTCGGGAAGATGACGATGAATAGCTTGGTTACCTGTCTTGGGGCGGTTGTGCTCTGTGTTGCATTTTCCTGCCTGGCAGGTTATGGCATCACAAGATTTAAGTTTAAAGGAAATAAGCAATTTATGGGTTTCCTGCTGATTACGCAGATGTTTCCAAGCGTCATGCTGGTCGTGCCTTTTTATGCCGTGCTTACGACCTACCGGCTGACAAATTCTTTACTTGGCTTAATCATCGTGTATGCGGCAACAAATATTGCGTTCAGCACCTGGATGATGGTATCCTACTTTAAGACAATACCTGTTGAGCTGGATGAGGCGGCCCGCGTAGATGGGGCCTCTAATTTCAGGATATTCTGGAAGATTATTTTGCCGCTGACGGTTCCGGGGATTGCTGCCGTTGCTATTTTTGTCCTGATTAACGGATGGAATGAGTATATGTTTTCTTCCGTACTCATATCAAAGGATTCATTAAAGACATTGACCGTAGGAATCGTGGCCCTGAATACGCAAAATCAGGTTCACTGGAATGATATGATGGCAGCTTCTTCGGTATCCTGCCTGCCGCTTATTGTATTGTTCCTTTGCTTCCAAAAATATTTTATTGCCGGTATGACTGGCGGTGCGGTGAAGAATTAAGGAGGAAAGGCTATGGAGACAATTACAATTCGCGATATAAAGGTATTTGTGACGGCGCCTCATAATATTAACCTGGTTGTTGTAAAGGTTCTGACGAGTGAGCCGGAGCTTTATGGGCTTGGCTGTGCCACTTTTACCTGGAGGCATAAGGCAGTGGTAACGGCAATCGAAGAATATCTTCGGCCCTTTTTGATCGGGAAAAATGTTGCAAATATTGAAGATATCTGGCAGTCCGCAATGGGCAGCTCCTATTGGAGAAACGGCCCTGTTTTAAACAATGCGCTTTCCGGGGTGGATGAGGCACTTTGGGATATCAAGGGGAAGCTGGCAAAAATGCCCCTATATGATTTATTTGGCGGAAAATGCAGGGAAGGGATTGCGGTTTACCGCCATGCGGATGGAAACAGCATAGAGGAAGTGAAAGAAAAGATCCGCGGCTTTATGGAGGAGGGCTATCGCTATATCCGCTGCCATATGGGAACCTATGGAGGAAATTTTGACGGGACAATCCAGCAAATGGTCCATCCCCTCAATGCTCCGGCGGGTGCTTATTATTCTCCGAAGGCTTATATGAAAAGTGTGGTCGGCCTGATGGAGGAAATCAGGAGCGATATCGGCTGGGGCTTGGAAATTATGCATGATGTACATGAACGGTTATCCCTGGTGGATACGCTGGATTTTGCAAAGGAGATGGAAGCCTTTAAGCTCTTCTTTTTGGAGGACTGCCTGCCGCCTGAGCAATATTCCTACTTTGAATATTTAAGAAAACAGACAAGTACTCCTTTTGCAATGGGAGAACTGCTGACCAATCCTGTAGAGTGGAGAACAATGGTGCAAAACCAGTGGATTGACTTTATAAGGTGCCATTTAAGTGATATCGGAGGTTTAACTCCTGCCAGAAAGCTGGCGGCCTTTTGTGAAGCTTACCAGGTCCGGACTGCATGGCACGGGCCAAATGATCTATCTCCAATCGGAATGGCGGCGCAAATGCATTTGGACTATTCCAGCCCTAATTTTGGGATACAGGAATTTGCCGGATTTAATGACGGGGAAGAAGAAGTATTTCCGGGATGTCCGACGGTGGACAAGGGCTATGCTTATTTAAATGGGAAGCCGGGAATCGGAGTGGATTTTGACGAGGAAAAAGCAAAAAAATATCCCCGCGTGGAAATGGATTTTAGCTGGCTTTACAGCAGGCTGCCGGATGGAACGGCGGTAAGGCCATAGCCTTGCAAAAGGAGGAGAAGACAGAGATGGATATCTTAATTAAAAATGGATTAATTGTAGATGGAAGCGGAAAAGCCCCTTACATAGCGGATATCGCAGTTAGCCGGGACCGGATTTGTAAAATTGGGCAGCTGGAGGAAGAAGGGGCGGACTATGTGATTGATGCGGAAGGAAAGATGGTTACGCCCGGGTTTATTGACGGGCATACCCATGCGGAGCTGAGCCTGCTAAAGAACAGACAAGGCCCTAATTTCATTTATCAGGGAGTTTCCACGGTGGTAACAGGACAGTGCGGGTTAGGCTTTGCCCCCCTCCCGGAGGACCAGTTTGAGAATTCGCTCCGGGTGAATTCAGGTATTTTTGGGGAGTACAAGCACTATGGAAAGCCTTGGGGGTCCTTTGGGGAGCTTTTGGCACAGCTTGACGGCTGTGCGGTCAATGTGGCGGCCAATATCTCCCATAATGCGATAAGGCAGGCGGCATTGGGTTTTGATGACAAGCCGCTGACTGGAAAGGCATTAGAGACAGCAAAAGCGAGGCTGCGGGAGGCTATGGAGGAAGGAGCCCTTGGCTTATCTCTGGGATTGTCTTATTATCCCGGGGGATACAGCGATACAGAGGAGCTGATTGAGCTTTGTAAGGTGGTTAAGGAGTATGACGGGCTGCTTTGCACCCATCTGCGGCTGAATGACGGACAGATTCCGTTAACGCCGGCACAGGAGATGGCGGAGGTCGTGAAGGAAAGCGGGATCCGTCTGAATATGCTCCATTACCGGACAGGGGGATTTGAGGATACGAAGACCCTGTTTGAGCCGTTTGAAACGCTGGAGAAGGAGGGAGCCGATATTCATTATGAATATTATCCTTATCTGGTGGGAGCGGGATTGCTGCTGGCGCTTGTGCCGGGATGGGCGCAGGAAGGCGGCTATAAGAAGATTATGGACCGGCTTCAGTCGGTGGAGCTTCGCAAAGAGCTGCTGGAAGCGATGGAGGCAAGGCATTCCTATTTCTTCGGGAAAGGCCAGACGGCAGTGATTAATATTACAAAGGATATGTATGCGAAGGAAATCGGAAAATCGGTCGATGAAATTGCAGAAGAGAATAAGGAAAGCTTTTCGGAAACGGTGATCAGGCTATTGGTTGAGAATGAATTACAGGTTGGCTTTATCGGGGTGGAAAACCAGACGGAGGAATTGAAGCAAAAGCTGTATGAGGACCAGTATAAGCTGTTTATGGACAGACGGTATACCATGGGCAGCGACACAATTTCGGAAGGGGTGGTGTGCCACCCGAGAGCCTTTGGCAGTTTTTCAAAAACCATACGGCAAATGAGGGAAAGGGGCGTGAAGCCGGAATTTATTATCCAGAAATTGACCTCTATGCCGGCACAGCTTTACCACCTAAAGGACAGGGGGCTGCTCGAGGCCGGCAAAAAAGCGGACATTTGCATTATGGATTACGACAGGGTGGAGGACATGGCCTCCTTTTCTGATCCCAGAAGACAGCCGAAAGGAATTGACACGCTCCTGGTAAATGGGCTTCCGGTTATGACAAAGGGTGTCCTGACCGGTATATTAAGCGGCCAGGCTGTAAAAAGAGAATAAAGAGGGAGGAGAGCCTATG
>JARKQP010000602.1 GCA_029974875.1 Mobilitalea sp.
AATCCGGCATTGTCCAATTACAGGCACCTTTCCTCCCATCGATTTTCTCAATCACCTTCAGGTCACTCTGCAGGATTGCCCCATCCTGGGATGCTTTTGTTCCTTCGTCCGAGGAGATAATGGATTTCGTCCCATCCTCATATTCTATTTCCATAAAGCACATAAACTTAATCTTCGTCCCATATACATTCCTATTGCTGCCGATACCCAGTGCCCCTCTGTACCACCCGTCCCCTATTACCGCGGCGATTACGTTCTTCCCCTCCTGAATCCGGTGCGTAACATCGTATTCCTGTACCTGTAGACGAAAATTATAATCCGTGAAGCCAGGTAACAGCTCCCTGTCATCAAGCCGCTCCCCATTCAGATACCCAATATAGACACCCAGCGCTGTGATGGATAGCTTTGCCCTTAATATCCTATGGTTAACATAAAAAGTCCTTCTAATATAAGAGGCCGGCTGGCGCTGTCCGGTATCAACCGCCAGTTCAGGCTCTACGAAATATTGGTTTTGGTTCATGAAACTCATTCCCTCCCATATGGTTTATAGCCTTTTCATAGGATGAACCTCTTTCCTTAGTTTTAAGCTATATTTATTTGATATAGCTATATAATAATTGATCTTTTCATGATATAATATAGGATAGTATCTCATAAAATATAAGTTTTGTGCTTTAGGGAGAGGAACCATGAATTATAATGATCTACCATTTATTGATTTAGCGAATTCATTAACAGACAAATCCAAGCATATTCACTACAAGAACCTGTCCCACAGCTTTAACCAGGAGGACATTTCACTTGTCCAAAGCTTCCATCATGGTAATTTCAAGCTCTCGGGCACTACCCATTATCTGCCCAGCTTTCTTGTCAGCAATAACGCGAAAAAGAATCTTTTTTATCCGCAGGGCTTTTTAATTATGGAGGCAAATTCAGATTATTTTACAGACCGCTCCGATTTGGAGTCTTACGAGCTTCGATTTACATTAGAGGGTGAGGGATATTTAGAATATGAAAATAAAAACTTCACCCTAAAAAAGGGTGAAGGATTTTTTATCGACTGTAGAAAACGTCATTATTATAGAACAAATAAAGATAAATGGATCAGCACTATCCTGCATTTTAACGGACCGCTGACGGAGAATATTTTCTCACATTACGCTTATGATGGGAATGTCAAATTTTCAGAATCAGATTGTCCGAACTTTGAAATGCTCCAGCTCCAGCTTTTACACACCGCCTTGAACCTGGTTCCTTTTACGGAGTTCCGGATATCCTGCTTATTCGACATACTGTTAACAGAGCTCCTATCCTCGAAAGAACGGAGTATTCTTCCAAACAACACCTCCGCCATTATCCAAGAAATTATATCTTACTTAAGAAACAACTATGCTAAGGACACTACCATAGAAACCCTTGCCCATCAGTTTGGCATCAGCCGCTCCCATCTAAGCAGGGAATTTAAAAAGATAACAGGCTTTTCCCCGAAAGAATATCTGATACAAATCCGTATCAGTCAAGCAAAGCTCCTACTGAGGGGAAGCTCCATCAGTATTGATGATATATCATCTGCCATAGGCTTTCATGATACCGCTCATTTCATCCAGACCTTTAAGAAGGCAGAAGGAATTACCCCTTTAAAGTTCCGTAAGTTTTGAAACACAATCCAGCCTTCCCGTTGTCAGATCCGCCTTCCTGTCCTCCCATAGCTCTTTTGCAGGCAACGGCCTTCCAATATAATAGCCCTGTATATAATCGCATCCCTGCCCCTTCAGATAGTTATAATGCTCCTCCTTCTCTACACCCTCCGCCGTAATTTTCATATTCAGCTCATGTCCCAGGCGTATCGTTGCAGCAATGATTGCCTTATTCGTCGAAAAAGACATATGTAATACAAAATTCTTATCAATTTTTATGTTATCGAATAGGCTATTCTGTAAACAGATAAAGGAATTATACCCGGTGCCAAAATCATCAATTGCCATAGTGATCCCCAGCATGGTCAGGCTCCTGAGATTATTGTCTACTATCTCATTATATTCCATCAAGGCATTCTCCGTCATCTCCAAAACCAGGAATTCCGGCTCCAGATGGTATCTTTTCAAGATATGGGATATTCTGATTGAGAAGTCCTTTTGCTGCAGCTGCACAGCGGATATATTTACCGATACGGCAACCTTCCAGCCACCCTCATGGAAGGCGGCAATTTGGCGGCAGGCTTCTTCCATAATCCAGTCCCCCAAGGGACAAATCAAAAGGCTTTTTTCAGCAATGGAAATAAACTCCTCCGGATTAATCATTCCTAATTCAGGATGCTTCCAGCGCACAAGTGCTTCTACAATCGTAATCTTATTACTTTCCACCTCCAGGATCGGTTGATAGCAGAGGTAGAACTCATGATTTTGAAATAATCCCTTAATTCCATTTTTTAAATCATTTGTAATTCTTACTTCCTTTCCCCTTCCAGTGCGGCTGTTAGCAGCTGCCGGCGGCTGTCCTCTTTTGTACTTTCCCATAATCTCTCCCAGCATCTCCATCAACAGAGTTTCTTCTTTGATTATCCTGTTCCTGCTACTGGTTCTTATCTGATTTTAAAGGAAGCTACCGCCTCAACCAGGGAATCTGATTGATCTTTGGTTGTTTGCGTCAACTGGATTACTTCATTGGATTTTGCAAAAATGGAAGTCGCCTCCTGGGCAATATTGCTGGAGCCCGTCGCCTCATCATTTGATGCACAGCTGATATTTTCTATCGTCTTAACCATATCGCGGATGGTAGCAAATAATTCTTCGGAAGCTGCACTGAAATCCATCACCATATCGTTCATATTGACGGAGCTAAGATTATATTCCTCGCTCATACCTACCAGCTCATCATAATCCTGTAATACATGTCCATCAATAAAATCCAATACCTCACCTGAACTGTGGGAAAGCTTTGTAACCGCATCCACAATAATCTGCGTTACCTCCTGTATCCTGAACACTGCGAGCTTTGAATTCTCTGCCAGCTTTCTTATCTCCTCGGCTACAACTGCAAAGCCTTTTCCCGCTTCCCCTGCTCTTGCCGCCTCAATTGCAGCATTTAAGGATAATAGATCCGTTTGGGAGGATATTTCTAAAATGGTCTGGGACAGTTCATTGATCTGGTATACTGACTCAGACTGCTCAATAGCACTTTTCAAATTAGTTTTACTTTTCATATAAATGTCCACAGCCTTTGTTTTAGAGGCTATGGCCTTTTCCTTCATCTCCTCCGCCATCTGGTTTATATTGCTCACCATTCCCGTTCCATCCTGAGCCTTTTCCGCAATTGTTTCCACTGCCTTTTCGATTTCAAGGGAAGAGACATTCATTTCCTCTGCCGCTGCCGCTGTTTCTTCCGCTCCGGAGGACAGTTCCTCCGAGGTTGCTGAAACCACCTCGATGCTTTTATTCAATAGGTTCATATTTGAATAAATGTCCATCAGGCTCTGGCTTACTTCTATGGACTTTTCTTCCACGTCTCCTAATATTTTTTTAATTGACCGGAGCATATGATCCATTGCCCCTGCTAATATGCCGGTTTCATCCCTCATCTTAAGCAGCCTGTCAGGAACCTCCTGTGTGAAATCCCCAGCGGAAACTATCCTGAGCTGCTCCGCAATGAGTTTGATCGGCTTTGAGATGCTTTTTGAAATCCAGACAGTGATCAGTATACTGATAATCAGGCAGGTAATTGACATGACCACTAACAGCTGGGTCATCCGGTCAACCTTTTCCATTACCTCCTTCTTTGGGGCTGTGATTGCAAGGGACCAGCCATATTTACTCAAGGGGGCATACCCTGCATATTTATTTATTCCATTGTAGCTATATTCTCCCGCTCCTTTTTTGCCCTCAGTCATCTCCTTCACTACTGCAACAAGTTCGGCAAGCTTCCTATCCTCTTCCCCTTCCTTAATTGAGTTTTGCATATTCTCTACCAGGGAGATATCCTTGTTAGCTATCATAGTACCAGCGCTATTTACCATAAATACTTCCCCGCTGTCCCCATACTTTATATTCTGAGTATAATTACTAAGCACTCCCCCATCCCGGATCGCAATTAATACCCCGCTGATCCGGTTATTTACCTGAATGGGAACTGCATAAGCCATGATAAGCTGCCCGTCCTCCTTACTAAATAAGGGATCCGATACCGCTGAGGTTCCTGCTGCCGCACGGGTGAAATATTCCCGGTCAGCTATATTTACGGAGCTTCCATTACTTAACAGTGCATTCCCCTGCAAATCGGAGATGCCCATTTTGATATGACCGCTGCGTTCTATTTCTGTTTTTAAAAGCCTTAGCTTTTCCTCATCTGAAATGTCCGGATCCTTCATCCATTCACTGCCAGCCAATGCCTCCAGCGTATTGATCTGAACCCTCAGTCCTTCTTCCACGATCTGTGCAGCTTCTTCAGCCGCAGTAAGTATAGTTTCATTAACACTATCTGATAATGCATCCTTTGATACAAGATAGGAAGTTACTCCCATCCCAATACTAACAGCAGCCAGTAATATACCAAAGATAATTGTCAATTTTGCCCCAATACTCTTAAAATGAAACATATGCTCCTCCTGAATACGTATTTTTTTACATAATACTTTAATTTAACTTCCAATTCTACCGTTATCGACCATTTGACAATGACATGGCAATGACACTTTTTCAATTCAAGTCGAATTCTCTACTTCATGAACCATATTTGTGATATACTTTGTAATTAAAGCCTGTCATAAGGGAAGTATTAAAGCTTAATTAATTCTTTATTGATGCACAAGGAGCAATAATTAATCATGGAACATATGAAATTTTGTGACTGCCTGAAACTATTACTTTCCACTCTTGATATCAGCAGCAACCGGTTATCAAAGGTGATTAATGTAGACAGCTCGTTAGTTAATCGTTGGATTAACGGAAAAAGGATCCCTCCCTATAATACATATTATATCGATCATATTTCCGAATTTTTGGCGAAGAATATCTACAACACCTATCAAATGCAGCAGATACAGGAAATACTCCAAAGAATATGCGGCATCCATAATGTCAAATTAAGCCTTCAGGAGCAAATAAAAAAACTACTCTCAGAATCACAGGGCTACTCCATAGAATGCCATAAGAAAGAAAAATCAGAAAATAAGAATAAAGTGATCCCAAACCAAATGGATAGAAAACATGCAGCAGCTATTTCAGATATCACAAAATACGACGTAAATTCCTTTTCTTTTTCATCGGATGACAAAATATTAGTCGGCACTGAAAACATAACCTATATCAGCCAATCAATTTTAGAATCAGCTTCTGTCACGAAGCCCGGCAACGATCCAGCTATTTATATTGCATATAATAATTACCATGATATGGAGTTTTATTCAGAAAAGACCTTAAAGACCTGGATAAACGCCCTTGATAAGGCCTTAGAGAATGGCTGGCATTTGGTTTTGCTAATGCGTTTGGCCCCGGATATCCCACGGATGATAAAATGTATCAGCTGCCTGGTCGCTTTGATCCACAAAAATCAAATCAGTCTCTATTATATTAAGAATTATGACAGCTATATCATAGGCGGAGAGCTGCTAATCGTACCGGATATCGGCTCTTTAATATATTTTAATGACCAGCCAGGCTTACATACCAAGTCTGCCTTTTATTTATCCAGCACATTAGCCACTGATATTTATTTATCCCACCTGAAGATGCTGATGGAGAAGAGCTGCTATCCTCTGTTTGAAAAACACCAGGGCGATTTAAATTATATGGATCTTCTGGTCAAGGCTGAGGAATCTGCCGGCAGCCGCATTCTTTACCGCTATAGCTTTGGTGCAATGACAATTCCTAAGGACTTATATTTTAAGCTATTAAAAAGAAATAATATTTCCGACCCGGAGGTAAAAATTTTGGCCGAGCTATACGATAAAAGGCATAAGGCCTTTATTTATAATGTCCAAAGATACCCGTGCTGGGATATCTATGTCTTATGCTGTGTCAAGGATTTAATACGGGAACAGCAAATTTATTTATATAACTATAATGGTATACATCCGATTGATGTGGAAAGAAAGGATATCATACAGCATTTGGAGTACATTATCTTTCTATTGGAGACCTATCATAACTATAATATTGCTTTCCAGAAAATCGATTCGGACAAGGAAAAAGGTATTAGAAATATCTATTGCCTTGTAAAGGAACGGCATTCCGTATTCCTTGAGGTTATCGATTCCGGAAAAACCTCCTCCGAGGTTCGTATTACTGCGGATGAACCTACGCTGGTAAGCGGCTCCTATGAGTACCTGAAAAATATTTTAAAACACATTCCGTTCATTAATAAAAATAAAAGTGATATTATCGATTGGCTTAAATCTGAAATAAAAATTCTCCAGGCCAATGAATAATCCGCCGCTTAAACGCTTTCCAGCTTTCCCGTTGTGGGATCAATAACAAGCCCA
>JARKQP010000617.1 GCA_029974875.1 Mobilitalea sp.
ATTCCCGTGGTTCCTTCCACACTTGCCCTTAATGAGATATCCTTAATGTATGCCTGGGGTGTTGTATATATTTTCACCGGACGGGTTATTCCGCAGTAATTGAAAAAATCAAAATTAGGCTTGTTCTGCGGCTTGACCGTCCCGCAATTCTTTCCCGTCCCACCTATCATCATTATCCCGCCCAAATTTTCTGAGCCCACGGGTAGGGTCGAATGGTCAATCCGGTTGTCTACTGCTATGGTTAACAGATTTTCTCCCGTTTTTATGTGCCGGTTTATCTCAGCTTCAAAAGGGAGGAATCCCCCTTTATGCTGGCACAGCTCCATACCGTTTATATATACCTTTGCGGTATGGGTCACCGCTTCCAGGCGGAGCAGGATTCTCTCCTGCTTCATAAATACAGGAATACGGAAGGTGGTCTGATAAAAAACCCAGCCATAATGGTCCCTGTAAGCTTTGTCGTCCTTTAAGTCATTATAGGAAGCCGGCACCGCCATAGTAACCGCATCAACCAGCGGTCCCTCATACCATTTTTCTTTAAAGCCCTCTCCGTTATCTAACCGGAAAGCCCAAATCCCACTCAAATCGATCAGCGCTCTGGAATCTGTAACAACAGGATAAAGCATTTTATTTTCCTCCTATCTTAATTCTACCTGATATTAATTTATCTCACATTCCTTCTACCTATTAGTTGCCAAACATCTATCACAGGGAACCTCTGCGGCAGCCTCCGTTCAGCCCTTGACTGCCCCTACAACAATTCCCTTTACAAAATATTTTTGAAAAAAGGGATAGATACACAACACGGGAAGCGCACCCATGACAGCAACCGCCATTTTTAATGATACGGAAGGAATGTCCTTGGCAAGCTCCGATGAATTTCCGCTGGCTGCCGAGCTCATCAAATATTGTACATCCTGCAGCATCCTGTTTAACAGAACCTGAATGCTGTAGTATTTATCCTGATTAATATAATACAAGCCGTTGGTCCAATCATTCCAGTAATGTAAACCCACCAATAATGCTATGGTTGCAATAATCGGCTTTGACATGGGTAACACCACCTTCAATAGAACAACAAT
>JARKQP010000623.1 GCA_029974875.1 Mobilitalea sp.
CTTGTTGTGTACTCTCTTTTAGAAAATGGTTCCGCAATGACGATGTTTGAATTTTCCAAGGGACATATGGTGGGGGCGAATTTACTGTTTGGTGATACCCATACATATCCGTTTACAATTTATTGTTTGTCCGATGCTCAAATTTTGCACATTACCAAGAAAGCGGTATCAAATTTTTTACATGACTATAATTTTACCATGCAGTTCATCGGAATGTTATCACTTAACGCTCAGAAGCTTAACCAGAAAATTACGATGGCGACGCAAAAGACCCTTAGAGAAAACATTTTAGAATACCTTAAACAGCAATCAATATTGCAACACTCTAACAACATCGTATTGCCAATCAGTAAAAAGCAACTGGCTGATTATCTCGGTGTGCAACGTCCATCTTTATTTCGGGAGTTGAAAAATCTCAAAGATGAAGGCATGATAGATGTTTCTAACCGGACAATTTGCTTGAACAATGTTTAGAAGCATAAATAAGTGGTATATATGGCAACTGTGGCCGTTTCAAAATTGATTGGATACGGATCATATTATATCAGCATCATGGATGATGATAGAATGCTATTCAAAAATAATATCTACAGGCTGCAGTGCACCTGGAGTCATATTGGAGGATTGTGGGGATGAATTTATTGACATTTATAATAAGTCAGATATTATTATAAGTAAGGGACAAGGAAATTGCGAAACTCTTTCAGAATAAAAGGTAGCATTTTTTCCTGCTTAAAGCGAAGTGCCCTATAATATCCCGAAAACTAGGTACAAATTTGAATGAATATATATTTAAATATGGCGGTGGAATGTAATAGGAAAATTAAGGAGAAGACATGGCAAGACCAACAAAATGGAGGAAAGTTGAACATATACCAGCGATACCTTATTTCGTACCATCTGAAATAGATGTAGCTGAATTACCTGAAAATATTTTAAAGCTGGAAGAACTGGAAGCGATTCGCCTGAAAGACCTAGAAGGATTAGAACAAGGTGAATGTGCAGAAAGAATGGAAGTATCAAGACCGACATTTCAACGCATTTTATTATCAGCAAGAGAAAAAGTGGCGGATAGTTTAATTAATGGAAAGATGATACACATAGAAGGCGGCAATTTTACGCGTAATATATGTCCAATCAAGTGCAAAGAATGCGGGAAGGAATGGAAAGAAAGCTTCGAAAATCTTGAAGCAATTAGGAGTGGTAAATATATGTGTCCAGATTGCGGTTCGGTCCATGTAATGTGCCAGGATAATTGTAAAGATAAGTTTTGCCGCAAGAATTGTTGGCGTCATAGAGGTGTGGATTAAGATTTATATTAAAACATTAATTAAGAAATAAAATCAAAAGGCGCACTGGTAGTTTTTAACCTCTAGTGCGCATTTGTAGTGATAGGACTTTCTTATTATGCAAATTATAGCAATATTTGAGATAATCGTTCGGTGACAGAATCATATAGGAGCTAGAGTCCGCATAAAATGAGCGGCCGGTATTCATTAGCAAGAACCTTCAGAAGTTCCGCAATTTGTTTCGCTTTGTGTTCCCTTTGAAATCTCCTTTCTGTGTTTTATCTGGCAGATTGCCTGTGTCATGGTTCCCATCGGACAGTATACACACCAAGAACGGGGTTTGAACAGAAGCATCGTTAATAGACCTAGTACCGTTGAGGTAAGCATAACACCGTAAAATCCAAAGGCAAATTGTGCAGCCCATGGAGTTACAAAAGAGGTGTTGACCCAATCCCAAGGTAGTTTAAACACCCATAGGAGCGTTACAGCTTCCTGGAGTGTTGCACCTGCAAAAACAAGGTAAGTAGCGTAGAGCATAATAAAAAACATTCCCATAAAAAAGGTAAGAAATCCATACCGGAACCATTTGGTGCGTAAGAAACGGGGAGGGGCTTTCTTGAGGGAAAAACCGAATTGGCCGCCTAGAAGTTCAAAAAGCTGACCACGTCCACAGTACCTGTTACAATAGGATTTATTTCCTTTAATGGCTGCTATGAGCAGTGGTATAATAAAGCAAATCAATCCCAACCAGGCAAATAAGATATTAAAAAGACCGAGCACCAAATAAATGGCTGATGAAATCCAAAGGTAGTCATACCAGCGTTTTTGTTTCAACATGCGGCAGCCTCCTTTAAGACAATAGATATGACCTGTGCCGGGCAGGCAGCCTCGCATCTTCCACAACCCACACATTTCTTTTCATCGACCAGGGCATACATTCCTTTGTATATTGATATCGCGTTCAGGGGACAGCTTTTTGTGCAACATCCGCATGCGACACATTCTTTAGATTTCAATATAGCCTTTTTTCTACTTTTCATAAAAACCACCTTTCAGTATATTAGTGATTGCTAATATACTTATAAATTCTTGCATCTTGTCAGGCATTCTAAAATTAAAAAACTATTTTTCTTTGTGCAGTAGGACCTGCTGTTATGTTGATTTATAATAAAAGCAGATCCTATACATCGCTTTTGTATAAGACCTGCCCAATTTTATTAACATGACAATTATCTGTTTAATAGTTCATTACGATAAGTCTATTTCTTTTCCGCGTGGATATCCTCAATCAAAGGTCGTGTGTTCATAATATCAGAGAGATTTTCCTGATTCTGTAACTAAGTTACACAGTAGAGCCTGCATTTGTCGACGATATTCACCCTATATTTGACATACTCCATATAAAACACACATTTTTTCCAAATTCACTCCAAATAAGTAGCTTATCCTTTTCCTATATACTCCAAACAAGAAAGGACGTAAGCATATGAAAATAGCAATTGAGAATGTGGACATGACCTACTCATCAGGGAAGCAGGCCCTGGAGGGGGTCTCACTGAACCTGGAGAGTCCCAACATGATTGGACTGTTAGGACCTAATGGTGCGGGGAAATCCACATTGATGAAGCTGCTGGTGGCAGGATTACTTCCCACCAAAGGGCAAATCCTGTTGGAGGGGGTGCCGCTGCAGAAGAAGGAAAAGGAGCTGAAGGCGAAGCTTGGCTATCTGCCCCAGAGCTTTGGCCTATATGACGAGCTGACGGTTTATCAGTTCCTTGATTACATATCGGCGTTGAAGGGGTTAAAAAACCCGGGGGCTGAGATTGGGCAGGTAATCCGTGCCACCAATCTGGAGGAGAAGAAAAAGGCTCGTATCCGCACCCTGTCCGGCGGTCAGCGCCAGAGAGTCGGTATTGCACAGGCTCTGCTGGGGGATCCGGGCTTCCTTATTTTTGATGAGCCCACCGTAGGGTTGGATCCGGAAGAGCGCATCCATTTTAGGAATCTGTTTTCCCGTATGGCCCAGGATAAGCTGGTGCTTTTGTCCACCCATATCATTGAGGATGTGCAGTCCGTCTGCAATCAGCTGGTCATCATCAACCAGGGAAGGGTGTTGTTTGTTGGGACACCGGTTGAGCTGATCCGGAATGCCCAGGGGCATGTGGGTGTGTTTGAAGAAGCAGGCAGCATGGAGGAAGAGGGGCTTCATATCACATCCAGGGTCAATACGGCGCAGGGTGTGAGCTGCCGGGCGGTGGCTGACCGGCTTCCCGGCTTTACCACACCGGTGGAGCCGACGCTGGAGGATGCCTACCTGTATACCATTTTACGGGAGGATGCAAAATGAGAACAATTCGGTTGTTTTGGCTGGAACTGCGCCGCCTGTTCCGGGAGCGGCTGGCGCTGCTGCTGTTCGCCCTGACGGCGGTTTCACCGGGGATTGGCTTGATAGTCCGGGCGCTTTCCTCCACCAGTGGGGAAGGCTATGTTACGACGATGAACGGCTACTATATTGCAAATCCTGCTCTGGTCGGCGGGCTTATAGGTGCAGTTCTGCTTGCAATACTCACAATTTTACAGCTGCACTATGGCGCCCGTTATCGTATCAATACCATCACGGATGCTATAGTCCTGCCGCCTACACAGGCTCTGGTGCGCCTTGGGGCGCTTCTTGCAGCAGCTGGCGCGGTACAGCTGGTAACTGTCCTTTTGTGGCTTCCTTATAGCGTGCTCAAGGTAGGCGCAGTTTTTGATATTCAAACATATTTGCTGTCTTATTGGGTGCTTATGTTTCCGGCTCTTATTCTGGCAGTACTGTTTTCAGCCGCCGCCTATCAGCTTACAGTAAGAGCGGATTTGTCCTTTGTCGCTTTTATTGTATTTTGCGCCCTTAGTATGGGTGTATGGAATAGAAAATGGCAGCTTTGCTGGCTGAACCCCATCCTGTTTGCCGTCTCGGACGACTTTTCAAATTTTAGGATGTTCCGCACGGTTGGGTATATGCGGATGACCTGGCTGCTGGCCCTTTCCGGGCTGTGGATATTGTCCTGGCTCTGTATACGGCGGTATGGAAAAGGGATCCCCGGCTCTTTTCTTTACAGCATCCGAAGGATCTATCCTCCGGTCATGGCAGTCATTTTACTCGCGGCTGCGGGGACGGCCTATGTGGCCCAGCCCTTTTATGACAATTCTGATCCGGATATAAGCCAGCATATTATGGATGCGGATTATAATCCTTCGTTAACCTACTCGGAGCGCTATGCTGATGTGCGGCCGGATGCCCGCAAAGGTTCGCTGTATGGCAGGGCAGTTTACCAGCTGCAAAATACCAGTAAAGAGCCACAGACGCTGGAGCTGATTATTAATCCCGGTTACACACTATCCGGGGTGGAGGTAAATGGGAAGGCGGCTGCCTGGTCTGTAACCGATATCCAAAAAACCAATGGCCTTGTGGTAGAGGTGGAGCTGCCTGCTGACCCGGAGCTGGAGCTTTCCCTATCCTATGGCGGCTTTCCCCGTGAATGGAATTTAGCAAAGACCCTTGGGACAGGAGAGCCGGAGATTAGCGCCGTATATATGTGTATGGAAAACGAGCTGCTTGCTCCCGTAATACGGAATGCAGTATATCGGGATGCTGTATTGCCGTCAACCATTGATCTGACACTGCCGGAGCAGATGACCCCCATTTTATTTGGGAACGGTGACGCAAAGCTTTTGAAGCAGAACCAGGATCATACCAAAACCTGGCGCATTTCTGATAAAAGAGACCGCTCCATCATCTATGCCGGGGATTATGTAAGCCGGGACATTCAGGCGGAGGAGCTTACGGTCAGTTTATATTATGGCCGCAAGCATGAGACAATCATGAAGGAGGCGCAGGTGGAGGAGACAGTGCGCAGTGTGGTTAAATACTGTACTACCCATTATGGTCCACTGCAATTTTATGCAGATGGAAGCTTTAAACTCCTGCAAACCAGAGTTAGCGGAGGCGGCTATGCGGCCGATGGCGCCAGCACCTTGAACGAGCTTGATTTCACGGCGCAGAACCTGACAAATAAAAATAAGGGAAGTGGTTCAGGAGAGGTTATGATCCATGAGCTGGTCCACCAGTGGTGGGGGCTTGGAAATATGTTCGACTCCATAGATAGTAAGGATCCCTGGTCGTCGGAGGGACTTACTGTTTATACCACCTACCGCATTGTAAAGGAGCTGTATGGAGAGGAATATGCAAGGGAGCACTATGTGGACAAATGGCAGCAGGAAGTGGATGATTATTATAAAAACTTTTATGTCCGGCATCCGCAGTACCTGTCCGTACTTCCGGAGCAGTACCAAAACAATATAGAAAACAGCGTCGGCAGTGTGAGGCGTTACAGCGAAATGCCCCTAAAGATTTTGAAGGCGGAGCAGCTTGTCGGTGGGGAAGCGGCTATGGATGAGATTCTCTCGGGACTGTTTAACCGGGAAATAGACTGGAGCTATCCATATCTGACCTATCAGGAATTTTTGGATGCCTGTGGGTTGACGAAGGAGGAATTAAGCCTTGATTAAAATTTTTAACTATGAAGTAAGACGGCTTTTGTGGAACAAGGTATTCATCGGCATCCTCATAATCGGATTGTGCTATGGATGGATGACCTTAATAGGGGATGTGATTTCCGGGATTGCCTATACTGCTCCTTTTTCAGCCTGGAGCTTTGGCTACTATCTCTCCAGAATTGTACCGGTTCTCTGCATCGCAGAATTATTCTTCCTGACATTTTTTGTTTCTGACCAGGAAAGGAAGGTGGCAGCTATCACCGGCACCACGCCGGTGGATCCGGGAAGGTACGCAATGACACGGATGGGTGCGGTCTGCTTGGGCAGCTTGATTTTTATGGGCTGTATTACCGTTCTCGGCCTTTGGTTTTACTGGTCCTTCTTTCGGGAGGTGCCCAGCGTGGAATTGCTGCTGTCCGCGGCTATGACCCTTTTGCCTGTGACGGTGTTCTGCCTCGGAGCGGGATGGTTTGCCGGAAGCATGAAGGGTGGACTAATTTATCTAGCCATGGGCTTGCTGACGCTGCTCTGTGTACTGCCACTACCCCGGGCAATGGATTTTTCACTTAGCAGTTTTTTTGCCGAATACCCCAAAAGCCTGCAGGTATTAGATCCTGCACTTTCAGTACCGGTGGATGTGATGGCTGGAAGGGCAGCATATCTGGGGATAGGAATTATCCTCTTTGGAATCGGGCAGCGAAAGAGGGATAAGAAGAACAGGGACAGCTGATAGGGAGCCTGCTTCAATAATGAAAAGAAACACCTGATACCCGAGAGTTTAAGCTCCGGTTATCAGGTGTTTTCTATACAAGAGTGCTTGACGTGGGAATAATTTCAGGTAGCTTTCTCATAGCATTTTAAAAGAAATTTCTCCTTCACAGGGGGATTTTGGCTTGGCTGCATTAATTCCTTAAACCTGTGTGTCAGATCCATTACTGCAACGGAGTGATAATCCAGGTGGCTGTTAATGCGCAGAAAACCGGTGGACTGGAAGGTAGCGCCTTTGTTAAGGAGCTCATTTTGCTTTTTTCTGCTCCGGAGGATATGGTGCCAATGCCATTCAATCCGGGCTGATAGTATTGTTAGTCTTATGTTTAAACACATAAAATTGTCCTCCTTTGTAACTCTATTAGAGTTATATTAAATCGAATAGAGTTAGTATATCATAGGGATAATGTCGAAATACGTCAAATAGTGCAAAAGTAATAAAAAAATCCAAAGTATTTCGGAGGACAACGGGACATTTTTTTTTCTTACGGATTCTGGCAGATTATTTTGATTTGGCTTCCATAACCATTGCACCTATCACTGTAAAAATCCTTTTCTGGTCTTCCTGTGATAAACTGCTTAATTCATCTGCAAACTTTGAAGCCTGGATTTTATACCCGGTCTTTATAACATCAATGAATATTTCGTCCGCTGATACCTCCAGGTTATTAATAATAGCTACCAAAGTCTTGACACTGGGTGTTTTCACTCCGCGTTCAACGGCTGACAAATAGTTTGGCGTAAGGGCTACAATTTCTGCAAACTTTTCCTGCGTATATCCCTTTG
>JARKQP010000636.1 GCA_029974875.1 Mobilitalea sp.
ATAATCCAGCAGGGTTAATTTATTAAAGCCATGGATCTTCATATTGTCACCTCGTTTTCCTTATGCTAAAATAACTATACCAAAATACTGTGGAATCGTCCAGATGCAAAGGAATACTGAAAGGACATAAGGTTGAAAGAACTAAAAATAGCAAACGAAGGGAGGACCGGGTCCATGCCAGCACTTTCATGGCGATTTGTGCGGTAGAGGGCATGGACATAATTATTGATAAATGAGAAATACATGCGGGAGGCACTTAAGGAAGCAAGGAAGGCGATCCGCCTCGGAGAGGTTCCTATCGGCTGTGTCATCGTATATCAGGATAAAATAATAGGCAGAGGATATAATAAACGGAACACGAAAAAAACAACCCTGGCCCATGCAGAGCTGATTGCCATCCAAAAGGCCAGCAAGGCAATGGGAGACTGGAGGCTGGAGGACTGTACTATGTATGTAACCCTGGAGCCCTGCCAGATGTGCTCCGGTGCAATTGTACAAGCCAGGATTAAAAAGGTAGTGGTTGGAACCATGAACCCAAAGGCGGGCTGTGCAGGATCAATTTTAAATATCCTGCAGATGCCGGAGTTCAACCATCAGGTGGAGCTTGAGACAGGTGTCCTTGAGGCGGAGTGTACCCAGGTGCTCCAAACCTTCTTCAAGGAATTGCGGATCCGTAATAAGTTGGAAAAGTCTGAGGCTTGACATTCCTTCTTAAAAATTATATACTGTGCATACAGCTTTTTTGAAAGTAAATACAAATAAGAACCGAAGATGCATAGCATCCCACATCAAAGAAGCCATCAATAAGTCATAAGATTTCCGTGCAGCCGGGGAGATAGCGGTGCCCTGTACCTGCAATCCGCTACAGCAGGGGTGATGTTCTGCCTAGGATGACTTACTGTAGGGCTGCCCTTTATAAGTGATGTTGACGTTTGGGTCTTACGCAACAGGAATTTGTGAACCGTGTCAGGTCAGGAATGAAGCAGCACTAAGCAAAAGCTCTTGTGTGCCGTAAGGTTGCCTGGGCCGAGTTAACTGTAAAGGTAACGCTTATGGTAAGCACTCGAAGCAGAACGCACGGAATTTAAAATATCCGCGATAATAACTGAGACCATTAAAAAAGAATTAAAAAGCAACTTGCAAGCTCGCTTGGAAGTTGTTTTTTGATTCTTTTTGTATTGGCGAAGCCAACGCGACCGAAAGACCGTAGGTCTTGAGGTTGTGGATGGTCTCAGTTATTATCGCGGCAACTTGCAAGCTCGCTTGGAAGTTGCTTTTTTTATTATTTTGTATTGGCGAAGCCAACACGACCGAAAGACCGTAGTCTTTGAGGTCACAGATGGTGCTAAGTTTATCGCGAATATTTTGTATTGGCGAAACTGTATATCATTTTGTGAGAATTTTGTCCTAGTTAGAGGAAATGTGACATATTTTGCTTTTTGAAATGTCGGATATAGTATATAATAGAGGAAACATGAAAGCAGGGGGATTCCTGCGCCTGTCGGAGGCCTGGGGGCTTCTGGTATCTTGACTTATGTTAATAAATTGATTGGGCGGTGTATTAATGGACATAAAATTAAACCCAAATGCAGTAAACCAATTTTTGAAGGGAACCGTAATTTTTAAAGAAGAAGAGCCGGTGTACCATATTGCTATGGTGATTAAAGGCAGGGTTTTAATTTCAAATGAAGGCTCCCGTATCGTTGTGGGTTCAGGTACATTTCTAGGTATTAATGATCTTTATGCAGGCAGGTTCCAAAGTACCTATACAGCAGTGGACGACCTGATGCTCTATGTTTTCCCGATGGAACACAGGGAAGAGATGGACGCGGTATTATCGGTGAATAAGGACTACCATGGGTTTATGGTGGCTTCTTTTTATAAAATGATAAATGAATTGGAACAGATCTATCAGGGGATATTACGAAACGGTGCAGAGCTTTATCGGTTTTTGGAGGGTACCTATCAGAAATATCAGGATCAGTCCAACAGGCTGGGAATCAGGCCGAAGGTATCTGAGAGACTCGATACGCTTACGCCACTGGAAAGTGGACTGGAGCTGATCAGTGACAGGATAAATTATTACGTTGAATGCAACAAATTACCCTTAGATGCGGTGAAGCTTTTCTATTCCTATGGCAATGAGGTGACGCTGTACCAGGTGGAGGATCAGGCGGGGATAGTAAACCAGCAGCTTGAACACCTAAGGGGGCTGTCGCGTGAGTATTTGGCTATGGCGCAATGCCTGGCCGATGACAGGGATGGCAGCCTGTTCCAGCTGATTGCGGAGCTATCAGCTCCGGGAAGCACCTATGCCGGAAGAAGTGATGACCTGCTTGACATCATGGACAGTATCATTGAAGAGATAAATAAGGCAGAGCTCTTCACGGAACGTATGCTAGGCAAAACCCTGAAGGTAAACAGGCAGAAGCTGGAAGAGGTTTACCATATGTTGTTAACAGGTGATAAGAGCGAGGATATCAGCGTGGAGACTCTTTTGAAATACTCAAAGGATGATACGAACAATGCGTTGAAGGAGATGGAGGATTCCTTCCAGACAATTCTTGACTATGCTGGAATCCCCGAGGAGCGTGCTGAGCAAATGAAGGAGGCAATGCTTGATTTTGTCCACTTAAAGGATAAGACCTCCAGCGAAGATTCTGCAAGGATTCTCCGGAGAAGGCTGGCAGAAAACCATTATGAAATATACAAGGGGGCTTTTGTCCGGGCATATAAGGAGAAGAAAGAGCCCCGGATTGTTGACCTGTTCTTAAGATACGGGTATGCGGATGAAAGACTGTTAACGAAGGAGCAGCTGATATCGATTTATTTCCTTCAGGAAGAAGAACAGCAGCAGGGAGTTTGTAAGGTATATGATATTAGAACCTGGCTTACTTTAATATACGAAAGGAAGAAGGAGCCCTCTAAGAATGAATTTGATTTAGAATACATGGAGATGCTGAACGGGCTGAAAAAGCAGGGAAAGCTGACGGACAAGGATGTGCGGGCGTGGGCGGAGGATCCTGAGAGAAGGATAGAGTATGAGATCCAGAACATGTTCCGTTACAATAACAGGACTACCAGCGGCCAGATTACATCCTTTGTCCCGGTCCTGCATAAGGACAGCTGGATGAACAGCATTGAGAAGTCCTTAGTTACGGCTGCCACAGTTAATAAGGCATTGGAAGGAATTATGCAGATAGACTACTCTGTTTTTGACCGGGAGATACTCTATACCAATAAAGAAAAGAACATCCAAAAGGAATATATTATAAAGAGGGCATTTCCTGATATTATCCTGTTACCCAACGTGGGCAGCAATGGAATTATGTGGCAGGAGATATCCGGGAAACGGAGGGACAGCGCCGGGCGCTTCCTGCTCCCTATTTTCACGGAGGCGAAGCTTGAAAATCTGATTGTCCGCATTCTGGGAAGGTTCCGTTGGGAGCTTTGCCGCACCATTGAGGGTACTATGTGGAATGACATAACCCACAAGTCCCTTACCTCCGAATATTCCGATTACCTGCAGTTCTACCGTAAAAATAAAGAGCTTTCAGAGGAACGCAAGGAGCGGCTCAAGGCACAGATCCAAAAAGGCCGTGGCAGCAGCCGTGAGGTTTTTGTTATGGATTATGAGCAATGGATCACCTTTGAATCAACGGGTGCCATGAAATTAAACAAGCCGGTAAGGGATGTCATGGCAACCTATTGCCCGTTTTCGAAGGACATCCGGGAAAAATTAAAGCGGCAGCCCGTATTTGAGGAGGCAATGCAGCGGTATTACCGGGAAAAGCAAAAGAAAATCCGGGAGGTGGAGGGGCGCTACCGTGCACTCCAGAGGGATAATATAGAGCTGACAGAGGAGCTTGTGGATACCTTGGACTACTATAAAGATATGTAGGGTTCCAGATCCCGGCGTTATTTATCAACCTATAGGCAGAGCTTGGGGATACTGTTTCATTGTATCGCTTAAGCTCTGTTTTTGTTACATATCATGACTTTTTGGAACACGCTTGTTCAGGTACGGCAGGATTGAAGGGGATGGTATTATTTGGCATACACACTTTATGCACGTTTTATGTATGTTTTATGCTTGTCTAAATAGGTCACTAATGGTAGTATTTATATAAGTTATCAGAAGTTGCGTTCCAAACTTCTGATAAAAGGCGCTGTTTTTGCGCCGTGCATCCCGACTATAGGAACACGTATTATGTTCCTATAGTATAAGTTATGAGAAGTTTCCTTTTAAATTCTCATAAAGGCGCTGTTTTTGCGCCGTGCATCTCGATTACAGGAAGATGGCTTGCTTTCTGTAATATAGAATAGCTTTGTACTTAGGAGGTTATGTCATGGGAAGCTACGATAATATAATTAAACTGGAAGAAATGAGACGCAAAGTAGACGAAGGCGACCTGTTATCCGCCTTAAGGATACTTGATACGATAGAGCTTAAGAAAATTAAGCATTTAAATGACCAGTACCTGGTCGCTGATGTATTGACTGAAAATGGAAAATACGAGGAGGCAGCGCAAATTTATTCAAAGCTATATGAAAAATCCAAGTCAAGGAAGGCCTTGTTCCAGCTTACGGAGATTTCAATTAAATTAAATAATGCGGAGGATGCGGATTATTTCCTGAAGCAATACCAGAAACAGGCTCCAAAGGACTTTTATAATTATGTTTTCCGCTATAAGCTGGATAAGCTTAAAGGGGAGTCCTACGACCATCTGATTGGGATACTGGAAGAGCTGAAACGGGTGGAATATACGGAGAAATGGGCTTATGAGCTGGCAAAGCTATATTATAAAGCCGGACTGGAGCAGAAGTGCATTGACGAATGTAATGATATCATATTATGGTTTGGGGATGGGGTTTTTGTAGAAAAGGCCAAAATTCTCAGGTCATACTATTTGAGTGAGACAGATACAAGCGGT
>JARKQP010000663.1 GCA_029974875.1 Mobilitalea sp.
TGTGATATAATATAATATGATTAATATAAGGCGTCTATCATGCTATGGTAGGCGTCTTTTTTCAATGAAAACCAATGAAAGCCCAATGAAAGCTGAATATAAAGTGAATTTGTTAAAATACAACGAAATATATTAAAATACTGCCAGATGGCAGGAGTCTATAATTAGGAAGAATAATTAATAACCTATAAAAGTCAAGGGAGAGAGAAATATGTCAGTAGCAAAAAAAATATATGAGGTAAAGAAGGATCCTGAGTTTCAGAATTCTTATATCGATGTAGATGAATGGAGGGAGCGTGTGCTTCCGGATGGCAGCGGGGTGAAATTCCGCTATGTCCATGGAGGTGTGAAGGAGAAAGGATTAAAATTCGTGTTCTGTATGCCGGAGAAGGAGAGGTATACCGGACGGTTTTTCCAATACTTATCACCCTTCCCGGGACCGGATGAGGAATTGGCATCCCTGGAGCGTACTGGCGTGGATGATAGGATTGGCTTTGCTTTAATGAATGGGGCTTATTATGTAGAGAGTAACATGGGCTCCTTAGCTATGTTTGGCCCGAAGAGTGAGGATACCCTGGTGTGGAAGGCAAGTGCGGCTGCAGCAGAGCTTTCCAGGGATGTGGCGGAGGAAATGTACCAGGCGGGCCGTCCATACGGTTATGTATATGGCGGAAGTGGCGGCGGATACAAGTCCATGGCATGTATTGAAAATACCAATGCATGGGACGGTGCCGCACCCTTTGTCATCGGTTCCCCAGTATCCCTGCCGAATACAATTACATTGCATGCGCAGGGACAACGTTGCTTACGCCATGTATTTGGAATGATCGTAGACGCCTTAGAGCCCGGTGGAAGTGGAAATATGTATGAAGGCCTGACGGATGGCGAGGCAGTGATGCTAAAGGAAATCACACAAATGGGATTCCCGCCAAAGGCATGGTTTCTCGAGGCTTCAGGAAAAATCGATGATGGCTCTCTTCCGGTGCTAACACCAGGTGTAAAAGCCCGCGATCCGGAGTATTTTAAGGAGTTCTGGGAGGTTCCTGGATATATGGGTGCAGACCCTGATAGCAGTGCCTGCCGGGATCGCCTCCAGTTTACGACGGTGGTTAAGGGCGTCCATGTGCCTGGACAAAAGAACGAAGAAGGCGGTATTGATGGGCGTAATAGCGTTGATGATGCATGGCAGAAGCAAATGGCAGATGCCGGCGGCGCATGGCTTGAATTGGAAGAGGTACCCCAGGGGGATGACTTATATTTAAAGGGTGTCAATATTACCTTCTCCACCGGGGCGGCCGTCGGAAAGACCCTGTTATTAGATAATATAGAAGGAAACTGCATTAGCATTGGAATGTGCTATGGTATGGATGACTTAAATGCTGTGATTGATTCTATTAAGCCAGGCGATAGGATCCATCTGGATAATTCGGATTATATTGCGATCCAGTCCTACTACCGCCATCAGGTACCGGCGGATCTGTCCTTCCATGCATGGGATCAGTTCCGTAATCCGGATGGAACGCCCACATTACCACAGCGTGCCAATGTGATGGGCTATGGCTTTAATGGAACAGGAACGGTGCAGGACGGCAATATTCAGGGCAAGGTTATCGTAGTACAGTCCTTAATGGATGAATCTACCTGTCCCTGGTGCGGCGACTGGTACCGTAAGAAAGTCATTGAGACTATGGGAAGCGAGGAGGATTTCCGCATTTACTATATGGAGCATTGTCTCCACGGAGATGTTTCGCTTTTACAGAACAATCATATTGTCAACTACTTAGGCGCATTGTATCAGGCTCTGTTGGATCTGAGTGACTGGGTAGAACGAGGTATCCAGCCGCTGGCTTCTACGGTTTATGAGTTAAAGGAGGGGCAGATTTACCAGGAGGAGGATATCGTAAGCAGAAAGGGGATTCAGCCGAAGGTAACCTTGCTGGCGAATGG
>JARKQP010000704.1 GCA_029974875.1 Mobilitalea sp.
ATAAAAATCCCCTATGATAGCTTCTCAAGCTTATCATAGGGGATTTTTTCTGTGTTGGGCAGTGACTTTTCACCCTGAAAAAGTCACGTTTTTGGGTTCACATAATGTATTTTATAAGCTCGTCCCGGCCGGATATGGACAGCTTCTCGTAGATTTCCAGCATGATGTTTTTAAGCCTTCCCACCGAAATACAATACTCCTTCGCGATTTTTGCATATGGAACGCGGCGTGCCACCAGCACGGCAATGTGATATTCCCGCAAAGACAGGATGAGAGTAATGTTATCCTTGGTGAACTGATTATGGAAAGCGATCCAGTTTTTCCATGTACACTTCCACTGATTGATGACTGCGGCGTGCCAACCGGGGAACTCTCGCTCCAGGCATTGCTCCGTGAGGCCCCCGAGGGCGGTCACCAGCTCCGAAAACGGCGTGGTAAAGCCGTGGGGCAGGGCAATACGCATGGCTCCCAGCAAATAGAGCCGGGCTTCCTCATTGCGTTCAAGATAGCGGCAGGCCACGGCGCACATCAGCCGCAGATAAATGTCATGGGTCATGACCCCCTCCCCCGACGCAGAGAGGGAAAGTGCGGTCTGCGCTGTGGCAAGCATGGCCTCAAACCGGCCCGTGCAGTTGAAATACTTTGCCCGCAGGTAAAGGGCGTTGGTTCTTGCCGGGAATGGAAGGGCGCTCAAATCCCCATCTATCAGCCAGTTGGGGGCCATGTTCGGAGCGATTATGCTCACGGCAGCGGTGGCCAGCGCAAGCTCTGCGACGGCGGCAATAACGCCGCCCGGATAGGCTTTGATATACCTTTTGAGATAGGCGTCGATCTTGGTGTAGGCGTGGTAATCACCCAGGCTGATGGCCGCCGCGATGGCCACAGGACAGGCGCGAAGCCGTGCCGCATCGTCGCCCTCGGTTTTTTCAAAGCAGCGCATCGTCCTCCCAAAGTCGCCCCGCAGATAGGCCAGCTCCGCTTCATAGATAAGCCGCAGCCGATCCTCGTCTATGGCGTCCAGAATTCCATTGGGATTGTCCTCCGTCATCGGGAGCGGGAGGGTAGTGGAGGTGGCGGCAAAGACGCGGGATACGTCGGCGGACAGGGAGTACCCAGGAGCTTTCTGTTCACGGCGTCTTTTATCAGCCGGGCGCGGGACATCCTTGGGGATCAGCCACAGGTTGCCACGCTTGACCGCGCCGGGGATTCTGTTTTCTACGCAATATAGGGTTACCATTCTTGTGCTCAAGCACCATTTCTTGGCGGTATCTTTTATAGTCAAATAAAGCATGACGCCTACACCTCCCTCATCCCATAATTACACAATCAATATACTACATTTATTTGCATGTTGCAAATAAAAGAAATATACTGCACTGGTATATGGGACGCGTTTACGGTGGCTCATAAATGTACACCCAGTAGGTGCAATCTGATAGGTTACTTTTTATACTTCAATACGGAACGCAAAAGCAGCCTCGCAGGGCTTCTGCTCCGGAAGAGTAAGCTCTAAGCCACCCTCTGTCTGAGTAAACAAAATCAGGGCACCATTTGCAAGCATGGTCACCTTCTTAACACCCGGCAGCGGTCCGTTCTTGGAGAAGGTACGGATATTCAGCTTTCTGTCCTCCGGCCAGCCAAGGGCAATGGCGTAGGTGTAATCACCCTTCCTTGTAAAGCGGAAATCCTGGGAAGAGAAGGTGGTTAAGCGGATATCGCTGGCAAGCCCCTTATCCAGCTGGTCATTAATACGGTTAACGTCATAGTTGGCATCCGAAACGCCTGTCGGACCCTCACAGGCAACCAGGAACGGACGGGTTTCATAGATGGCTTCTCCGTTCAGCCTCAGCCAATCACCTACCTCATAGAGGCTTTTTTTTGCATCCTCATGGAAGGAACCGTCTGCATAGGGACCCACATTTAACAGGAGATTGCCGTTCTTTGCTACCACATCGCAGAGCTGGTGTATAATCTTCAAGCCGGATTTATATTTCGGGTTTTGCACCATGCACCAGGTAATATTGTCCTCAAGGCGGTCGTCTGTCTGCCATGCAAATGGCTTCGCCTCGGAGAAGCGGCCGCATTCGATATCATAGACACCGATATCGGCAGGAAAATCCTCCTGCTTGTAGGTTATGACGCCCTCGGTATGTTTGCTGATATTATAGTAGTAATCTACCATTTCATAGCGGTATCTTTCATCAATGATATTGGTGCGGCTGTCAAAATATAAGGCATCCGGGTTGTATTTTTCAATCACTTCGATCACTTTATTTCTCCAGACGATGTTAAAATCATCATTCGGAAGCCGGTAAGGAGCATAACGGTTGGTTTCCAGGGGAAGCGCCTTGCCATAGTAAACCTCATTTTCCGGAACATAGACATCAGCTTCGTTATCCGTTGACATAAACCAGCCCCATAGCCACTGGTGATGGAAGGTAGCCAGTACCTTAATCCCCTTTTTGCGGAAGGCCTTGGTGCATTCTCCGACGATATCCCGTTTCGGGCCGTAATTCATGCAGTTGATGGGGTTTACCTTGCTGTTCCACATGGAAAAGTTATCAGCATGCTCGGTAACCGGGCCTGCATATTTTGCACCGGAGCGCACAACCAGATCAGCCCATTCCTCCGGATCAAAGTTTTCACCCTTGAACATCGGATAAAACTCCTTGTATCCGAATTCATTCAATGGACCGTAGGTCTTTACGTGATGAAGATTCTGGGATAGTCCCTTTGCGTACATATTGCGGGAATACCATTCGTTTTCAAAGGCCGGAACACTGTAGGGACCCCAGTGGAAGAAGAGACCGAACTTTGCATCCCGGAACCATTCCGGCACTTCCTTTTTTAGATCATCCCAATAGTATGATGATAAGTTTGACACACAAATTCCTCCGTTTCGTTGTTTGCTATATTTATATAAGTTGTTTTCATGGATCTGTTGTTAGTTGGTAACGGGCTAATTGTTTTGCACTTGCTGCAGCCGGACAGGGTATTCATAAAAGGCCAGTGGCGGCATATAGGTTACTTCATCCAGAAAAGGAATATGGCTGGGATCGGATTCCCATCCGAAGGATACCGTTGCCTCCTTGTCCAAAGCTCTTTCAAGAGTCAGCTCCAGGACATTGGGATTTGATTTATCCGGGGCGATGGAGCTGATGGGCACCGTACCGGCAAAGTCCCTCACTAAGAAGCCGGCCTGTCCCGGCTCCCGGGTTATGGTGACAAAGCCCCGTTTCATATTGGCAAAGGTAATACAAAGAACATTGTCCCTGGATACTGCATCACAGATATCCGGTGCGAAGTATTCAGGCCGCTGGTGCAGAACTCCTGTGCATAGCTTTGCAAGATTTTCTCCAAGCATTATGGAGGAGTGGGAGCTGTTATGTATGCCGTCCGACATGGAGCAGTGGAGGGTAGGAAGGATGTATACCTTGGGAAGCTGATGAGAGGCAAGCCGCTGTGCCTCCCTCAGGATACCCCAGGTCTCATTGTAATCTGCATTGATCTGCCTGTTAAGCTGGAAGGTAAAGAAGGGAATCTCGTAGCCGATATCCTTTCGGGTTTCCTTTACCAGCCTTTCAAAATTAGCATAATAATCCTTTGCCAGCTCCGGTACAGTATCGGAACAGCCCTGGTACCAAAGGATTCCGGTGGCTTTGCCGCCGCATTCCTTAATTCGTTCAAGCATATTCCGGTACAAATCACCCTGCTGATTGACATCCCACCGGCTGATGGATGATCCGCCAAGAGCGGCAGTTACTAAGCCTACGGGATAACGGGCCGCTTTATGGTATGCCTTGCCGAAGGAAATATAGGGGGAGGTTCCGGAAACGCCCATTTCCACATTTACTTTGTCCGCCGCATAGGTGGATTCATTGATCGGATGGCAGGCAAGATCCCAGGAGCCGCGGTTGCGCAGTAAATGAACATTGATATCCGGGGCATCGTAGGCGGGATCCTTTCCGTAGCCGGAAGAGTTGGACTGTCCGGCAACAATAAAGATATCTC
This sequence comes from Mobilitalea sp., assembly GCA_029974875.1. The sequence continues at coordinate 4,012 of JARKQP010000704.1, forward strand.
CAATCCCGATATGCAGCCTTACATCTCCGCGGAAGATCCAGCCAAGGTCCGGCTGAGTGCTTTTGGTATCCAGGCCTGTTTCAATCCGGTAAAGTCCTCCGGCCGGTACCTCAAGGGTGACATCCCAGGTGCCGCCCATTCCGTCTCCCTGGGGATGGCGGTTCGCCCTGGTCCAAGGGATGATTTGTGAATTATCCTCCTCACTTAGGACACGGACCACCGGATAGGCTATCTCCGTACCGGCCTCCAGGGCGGCCTGCGGAACCTGGAAGGTGCCGGTAAGGCTTATGGTGCCGTAGCCCTTCTCCTGCTGTACAATCTGCCAATCCATCAGACCGGATTCAATAATAATGCCAAACATGATAAAACTTCCTTTCTGTCTTCTTTCCTGTCTGCCTGAGAATGCTATGATTCCTCCGACAAAAGGTTTCTTTATACTAGCGCGGTGAATATGAGTGTCTATCTATCCGCATGGGCGCAGACCGGGCCTCCCGTGATTGCCTGCACTTGGCAATCATGGGATGTTAAAGGCAAGCCCAGGTGGATAGATAGACACTCATATTCACCTCACAGCCTAAATTCCGCTCATTTGTCGCTCAATCATGTTATCTGCTGTTTATAAAAGCTTATTCGCCGGAGAAATCCTTAAAACTTTCATTCTGCCTATCGATATAAGCCTTGAGTCCATTTGCATAATAGCCCTCTACGATATGGTCCCACATAGCGATTGGATCCCCCTTGCCGATGATTACGCGTGTAAAATCATCAATAACAGTTTCCGTATTAAAATGATCGAGGGTTTCCTTGGGCATCAGCATGAAATCATAGGGACGTTCCACCTGGATCGTATTTTTCTGGTTCCATAGGATATCCTTCCGGGCTAATTCCATTGCATACTCGCCATAACGCAGGTTATTTAACCCGTTATCCTCAAAATCATCCCAGGTTCCTCCCCAGGCTGCGAGATTGGCAAATAGGGCAAGGGACGGATATTTCTTCATCAGGACTGTAATCAGGCTTTGGTTGCCCGTATCAATCAGACAATGGTATCCGCCGTCCCTCTTCTCATAGTCCACACCCTCAATACCGAATTTCACCAGCTCCAAGCCCTGCCCGGATAATAAATAGTCGTAGATATAAAGGATACGCTCCATTTTTGCATCATCCACATTAGAGGAGAATAAGGTTTCTGACCAGAAGATCCGGCTGGAATTGCTGTAATAATTGCCGTCGTCCGCCGGGAAAATATGAAGGACATCCACGCTGTCCTCAAAGGGGGTATCCTGGTACATCTCCCACAGGGATTTTAATTCCATAATGGAGGAGGGTGAGGACTTATATTCCAGGGCTCCCAGCTTGCCGCTGGCAAAATCATGCACCGCATCAGAGGATTTTTTGGTATAAAAATCGGGATCCAATCCGCCCACCTCGTATAAAGTGCGGTAAGCCTTGACCACTTTCTTAAAGTCGTCGGTGATAAAGGAGGGGATATAGCCCTGATCCGTCTGAATCCAGTTATAAACATTACATTCCGGCGCTATTCCGAGCATTACCCATTTACCCAGTGCCACCCGGTTATTCACGTTATATCCGATGGTGTCCTTCCTGCCATTCCCATCGGGATCGTTATTGGCAAAAGCACGGACGAGGTTGATGAATTCCTCCAGGGACTCCGGCTGTGACAGACCCAGCTTTTTCATCCAGTCCTTGCGGACAAGCATTGCGGCATCGGAGGAGCCAAGTATCTTATCCTGAAAAGAGATTCTTGGAATAACATAATTAAGGCCGTTGATCTGGATGTTACCGCATTTGTCTATGAGGTTCCTGATATTAGGATAATTTGATAAATCCTCTGGAAGGCTCCGGATGGAATTGGATAAAATCAAATTATTCAGGCCGGACGAATAATTGTTGTCAGCGGAGGATATCGTAAGGTTTGCGAACATATCCGGAAGACTGCCGGTAGCACTCATGATCTGATATTTTTCCTTATAATCAGACCAGCTTACGGAGACCGGCTCAAAGGTTACATTAAAGGTCTTCTCAATATAGCTGAGCAGGGCATCCTCCTTTTTACCGGCAACCATGTCCTGAATATCCCAGAAAGCAACACTGATATTCAGATGTTCCTTAAATTCTATATTTTTAACGGAATCAGGAAGAGGAAGCTCCTCCTGATCCTGAGCATTTTGGATATTACTGCAGCCGCTGATAACAAGAACCAGGATTAGAATGGCGGATAGCAATCGTTTCATTATCAAAACCTCCTGTCATAAACCATAAATAATAGGATTGCAGCAACAGGATCCTTCCCTTTACTGATCCATATGCTTTGGAAAGCTACATTGCTCCGGGTGATTACGGTACGCAGTGGGTGTGATGCCTGTAATCTTTTTAAATACCTTCGCAAAGTAGAAATAGTCGCGGTAACCGACCTGTGAAGCAA
>JARKQP010000723.1 GCA_029974875.1 Mobilitalea sp.
TCCGCTGCCTGAAGAACTGCCTGTTTCTCCAGCACCGGCCTTTCCCAGCGCCGTAGGAACCTCTGCAACAATGGAATACTTTGGACTTTCTATACGGGCATCATCGATTTCCCCAGTCCCTTCCGTATTCCCTGCCAGACCGTCTCCATTATCTAAGCCGTCAAGGACCTGGTTGTCACCGGAGTTACCTGTTGTGTCTCCATAGGCTGAATCTGCGGTGGGATCCGTTTCCCCGTCATTCTTATTTAGAACCGATTCGCCCCCATTTGCCTGCCCTGCCTGGAATATGGACATATCACCAGACTCCTCTGCCGCCATACTCTCGCTAGTTGCTTCCTCTGATGAGGCTGAGGTATCGTAAGCCATCTCATTGCTGCTAAATTTCTTATGTCCTGCAAACCCGCCATTGCTGGCAAAGCTATAGCCTGCTACTACCACTACCACTGCTGCCGCCACTCCTGCTAAGGTACGGAAATACCGGCTCCACGGAACCATGTTCCGCGGAATTATCTTTCTGTCCGGAGCCCCCAGCAATTCTGGCTGCTTTTCAATCGCTAAAAGCGTTCTATGAATTAAATCCTCTGATACGCTAATTCCGCTTAAATCCAGGGAATCGTTCAGATGGAGTCTGATTTTCATTTCATCAATTTCAATATTTTCATCATAGGAACCAGTATTCCCAGGTTCCTTGTTCTTGTTCTCACTCATCTGAAATCCTCCCTTCTAATATGGTTTTTAGTTTTTCCCTTGCTCTGGACAACCGGCTCTTAGCGGTGCCTTCTGCAATCTGCAGGGCCTTTGCGGTCTCTGCAATTGACATTTCCTGAAAATATACACAGAGAACCACGTCCTTATATTTCTCCGGTAAGGAAAGAACTGATTTCTTGACCAGCTCCTTCGTATCCTGATTTTCTACTTCGTCATAATCCGTTTCACTAATGATGGAATCCTCCTGGTAATCCATCATCGGTACTACCCTTCTGTTCCAGGCACTCTTTAAATAATCCTTACAGGTATTGATCGTTATCCTGATGATCCAAGTCTTTATACTGGAGTTTCCTTCAAAGGTAGAAAGCTTCTGGTTTACTTTTATGAACACATCCTGAAAAATATCCTCTGCGGAATGAATATCTTTGACATACATATATGCTGTTCGTAATACGTCATTACCATACTGGCGAATCAATGTCTCAATATCATAAGCAGGCATATTCTCCCGGATGTCCTTTGGTACATCCTTTGGCATCCTAATTATCCCCCTACGATTATCTTTTCCTGTCAGCGGCCCTCTTATCCTGCTTTATAATCTCTTTTTGCTTTGAGGTGCTGGCTGGAATTTTTCATTTAATATATTTGGCATTACATGAATAGTATACATGTCTGCCCAGATGATGTAAATGATAAATTGGATGCGATGCTCTTTCTTTTCCTTTCATGGATTAGACGTGGCAATGATAAATACCGTTCCATAAAAAGTTTGAATCAATTGTGAATATTCTGTAAACAAATCCTGCTATATTCTGTCCCATTTCTACGTAAAAAAGCCGGTGCCTGTCGGTTCTTGTTATACCGGAGCACACCAGCCCTATTCCATCCCTATTTATGCTTTGGTTAAGCCTATTTCATTTTTCATTTATTTGGACAGCCTGATTGACAGATCATACATATACTGGTCAATATCCTTCGTCATTGCCAGGCCTTCTTCGATATCATAATCAACATACCCGCCGTTCTTATAGCCAACGATCCGCTTTGTCGCTCCTGACACCAACAGATCCACTGCCTTTGCACCCATCATGGACGCATACAGACGGTCTCTCGCCGTTGGGCTGCCACCCCTCTGGGCATGTCCGATGATCGTTGCCCTGGTCTCCATACCGGTTGCAGCTTCAATTCTCTTTGCCATACCGTTGGAATCGCCTACACCCTCTGCATTCACGATAATGTAGTGCTTCTTGCCCCTCATACGCTTTTCAATAATATTGTTGATAATCCTCTGCTCATCATAGTCAAAGCGCTCGGGGATCAGGATTTCCTCAGCTCCATTTGAAATGCCGCACCATAACGCAATATAGCCGGCATGTCTGCCCATTACCTCAATAACGCTGCATCTTTCATGGGAAGTAGAGGTGTCCCTTACCTTATCAATGGTTTCCATTGCCGTATTAACTGCCGTATCAAATCCTATTGTATAATCTGTACAGGCGATATCCAGGTCGATGGTGCCCGGTATGCCGACTGCATTGATTCCTCTTCTGGCCAGGACCTGTGCTCCTTTAAAGGAACCGTCTCCGCCGATTACTACCAGGCCGTCGATTTCATGCTTCCTGCAGATGTCTGCCGCTATATCCTGGACCTCGGGCTTTAACATGTCCAGACAGCGTGCCGTATACAGGATTGTACCGCCTCTCTGGATGATATCGGATACGCTTTTAGCCTCCATCTCAATAATGTCTTCTTCCAGCAGACCCTGGAAGCCCCTCATAATACCTTTTACTTTACATCCTGCTCCCAATGCAGTCCTCACAACTGCCCTGATTGCAGCGTTCATTCCCGGCGCATCTCCGCCGCTAGTTAATACGCCAATCGTCTTAACCTTACTTCCCATTATTATTACCTCCATGTGCCTTTACGGGGCAATTAAATACATATATGAATTATCACACATATATCATTCCTGCTTTATCAAATATCCTAAATCCCAAGTTAATTTTTCCCGCAGCCGAAGCTGGAAAAAATTAACCAAAGCTGACAGTAACCGTTCAAAGCCGATAACAACCAGCCAAAGCCGATCATAATCGGCCAAAGTCGGTCTCAACCGACTATGTGAAGTATCAATAATTCAAGCCTACAGTATTCTAATCTATTTTCCCCATTTTTTCAATACTCTTTTCTGTAATTCGTACATTTTCTGCGGAATAAATTGCGGTTAAACGTTGAATCAGGTCGTTATTTGCCTTAATGCTCCTACTTTTTGGAAGTCTTTTCATGCACTTTTCGGCCTCGCAATAAATCACCACCGCATCATTGCCGTCATATTCCTCCAGGATCCGGTACAAATCTGTTTCATCCTTCTGGAAGGTTTCCAGATCCGGATATTTAATCCACAGCTCCTGGGGTATACGGTCAAAGGGTATAATATTCTGACAGATTAGCTTCGCCGCCTTTTCTTCCTCGACGGTTACTTTTCCCCGGACAAAAATTTTCTGGTCCGGTTCAACCATAGCTTTATATTTTTCATAATCCTTTGGGAATATTATAACCTCAACTACCCCGAATAAATCCTCCAGGGTGATAAATGCCATCATACTGTTATTTCTTGTTGTTTTAACAGTTTTTGCGGTCACCATCCCTCCGATCGTTTCAAAATTACCATCAATTACCTTAGGTTTTTCCGTTTCTTCATCAATTGTAAAATCATTTGAATAGGCGGTTATATTTTTTTGTAACCTGGATTCGTAAGCCTCTAAGGGATGTCCGCTTACATAGATGCCAAGAACCTCCTTTTCAAAGGCCAGCAGCTGTTCCTTGCTGTATTCTTCTACCTCAGGCATGGTAACCTCATAATCCTGCTTCTCATCTTCTCCTGCAAAATCAAAGAGGGTCATCTGTCCAGTCAGGGTTTTCTTCTTATCTGCCGCAATGCTGTCGATAATCTGGACATAGCTCATCATCAGCTGCCTCCGGTTGGAGTGGACGGTGCTAAATACACCGGCCTTGATAAAGCTTTCAATGGTACGTTTATTTACTTCCTTCCCTGAAAGCCTTGTTGCAAAATCCTTCAGGCCTATAAAGGCTCCATTTTCTTCACGTTCCGAGACAATCGCACTGATCACAGGCCTTCCAACACCCTTGATTGCGGACAGTGCGTACCGGATAGCACCGTTTGATACGGTGAATACGGCGTCCCCCTCATTGATGTCCGGCGGCAGTATCTCGATATTCATCTGCCTGCAGGTATAGATATATTCGGATACCTTTCCGGGATTATCGATAACACTTGTCATAAGCGCCGCCATGAATTCTACCGGATAATAGCATTTTAAAAAGGCTGTCTGGTAGGATATTACCGCATAGGCGGCGGCATGGGACTTGTTGAAGGCATACTTCGCAAAATCCACCATCTCATCAAAGATATGGTTCGCCGCTACCTCGGAAATACCGTTGCTGATACAGCCCGGTACCCCCTCCTCCTCATTGCCATATACGAAATTCTTCCGCTCCTTGATCATTACGGATTCCTTCTTCTTGGACATGGCACGGCGTACCAGATCACTCCGCCCATAGCTGTAGCCTGCCAGCTCACGCACGATCTGCATAACCTGCTCCTGGTATACGATGCATCCATAGGTCGGTGACAGGATCGGCTCCAGCTGGGGGCATTCATAGGCGATCCTTCCTGCTTCATTTTTCCCCTTCACATATTTAGGGATAAAGTCCATTGGACCCGGACGGTAGAGGGCGATTCCCGCTATGACATCCTCCAGGGAGTGGGGCTTTAATTCCTTCATGAAGCTTTTCATCCCCGCACTTTCCAGCTGGAAGATGCCCTCTGTTTTCCCTGAGGAGATCAGGTCATATACCTTTTCGTCAGAGTAGTCGATAAGATCAATGTTAAAATCCCCATTTCCATTTTTACGGATCAGGCTCTCTGCATTTTGGATTACGGTCAGGGTTCTCAGCCCCAGGAAGTCCATCTTTAATAAGCCCAGCTCCTCCAAGGTAGTCATAGTAAACTGGGTTGTAACGGAATCATCGGAGGATCTGGATACGGGAACATACTCGTCAATACTTTCCTTGGCGATTACGACACCGGCAGCATGCATCGAGGTATGCCTCGGAAGGCCTTCCAGCCTTTTTGACATGTCAATGAGATACTTTATCTCTTCATTGCTTTCGTACAGCTGCCTTAGGTCCCGGTTCGCTACCAGGGCTTTTTCTATGGTAATGCCCAGTTCGGTGGGAATCATCTTGGCAACAGTATCCACCTGTGCATAGGGCATGTCAAGCGCCCTGCCCACATCACGGATTACCGCCCTTGCCGCCATGGTTCCAAAGGTAACGATCTGGACCACCTTGTCCTTACCATATTTTTCGGCTACGTAATCAATGACCTCCTGCCTTCGTTCAAAGCAGAAATCAATATCAATATCGGGCATGGAGATACGCTCCGGATTCAGGAAGCGCTCAAACAGCAGGTTATATTTAATCGGGTCAATATCGGTTATCTCCAGGGAATAGGCTACAATGGAACCGGCAGCACTGCCCCGGCCGGGCCCGACTATAATCTGGTTGTCCTTCGCATATTTAATAAAATCCCAGACAATGAGGAAATAATCCACAAAGCCCATGCTGCGTATAATATCCAGCTCATAATCAAGGCGTTCCCACAGCTCCTCCGGCACAGGCTGGTATCTCTTTTTCAAGCCTTCCTTGCAAAGCAGCTCCAGATATTCATAAGCCGTATATTCTTCCGGAACCGGATAGACAGGCAATTTGTATTCTCCGAAGGTAATGGTCACTTCACAGCGCTTTGCAATTTCATATGTATTTTCGAGGGCTTCCTTAGCATAGGGAAAGAGGGCATACATCTCCTCAGGGGATTTCATGTAATACTGTCCTCCCTCATAGCGCATACGGTTCTCGTCCGTGACCTTCTTCTGGGTCTGGATACAGAGCAGTATGTCATGGGAATCCACGTCCTCGGCATAGGTATAATGGACGTCGTTCGTGGCAACCAGCTTAATTCCCGTTTCCTGGGCAAGACGGAGCAGCCCCTGGTTCACTGTCTTCTGTTCCTGCATGCCGTGATCCTGAAGCTCCAGGAAAAAGTTATTTTCACCAAAGATTTTCTGCAGCCGCAGTGCAGCATCCTTCGCTTCTGCATAAAAGCCCTTTAATATATTATTGGACACCTCACCTGCCAGGCAGGCGATAAGGGCAATGATGCCCTCATGATACTTCTCCAGCACCTCGTAATCGACACGGGGACGGTAATAGAAGCCTTCCAGGAAGCCCCTGGATACGATCTTCATCAGGTTCTGGTATCCGGTATTATTCTCAGCCAGCAAAACGAGATGGTGGTAGCGCTCCTCTGAGTTCCCCAGCTCCCGGTCAAACCTTGAGCCCGGTGCCACGTAGACCTCACAGCCGATAACCGGCTTAATTCCTTCTGCAAGGCACGCTTTATAAAAATCGATTACCCCATACATTACTCCATGGTCAGTGATGGCAATGCTGTCCATTCCCAGCTCTTTTGCCTGATGGACCATTTCCTTAATCTTTCCTGACCCATCCAGGAGGCTATATTCCGTATGGAGGTGTAAATGCGTAAAATTCATAATTATACCCGTGCCTTTCACTTTTCGATGACCTATTCAAAAAGTGAATAGGCCTTAATCATGACCACCGGCTAAGCCGGTGGTTTGTTCTGCCCCTATAAGGGGCTGGTACCAGCTTGAGTCTAAAGACTCATTGAAAGTTCGCCAGCCGCACCTCATTTTCAGGCAAGCCCTAAAGGGCTTTTACTTTTTGCCTTGGTTTACTGGCTCACCCGTAAACGGGTCTATATACTCCTTTAATGTTATTTGATCATATGTCAAATCCTCCTGTAATTGGTTTTTTATATATTCTTCTATTTTCTTTGCATTTTTCCCCACTGTGTCGGATAAGTCAGAGCCCTTTCGAGCTCCTCCTCTCCTAAGAACCGTGCGTGATCGTTTCCCTTCACACGGCTCACGCATCCTTAACTTTCAATTCTGTCATCAATGTCAGGTTAGATTTGAAAGCGGCAGTTTCTCTATATGCCTTCCTTTTTGCAGTTTTCCTTTTTTCCTTCTTATTTAGAAAATATTCCTTATCTGTGTATGGGTTCATATCCAATTTCAGTCTTTCATGTCTTACTATTGGTATGTCGGTAGGTCTGATTAATGTATTGGTTCCGTCTGAAAAAATCCAATTTCTTGTATCTTTCTTCTTCCAGTACCTATCCTTTATCCATTGGGAACTCTTATTAGGATGCCTCCGTTTTGCCCACTTCCACAACATTTCAAAAGTGCAGTAATTAAGCTTTTGGAATGTCTCCTTTGCACAAACTGACTGGTGATAATTGCACCATCCTCTAAGTATCTGATTCAATTTGAAGATTAGGAATTCCTGCTTCACTGTTTTATTTTCCCGAATTGTCTCACCTATCTTTTTTACGATGTTACTCACTGATTTATTTGATGGCTTTATTATTAATTTTTCATTGTATTTTCTGAAATTCCATCCAAGAAAATCGAATCCTTCCTTAATGTTTGTTATTAATGTCTTCTCCTTTGAAAGTTCCAATCCTCTCTGTTTTAAAAAATCACTAATCACATCGCGTATTTCCATCAAAATTTCTTTATTATTCGCGGTTACTACAAAGTCGTCCGCATATCTGACCATGTTTATATTATTCGGGTTACATCTTTGGTGATAGCTTATCCTGCCTTTCTTTGTTAGAAAATAGTTTCTGGCAATCTCGTATTCCAGTCCGTCGAGTGTGATGTTCGCAAGTGTCGGACTAATTGACCCGCCTTGAATTGCTCCTCTTGTTGTCGGATATAGATTTTTATTGTGTACAAAGCCTGCTTTCAGAAATTTATTGAGGATCGTTTTATCCATTACTACATTTTCTAACATCCATTCATGCCTGATGTTATCAAAGCATCCAACGATATCCCCTTCTAAAATCCATTTCCCACTTCTTTTGGTAGATAGTATTGTAAATAGTTGCTCCATTGCATCTGTACAGCTTCGGTATTTTCTGAAACCAAAGCTTCTCCTGTCGCCTGTCGTTTCTGCTATCGGTTGAAGTGCGAATAAATACAGTGTCTGCATCGCTCTGTCTTTTATAGTGGGTATACTTAGTGGTCTTAATTTCCCGTTTGACTTTTTTATGAATACCCTTTTTGTCGGCCTTGCTTTATAACCTATGGGATTTAACTCCATGGCTGCTTGATATTTTTGCTTTTTTGTTGTCCACAATTCTTTATCTACTCCGGCAGTTTTCTTACCCTTGTTTTCTGTTACTTTCTTAACTGCTAAGGCTTTGGCATAAAAGGAGTTGGTTAGGAGGTATTGTAGTCGTTTGACCAGGTTCCGTTTTCCTCCTTGTACTGCCTTTACAATCCTGAGTTGAAGTCTATTAACGTATTCATCGGCTTTCTTCCAGCTGATGGCTTCCCATCTCTGTTCATCCGAATAGTTTGAACCGTTCTCGTTATTAACGTAATTGAACCTCTGTTCATCCATAGTAATTCATCTCTTTCTTGTAATAGAATACGTGCCGAATTCAGCCATCTTTCGATTGGAACAAATCTTGAATTCCTATACTTTACATTACATAAAGTCTTTCGCTTCCTCGGCATCCTTTACCCTCTGTCCATTGTGCATCTCTCACGATTTGCCTACCAATCTCTTGGAGAACATAGGGCTTACCCTTGTCCAATCATTTGAATAATTGTGATTTACTTAGGATGTATCTATGAACCGATAGGATTGAGATTTTATCTCTGCTGTTTTATTATCGTACGTCGACAATTACGATAATCATCCTATGTTCCCGTTTTGGGTAAGGCGTATCATCTACTTTTCGCCTCTTATATTTGACGATTCTGTAATACTTCACTTTCGTTATCCATATAAATCTTTTCCTTGTTGCAGTCACGGTTGTAGATACCGCACTTACCCCGTTGTCCCAATCTGCTTAGCACCATTGAGTTTCTTCAAAAGCACCGACTGGTAGGAATACTTGAAAACAGACAAGTAATGCTTAATGCATAATTCAAATGACCCCTCTAAGGTCGCACATCAACAAAATAACCTCTGCACCAGAAATGTCGGTTCCCATATTTATATTTGAGGTTTGCATGTCTGTCAAATATCATCAGAGAACTTTTTCCTTTCAAGTAGCCCATAAAGCTTGATACACTCATGCTAGGTGGTATCCTAACCAACATGTGTACATGATCCCTACAACACTCTGCTTCAATTATTTCTACATTTTTTCTTTTACATAATGTACTCAAAATATTAGCTACATCTTTCTTTATCTGTCCATATATTACTTGCCTTCTAAATTTAGGTGCAAAAACAATATGGTACTTACATTCCCATTTGGTATGTGCTAAACTATTCATATCCATTATGGATTACCTCCTTTGTTATTTAGTGTGGTTGGCGAACCTTCACTTATTATAACACTGGAGGTTTTTTCTGAAAGCTAAAGCGAATGGGATCCACCTACATAGTAGGTGGTTTTTTTGTAATGGGATACAAATAAATAGTTTGAAAGTGACTTTCTTTCAAACTTACTCCATTCTATTATCTATACTCATGTTCTAACTAATATTTTATGCTACGCTTAAATGCTTGTCAATATTCCTCACATAGGTACACGAAAAAAGGCACATTGGAACCCGGCATCATAAGAACCACTAACCAGCGCTTCTTTGGAAGCACAAAATTGTGTTTCTTATGTCAGGTTACAACATGCCCTTTCATGCTTTATTTGAATGTTATTTGCTGCTTAAATATTTTTCGATGTTTTCAATTGCTGCTTCTTCATCCGGACCATCTGCCGTTACAGTTACCTTCTCTCCAGAAGAGATCCCCATGCTCATCATACCCATGATACTTTTTGCATTGACACGCTTGTCATTCGTAGCCACATGGATACTGCATTCGTATTGGCTCGCTACCTGAACCAATAACGCAACAGGTCTTGCTTCCAAACCGTTAGGGATATTAATTACTATTTCCTTCGTTATCATAACTCTTTTCCTCCTTATGCTCCCGCAATTGATCTGCTATCATACTTAACTTTCGTAATCTATGGTTAACGCCTGACTTTCCGATTGGTGGAAGCAGCATCGCCCCAAGCTCCTTTAAGGACGCCTCGGGATATTCCACCCGAAGTACCGCAATGTCTTCCAGGCCATCCGCCAAATCACCCAGCCCTACGTTATCTCGAATAAATACGATGTCATCGATTTGTTTCGATGCAGCAGTTACTGTTTTGTTAATGTTTGCCGCTTCACAATTCACCTGGCGGTTAATTGAGTTGCGCATTTCCTTTAGTATTCTCACATTCTCCAGATCCATCAATGCAACATGGGCTTCCATAACATTTAATAGATCAACAATCTGAGAGCCTTCTTTGATGTATACAATGTAGTTTTTCTTCCGTTTTACTATTTTTGCGTCTATTGAAAAGGTCTGAATAATTCCCTGGATCCACTCTGCCTTTTGAAGGCTTGAAAGCACAATCTCAAAATGATAGGCTTTCTTGGGATCACTCATTGAGCCCGATGATAAGAATGCTCCCCGGATGAATGCCCTTTTACAGCATGCGTTTTGGGTTATAACAGGATCTGCAATTCCTAATTCAACGGAAGGTGCTTTCGTCTGACCCTTCTGTTTCATTCCCGCAGGTAACCGGTCATCCTGGAACAAGGATTCCATAGCAGCGCCGGCTGCCCTTGCAGCCTCTGTTGCCTCAGTAAGCTTCGTTGCTTGTAAAATAAGGTCTACTGCTTTACTGTCACGCAAAACCAGCGTATACGTACGGTTATCCTTTGCAGTACTATTAGTCTTGACAGAAATATCAATATTTATATTAAATGTTTTTCGGATTAATGTAAAGTACTTTCTTGCGACAACCAGATTTTCCGTCTGTAATTTTAAATAATAGGATGTTTCCTTACAAATAATCCGCCCTTCACAGGAAAGAATTGCTGTAATTTCCGCAAGCCTGCAATGCCTTGCATTGCTCAGCTGATGGGAAAGCTCTTCCTTCACATCTTTTGAAAATGACATACCGGGCCTCCTTTTATTTTGGGTATCTGCCTCCTTCTGTTTGGAGGTTCTGCCTCCTTTGCAGGGGGCATGTCCAGACACGCCCTGGTTAAAGCAATTGATCTAGGAATCCTTTAGTATATCTCTATGCTCCACCTTTATTCCATATTCCGTATTTCCAAGCCGCTTGTACAATTCATTTACCAGGGTTACGGAGCGGTGCTTTCCCCCGGTGCAGCCGATACTGATTACCAGCTGGTTTTTCCCCTCTTCAATATAATTCGGGATTAAGAATAAGAGCATGTCCTCCAGCTTATCCAGAAATTCTGTTGCCAATGTGCCCTGCAGGACATATTCCTGCACCGGTACATCATTACCCGTCAGCTGCTTTAATTCCGCAAGGTAATAGGGGTTTGGCAAAAACCGGACGTCAAATACCAAATCTGAATCTGCCGGAATCCCATATTTAAAACCGAAGGACAGGATCGTAATGAAGAAATTATCAAATTCTTCATTATCAACATAAATCTTGGTAATCTGTGATTTTAATTCACGGATCAAAAGATGGCTTGTATCAATAATGACATCCGCTTTCTTCCGCAGAAACTCCAACCGTTCCCGTTCCAGGGCAATTCCTTTTTCTACCCTTCCTACCTCGGACAGCGGATGGATCCTCCGGGTCTCCTTGTAGCGCTTCACCAGAACCCCAGGTGAACAGTCCAAAAATAGTATCTCATAAGAGAATCCGGAACGGTTAATATCCTGCAGCACTGCTTCCATTGCCTTCAGGGCTTGTCCGCTCCTAATGTCAATACCCAAGGCAACATTTGACTGGTTGCCCTGTTCAATGAGACGTATAAATTTTTTTAATAATTGGATTGGAAGATTATCCACGCAAAAATACCCTGCATCCTCCAGCATCTTCAGTACGGAGCTCTTTCCCGCTCCCGACATTCCTGTAACTATGACAAACCGCATACTATGTCCATGCACCTCCCTCCACAAATTGCCATGAAAATGCCCGCATGGACCCGGCCCTTCCTTTGACCCAGTTATTTCATTTCTTCCAGTGTGAAGCATAGAAATTGTTAGGTACCGTCTTTTGGTGCCTTAGAACTTCCAAAGTCTTACTCTAGTAAGACTTTTCACACTTCTCCATTCTGCTGCAGGCAACAGCCATGACGATTGACCGGTCAGAACTCTCCTAAGAATTTTACCTCCGGCTCCAGCCTGATACCATACTTCTCTTCCACAATGCGCCTTACGTCCTCTATGACAGTCAAAAACTCCCTTGCGGTTGCATCCTCTTTGTTAATTATGAACCCGCAATGCTTTTCGGATACTGCTGCCCCTCCGACCTGGTAACCGCGCAGCCCTGCATCACTGATGAGCTTACCGGCAAAATACCCCTGGGGTCTTTTAAAGGTGCTTCCGGCACTGTATTTATCCAAGGGCTGCTTTTCACGCCTCCTGGCATTCAGCTCCTTTATCTTCTGGCGGATTTCTTCCGGGTCACCGTAAGTAAATTTCATATCCGCTTCCAGCAGCACATAACCCTTCTCCTGTAAAATACTATGCCGGTAACCAAGTTTTAATTCCTCTGCATTTAGTACAAGTACATTTCCTGCTTCGTCAAGAACCTTAGCAGCCATCAGGCAGTGCTTCATCTCACCGTCATAGGCACCGGCGTTCATTGTCACTGCACCGCCCAGGGTTCCCGGAATTCCCGAGGCGAATTCAAAGCCTGTCAGGCTATGGTCAGCGATCACGCTTGCCAGCTTTGACAAAAGTACCCCTGCCTGTGCTGTAACCGCTCCGTCTCCACTGACCTGGATATTCGAAAAATCCTCGCCCAGCTTAAGGATGAGTCCCCTGTAGCCCGAATCAGAAACCAATAGGTTGCTTCCGTTTCCCATGATATAATAGGGCATCCTTTCCTGCTTGCACAGACTTACGATAGCACATACTTCCCCAGTGGATATGGGGAGCGCCAGATAGTCCGCTTCCCCGCCAATATGCAGCGATGTATGGTTTGTCATAGGTTCCTTCAATTTAATCCGTTCTTCCGGTAAGATCTGAATTAATTTGTCTACAAATAAATTTTCCAAAACCTTGCCTCCTAATTCACTGCCTTCCATCTTTATGTCCACGCCGCATACTGTACAATTTGTCATGGATGTCCTGGCATGGCTCCGGGCCAGCTTCCTTCACTAATTTTATTTCTTCCACCCTTATGTCCACGCCATTTACCGCACAAATTGCCATGAAAGTCCTGGCATGGCTCCGGGCAAACCCGTTAATTAATTTTATTTCTTT
>JARKQP010000727.1 GCA_029974875.1 Mobilitalea sp.
ACCGCTTCAAACTCCAGTCCCTTCGAGCTGTGCATGGTAGCTAACATTACGCTGTCCTTCCTTTGCTCCCTGTTATCCTTGGTCTGCTTCTTAAGCTCCTCCTTGTAGTCCTCCATATAGGAAAACCACTCCTCAAAGGTATTAAATTCTTTTGCACTTTCCTGGACTTCATCCAGGATATCGGCCAGCTCTCCGGCCTTGATCCTCCGAAGCTCTGCATACTCCTTTAAGTAATCCTCGTAGCCAATGGCTCTTCTGATATAATTAACAGCAGCATAGGGCTTCATTCCCGACAATAAAGCCAGGTCGTATTCCAGCTGGTCAAGCCTCTCCAAAACCCAGGTCTTGTCTTCATAATAATCCTTAACCTGATCCAAATCCACCATCGGCGTGTCAAAGCAATCCCTGCTTATATAGCGCTTTGGGCGGTTAATGATCTGCAGGAACAGCCCCCTGTCCGACTTGCCAAGTGCAATCTGGATATAACAAAGAAGATCCCTGGTGATCCAATGGTCGAATACATTCGGCAGGCTATCCCTCATACGGAAGGGGATGTTATATTCCATTAATTTATGTACCAGGGAGCCGGCCCCGAGGGTGGTCCGCACTAAAACCGCCATCTGGGATAAGGGGATCCCTTTCTTATTCAAGCTTAACAGCTCTTCTGCCACGGCCTTGTTCTCCTCGGAAAGGGTAGGGAAATGGCGGATGACCGGTTCCTCCCCGGCTTCC
Organism: Mobilitalea sp.; assembly: GCA_029974875.1. The sequence goes on from JARKQP010000727.1 coordinate 733, forward strand.
TTCATAGCCCTGGCGCTCTTTTCAAAACGGTTCTCATTATGCCCGATCAGGCAATTGGACGCCTTTAAGATACTGGAGGCAGAGCGGTAGTTGGTGTCCAGAATGATCTTTTTGCTCCCCGGGTAGTCTGTCGGAAACCCAAGCATAATCTCCGGCTTTGCCCCACGGAAACGATAAATTGACTGGTCATCATCCCCCACAATAAAGATATTATTCTGGGGTGCCGCAAGAAGCTTTACTATCTCGTACTGCACCAGGTTAATATCCTGGAATTCATCCACCAGGATATACTTAAATTTATCCTGCCAAAGAGCCAGGATATCCTTACGCTGGGTCAAAAGCTCATAGCACATTAAGAGCATATCATCAAAATCGATGAGGTTTGCCCGTCTTAACCGTTTCTCATATTCCTGGTAAATTAACCGGAATACCTCATCCGG
>JARKQP010000735.1 GCA_029974875.1 Mobilitalea sp.
TCTCCAGCAAAGCATCAAGAGCAACTGCTTCATGTAAAGTCAGATCAAAGCCTCTAACAATACTGTTTTTTGAAAGCACCAGCTTTGCATTGCTGTCTTGAAGCATAGACGATACCCTGTTTTTCGGGTATCCGGGATCAATGGGAAGAAATGCTCCCCCAGCCTTTAAAACGCCCAGAACACCTATCATCATTTCTATGGATTGATCAACAATTATTGCTGCGATATCATTCTGCTTTAGGCCCTTTTCTCTCAGTAGCCTTGCAAGGTGATTGGCCCTTGAGTTCAGCTCTGAGTATGTCAGCTCTGTATCTCCAAAAACCACTGCCGTATTATGCGGAGCTTTTGACACCTGCTCCTCAAAAAGCTCATGTATCGTTTTGTTTCCGGGATAATCCATCGCCGTGCTGTTGAATTCATGTAGTATCCTATCCCTTTCTTCCTCACAAATTAAGTTTATATCTCTCAGCCTGATTTCCGGGCAGAGTGAAACCTGTTCAATGATATTTGAAAAATGATGCGAAAACCTCTCCATGGTTTCTCTTGAAAATACCCTGCTGCAATACTCTATTTCAAAGCTGATGCCTGCATCCTCTTCTACAGCCTGCAGAGTGATATCAAACTTGGATGTTATGCTGTTTAGCTTGTATGGTGCAAAATCAAGCTCCTTTATTTTTATATTCTCTATACCCGTATTCTGTAAAACAAATACCGTATCAAAGAGAGGATTTCTGCTCATATCTCTTTTGACGGCTATGGTCTCCACAAGCTCCTCGAACTGGTACTCCTGGTTCTCATAAGCCTTGAGGCAGTTCTCCCTTACTTCCTTTAAAAATTCTGCAAACTCCTTACCGCCTTCAGGATTGTTCCTCATCACCAGAGTATTTATAAAAATTCCCATTATCTTCTCAAGGTCCGCATGGGGCCTGCCTGCCACCGGCGACCCTATCAGTATGTCCTCCTGGCCTGTGTATTTCCATAGCAGCACATTGTATGCAGCAAGCAGTACCATATAGAGGGTCGCTCCGTTCCTGCCCGCTACCTCCTTAAGTCTTGCCGTCAATTCTCCGTCTATCCCAAATACTATCCTGTCCCCTTCAAAGCTCTGCACTCTTGGCCTTGGATAATCCGCAGGCATGTTTAGCACAGGTATCTCACCCTTAAGTACTTCCTTCCAATATTCCTCCTGCTTCTTTAATGCCCCTGCTTCCTTATGCTCCTCCTGCCATACTGCATAGTCCCTGTACTGTATTCTCAATTGGGGCAGCTCCTGGCCTTCGTACAATGCTGCAAGCTCTTTTACCAGCATACCCCTTGATACTCCATCGGATATTATGTGGTGCAGGTCATACAGCAGAAGGTGCTTATCCTCCTCAAGCTTCACAAGCCCTGCCCTGAAAAGCGGTGCCTTGCTCAAATCAAAGGGACGTACAAACCCTCTTACCATATTCTCCAGGCTCCCACTGTCCGCTTCCATAAAGCTTATGTCAGGCTCCGCTTCCCTGTGAATCCTCTGCACAGGCTTTCCATCCACCATCTCAAAGGATGTCCTCAGTGACTCATGTCTATGAACCAGCTTCCTTAAGGTCCCTTTAAGCCTCTCCACATCAAGCCTTCCACTTATCACAACCGCTCCCGGCACGTTATACGCTACCTCAGCACCCTCCAGCTGATTTATTACATAAAGCCTCTTCTGCGCTGAGGATACCGGATAATATTCCCTCTCCTCCACACGGCGTATGGAGCAGTACCTGCTGTTTCCCGCACCGCCTATATATTTGCAAAGGCCTTCTACCGTAGGATGCCTGAATACTTCTTTTAAGGGTACCTCCGCATCAAGCTCCCTATGTATCCTGTTTACAAGCATTGCTGCTTTCAGTGAATGCCCTCCAAGGTCAAAGAAGCTTTCATCCGCTCCTATCTTTTCTATGGACAGTATATCCTTCCATATATCTGCAAGCTTCTCTTCCAGCTCCCCAGAAGGCTCCCTGTACTTCCTTCCAATACCAATTCCATCTGCCAGCGGGTCCGGAAGTGCTTTCCTGTCTATCTTACCGTTTGGGGTAAGGGGCATCTTTTCCAGCGGTATTATGTAGGACGGCACCATGTACCATGGAAGCTTTTCCGATATGCAGCTCCTTATATCACCTGCACTTACTCCAGCCTCACATACTACGTATGCACACAGATACCTGTCTCCGTTTTTGTCCTCTCCTGCTGTCACCAGTGCTTCACTTACATGCTCGCACCCCATCAGCACAGCCTCTATCTCTCCCGGCTCAACCCTGTATCCCCTTATCTTTATCTGCTGGTCCTTTCTGCCCAGGAACTCTATGCTTCCGTCATACCTATGCCTTCCAAGGTCACCGGTCCTATACATGCGGCTGCTTAAGCAGAAAGGGTCCTCCATGAACTTTTCTGCTGTCAATTCTGATCTGTTAATATATCCTCTTGCCAGCCCTTCACCCGATACATATATTTCTCCGCTCACACCTATGGGTACAGGCTTCAGGCTGCTATCCAGTATGTACACCCTCATATTGTCTATGGGCATGCCTATGACAGGCTGCTTGCTGTATTCCTCAAATTTCCCGAAATCTATATATGTAGCTATGCATCCTATGGTAGCTTCTGTCGGACCGTAATGGTTCATCACCTGCGTATTCGCGTACCGCTTCCGGAATTTATCCACATCCCCGGGACTTATGGCCTCACCGCCTAGCACCACAAGTCTCAATGAATCAAGTGCGTACCTCTGAAACACAGTAGAATTTACCATCATACCAAAGAAAGACGGTGTGCATTTTATATATGTTATCCTGTTGCGCCCCATGTAGCTTAGCAGCACTCCCGGGTCGGAGTACTCCTCCCTGGACATCAGGTGCAGCTCACAGCCGTTTAAAAGGCTTGAATACAGCGCCGTATATCCAAGGTCAAAGGCAAAAGAGGATAGGAGCACCGTCCTGTCTCCCTCTTCCAGACCCGCTTTTGCCGTAAACCACGACACGTAGTTTGCAAGTCCCCTGTTTTCAAGCATTACTCCCTTCGGCCTGCCCGTCGTACCCGATGTATATATGACATATGCAAGAGCATCGGCATCTGCAGTATTATCGTCACCTTCCCATTCTTTAACCGATACTGCATCCTTTTCAATATCTATTACCTCACCCTTGAAAATGGCATTCACAAAGTCCGGACCCTTTACAATAAGTATTTGTGCTCCGCTGTCCTCAAGCATAAAGCTTAACCTGTCTTCCGGCAGCTCAGCATCCAGGGGCAGGTATGCACCTCCTGCTTTCAGCACTCCCAGCATGGCCGTCACCATCTCTATGGAAGGCGGCACCATTATGCCCACTATACAATCGCGTCCTGCTCCTTTTTGCCTTAACAGCGACGCAAGCTTTCCGGCACTTGCGTCAAGCTCCGCATAGGTCATACGGCGGTCACCGCATACAACTGCAATATTCTGCGGTGTTCTTTCCGCCTGGGCTTCAAACAACTCCTTCACCGTAGAAAAATACCTGCCATGATCTGCGGATGTTTCGTTAAAACCGTATATTATTTCACTTTTCTCTTCCTCGTCCAAAAGCTCTATGTCTGCCACAGCCACATCAGGTTTGCGTATTATTGTGCCGACAGCCTTCATAAAATGAT
>JARKQP010000754.1 GCA_029974875.1 Mobilitalea sp.
GCTAGTAATCATATTACCGTTATCCATTTCCCTAATCAGTATGTATTTTTTTCAGACCGTATTGACAAGAAATGCTTATAGCACGGTTGAACTATTGGCGAATGACGGAAGTAAGCTGGTATCAAGCAGATTGGACGTCTACAAAATGGAACTAAAAAAGCTTGTACAGCAGGAGGACATCTTATCGACGGATGAAGGGACACAGTTGGCCTACTTAAAGAAGCAGTTAAGTAACACGGAATATATGGAATTTGCAGTTGTTGCAAAGGATGGTACGGCTAAATACACCGATGGCACGGAGAGCCAGTTGGGAGACCGGGATTATATCCAGAAAGCACTACAGGGGGAAACCAATGTCTCGGACGTTATCATCAGTAAGGTCACAGGACAGCCGGTGGTGATGATAGCAACACCGATCATGGACGGTACCCAGGTAAAGGGTGTACTGATCGGAAGGATGGATGGAAATACCCTCAGTGAAATCACAAGTGATTCAGGCTATGGGGAGGACGGCTATGCTTATATTATTAACGATAAGGGCCAAATCATAGCGCACCCGGAATCCGAGCTGGTGCTGAACCAGATCAACCCTATCGAGGCGGTTGCCGGGGATCCCTCCTACAAATCCTTAGCGGATGCGGAAAAGTTTGTCATACAGCATCAATCCGGGAGTACCACTTATGATTATAAGGGAAGAACGCTATATGCAGGCTTTCAGAAAATCGAAGGAACCAGTTGGATCATGGTGACAACGGTGGTGGAGGAAGAAGCTTTATCTGCTGTCTCTGTTATCTTCCAAATGATCCTGATTGCCTTGGCTGTAGTGATTATTATTTCAATACCTATCGGGTATCTCGTCGGAAACGCTATCACAAAGCCCATATCAATTATGGCAAAGCTGTCAGACCGCATGGCAGCTCTGGATATCACCGGGAATGTGGAAGAAAAATACTTAAAGAAGAAGGATGAGATAGGAATCCTGGCGGCTGCAATGCAAAATATTACGGACAGCCTGAGGGGAATCCTTCGCGAAGTAACGGATTCTGCGGGATATTTGTCATCAACAGCCCAGCAATTAACCGCAACGGCAGAGCAGTCCTCCACAGCTTCGGATGAGGTATCAAGAACTGTGGAGGAGATTGCAAAAGGAGCCTCGGATCAGGCCGCTAATACGGAGAATGGCTCTGAACAGGCAATTAAGCTGGGAAATATTATTGAACTGAACCGCGGTTATATGGACGACATGAACCGTGTCTCCGAAAAAATTACCGGTGTCGTGAAGGATGGTCTAAAGGAAGTGGGACATCTGGCAGATATTTCTGAGGAAAGCCGCAGGGCTACGAAGGAAATCTATGATATCATACTTAAGACGGATGAAAGTGCAGGGCAGATTGGTGACGCAAGTAATGTCATTGCGTCCATTGCAGGGCAGACGAACCTGCTGGCATTGAATGCATCGATTGAAGCAGCCAGGGCCGGTGAGGCAGGGAAGGGCTTTGCGGTGGTCGCGGATGAAATTAAAAAGCTTGCGGAACAATCCACGAAATCCACGGAATATATTGATGGTGTTGTGCGGGAGCTGCAGGAAGTAGTAACAAGTGCGGTAGAAACAGTGAAAAAGGTTAATCTCATCTCCGAGGAGCAATCCTCCAGCGTCGGCAATACAAAGGAGAAATATAGATCCATCCGGAGCGCAGTGGATGAATCCCAGGAAGCAATCGGTCTGCTGAACGCCTCGGCAGGGGAAATGACAAAGGCGAAGAATGATATTACGGACATGCTCCAGACCTTGTCAGCCATAGCGCAGGAGAATGCGGCAAGCACGGAAGAGGCATCCTCGGCTATGCTGGAACAGAGTGCTTCCATTGAAGAAATAGCAAAATCCAGTGAGCGGTTAACTGGGTTGGCAGTAGGGCTCCAGGATATTATTTCAAGGTTCAAATTATAATACACCGCCGGCTGCGAATCCCGGGAATTATGAAAGGTTTTGGGCCCGCAACCGCCCGGCAAACTTCGGGTGCTAAAAGCAGGTTTAGGTATAGGGATGGATATGCGCATACAGCTTCACCCCTATCGTATTAAAGCAGGCTTTTGGCACCCGAAGTTTAATAATTTTACAATGATTAAGAGGGAGGAAAGCCATCCTATAGCTGAATCAGGCTTGTTTCTTCGTGGAAATTACGAATTGGGCTAGTAATTCTCTGGGGTTTACGGTAGAATAAATAGCATAACTTACTTTGGAGAAGATACGGATGAAAATATATTTAATCAGACATGGACAGACGGACTGGAATCTTCAGGGGCGGTTCCAGGGACGTGAGGACATAGAGCTAAATGAAACCGGAATTATGCAGGCTAATAATTGCGGGAAAGCAATTAAGGACCAGAGCTTTCAGGCAGTAATCACAAGCCCCTTGGTCCGGGCAAGGAAAACCGCTGAAATTATAGCCGGACACGTTAAGGCAAAAGAGCTTGTCATAGATGAAAATATTACGGAGCGTGATTTTAAGAAGGTGTCCGGAATGACACCCCAGGAAAGGGAAGCCTTTTATGCTTCCGGTGAACAGGATGACAAGGAGCCCTGGGAGGATTTATGCAGCCGGATGCTCCGGAGTGTTAAGAGGTATGCAAAAAAATATTATGGCCATAATATCATTATGGTATCCCATGGGGCATCAATCAATTCCGTCTTATCTGCCCTGAGCAACGGGAAGACCGGTACAGGAAAGATTCTTTTAAAAAATACCTGTATTAATATTATTCATTATGAAGAAGGGCAATTAGAGCTTGGTGAATATAACCTGTCACCTGAGGAATATATGGAGCTGCAGAAGATAAGAGGGTGAGTTTAGGCGTACCTTAAGAAAGCGGTTCGCAGAGCTATATTTTTGTTCCAATTACATATAATATTCAAAGAATTTGATGAATTTCCCTTGACAAACTCCGACACTGCCAGTATAATGGAAAAGTACTCATGGAGTACCTACGAATGGGATCTTAGCTCAGCTGGGAGAGCATCTGCCTTACAAGCAGAGGGTCATAGGTTCGAGCCCTATAGGTCCCATTTTTATAAAAAATATGGCGAAGTAGCTCAGTTGGCGAGAGCACGCGGTTCATACCCGCGGTGTCGGCGGTTCAAATCCGTCCTTCGCTACTAAAGGACAACAGTAATCAGAGGGTTATTGTTGTTTTTTTGTATTATGCTTTTTAA
>JARKQP010000760.1 GCA_029974875.1 Mobilitalea sp.
TACTTATACGGGGCAGTCATGGTCAGCATATCTCTAATCGTAATATGTTGTATTGTTTTTTCACCTTCGGCTATCTTGTAGTCTGGGAAAAAGTCCAATACCTTCTGGTCTACACTATTGATATGCCCTTTATCAATAGCGATACCAACCAACGCGGAAAAAATGCTTTTTGTCACCGAAAACACATGAAGGGTGTTGGCGGCGGTATATCCATTAAAGTAGTTTTCATATACTGCTTCACCATTTTTCAGTATAACTATGCCAGTAATATTGTTATAATCACTGTTTATTGCCTTTTCAAGCTCTTTAATTCTTTCTTGATTCATACAATACAATTCCTCCTTTAAGTTATGAAGGATATCCTTAAACAAAGCATAAGTCCATTAAAAATCAATTGCAAGAACTTTTTTAAAATTTCTTCACTTGACACCAAGAGCCGTTACAGAGGCTATCAGGTTCTTCCAGTTGGACTTTGCAACGGCCAGGGTCTGCCGTCCCTGGTCAGTTATGGAATAGTACTTGCGGGGCGGACCGCCGCTCACGGTGCCGATGGTCACGTCTGCCACCCCTTCCTTATGCAGCCGTCTGAGGATGGCGTAGATCGTGCTTTCGTTTATATCCGGGAAGGCTCCATTTACAAGCTGCAGGATCTCATAGCCATACCTTTGCTCGGACATGATCAGATGGAGGATGCACATCTCAACTACACCCTTTTTCATTTGGGCATCCATATGGCTGTCCCCCTTTTACGAAAGGTGCTGACTAACATCAAGGTCAGGAGGGTTAAGAAAGCTCCGGCAAGATAAGGGAGGGTATAGGATATAAGAATCCTCCTCATTTCTACCGTTGTACTTAGGGTATGCAGTATACGGCTAAAAAGCAGCAAAAATCCAACCGCTCCGGCCGTATGGATAAAGGCGGATATAAAATAGGGGGAGTATCTCATGGAACGGTATAATGCGGTTGCCATGGCCGCCATATTGATAAAGAGGGCTATAGTTATGGCGCGTGAAACGACAGGGCCTATGTTCCAGGGGGCAGCAGTCCAGAGCTCCTGTGCAGGCAGCCAGAGATAACCGGCATAGGAAAGAAGCACTGAGCACAAGGGGATAAGGTTCAGCATCAGGAGAGAGACCTTCTCACGCCTGTCCGGTGCCTTCAAAGCCAGCAGCACGGAAAGGGAAGGAGCCCGCAATGCGACCCAAACCAGCATAATAGGTTGGGACTGATTATTTTGTAAGCGCCCCGGTTTCTACACTACAGCTTTCTTGAAATACTAATATAATTCACCTCATGAGGCTCCAGCTCCAAGGTCAGGCTAAGGGAATCCTCACAGTTGGCATAGAATACCTCCTGCCTGGGGATACAGATGCTCTTATAGTAATCCACCTCGTTGGTCTGCATGTTAAGCATCATATAAAGCAGCTCCTCAGGAGTGGAGTTACCCTGCTCCAGAATTTTGAGAACCTCGTCAAGGAAACTCCCGCTGCCACGGTTTAGAACATGCTTTCTTATCTTATACCGTCCCGGAGGGAGCTTAGTTAATTCGAATTGGAGGGTGGCCTTTTCGCCCTGCTCAAAGGCGCTGTAGGTATTTTGGAAGCTTATCTTATCCCGGCAGTTTATGCAGAAGTACTTATTATAATGGACATAATTATAAGTTAAAAGCTGATATTTATTGTCATGTGAGGAGGTCATGATATAACCGGGGCCCTGGGCAATCAAATTATTGCCAAGCCTTGATAAAAATTCAAAGGCAAAGTAGGAGGGCTTCTTAATGCCGTAGGTATCAATCAGCCCTACGCCGGATAATACACTTGGCTGGTCAGTGGCATACTCATTGGATATATCTGTGAAGATGTAATAACCAAGGCCATCCGCATCATTTAGTAGCTCAAGGGCATTCTTGCAAAGAAAGGCTGCCTGGAAGGCGGAGTTAGCCACAAATATCTCAGGCGATATATTGGAGTTGA
>JARKQP010000770.1 GCA_029974875.1 Mobilitalea sp.
TAGAAGGGATGATCACTTGCTATAATTGCTATCTTAAATTTCGCAGCCATAGTTCCTCCTTTATCCGACTATATCAGGGTGTGTTACTCTTGCTCCATCATTTTAGCCTTTTCCTTCACGTCCTCAATTGTGCCAACCATCAGGAATGCCGCTTCCGGATACTCATCCATCTCACCGTTAATAATTGCCTTAAAGCCCTTGATGGTTTCACTTAAAGGCACATATTTTCCCTGGATACCGGTAAAGTTCTCCGCCACATTAAAGGGCTGGGACAAGAATTTCTGGATCTTTCTGGCACGGTACACGGCCAGCTTATCCTGCTCATCCAGCTCCTCCATTCCAAGGATGGCTATAATATCCTGAAGCTCTTTATACTTTTGTAAAAGCTCCTGGGTCCTTCTAGCCACCTCATAATGCTCCTCGCCCACCACATCAGGCTCCAGGATCCTTGAGGTAGATTCCAGCGGGTCAACAGCCGGGTAGATACCCTGCTCCACAATCTTACGGGACAGTACGGTAGTAGCATCCAAATGGGCAAAGGTATTGGCCGGTGCCGGGTCAGTCAAGTCGTCCGCCGGAACATATACGGCCTGGACAGAGGTAATGGAGCCGTTCCTGGTAGAGGTAATCCTCTCCTGGAGCTCACCTACCTCATTGGCAAGGGTCGGCTGATAGCCTACGGCTGAGGGCATACGTCCAAGCAAGGCCGATACCTCGGAGCCTGCCTGCACAAACCGGAAAATGTTATCAATAAACAACAGCACGTCCTGGTGCTCCTTATCCCTGAAATATTCCGCCATAGTAAGGCCTGTCTGGGCAACCCTCATACGGGATCCCGGCGGCTCGTTCATCTGCCCAAAGACCAGGGCAGTCTTACTGATAACCCCCGATTCCTTCATTTCCCTCCAAAGGTCGTTACCTTCCCTGGAACGCTCACCGACACCGGTAAAAATAGAATAACCGCCGTGCTCTGTTGCAATATTACGGATCAGCTCCTGGATTAATACCGTTTTACCTACACCGGCACCTCCAAAGAGCCCGATTTTACCACCCTTCGCATAAGGAGCCAGCAGGTCAATTACCTTAATGCCTGTCTCCAATATCTCAACCACGGGGCTCTGGTCCTCAAAGCTCGGCGGATCCCTATGAATCTTCCACGGCTCCTCGCAAACCACTGCTCCGCCGTCATCAATCGCTTCACCGAGCACATTAAACATCCTACCAAGAGTCTGCTTACCCACTGGTACTCTAATGCAGGAACCGGTTGCTACAACCTCCATTCCCTTTACAAGCCCTTCACTGGATGCCAGCATAATACAGCGGACCACATTATTACCAATGTGGCTTGCCACTTCCATGACCGCCTTTTTGCCGTCCTTTGTTATCTCAAGTGCATCCTTAATCATCGGCAATGCTCCGCCTTCAAACTCCACATCCACCACGGGTCCTAATACTTGCACAATCTTGCCCTTATCCATATTCACCCAGGCACTCTCCTTTCTCTACCTATTTCTTCAAACTTTTCGCTCCGCTGACAATCTCCGTGATCTCCTGCGTAATAGATGCCTGACGCGCCCTGTTATATTGGAGCTCAAGCCCTTTAAGCATATCCTTTGCACTCTTTGTAGCCGCTTCCATCGCAGTCATTCTCGCATTCTGCTCACTGGAAAAGGATTCCACTAGAACACCAAAGATCAGACCCTTCAGATAGTTTGGCACCAGCTGCTCCATTACAATTTCCGGGGAGGGGTCGAATAAGGCATGGACATATCCGCTGTCCCTCTGCTCAAATTTCTTCCGTTCCAAGGGCAGGAGCTTCTGGCATTGCACCTCCGCCCGCATCGGTGTAATCATCTTTGTATAGATTACATAGATATCATCCAATTGCTTCTTAACAAACAGGTCAATCAGTGTAAGGGATATGTTCTGGGCACGCCCCAGGTTAGGACTTTGGGCTGTATACAGGAATTCACAGTCCACGTCAACACCCTTATGGATAAAGTACTGCCTGCCAACCTGACCAATTACAAAAAGGAAATTATTCTTACCCTTCCCCATCTCCTCTTCAGCTTTGCGTATCACATTATGGTTATAGGCTCCCGCAAGCCCCTTATCCGCCGTAACCACCAGATACCCCTTTTTCCTCTCCTCCGGCACGAGGTTCTCACGGCGGTGGAAATAGACGGAGCTGATATGGGGTGCACGGACCAGGATATCATAAATGGTATCCTGCAATGCCTCAAAATAAGGCTCCGTAGCCTGAAGGCTTTTTCTCGCTTTCTTTAATTTAGATGAAGAGATTAGATACATGGCATTCGTAATCTTCATGATGTCCTGAATACCCTTTATTCTGGAACGAATCTCTCTTGTATTAGCCATATAAATCCTCCATGCTGCCTTCCGGCAGCTAATATATTATATTACTTCTTAAATTCTGTAGCGCCCTTAATAATTTTCCCTGTCAGCTCCTCGGTCAATTCCTTTGTCCTGTCAATCTCTTCGATAACATCACTGTATTTCGCCCTGAAATAATCCATTAAATCACTGCGGTAGGCCTTCATTTCCTTGACAGGGACACCGTTAAACAGCTTATTGTTGGCAACAACCAGCAGTATGACCTGCTCATACAAGGGCAGCGGCCTTGACAGTGGCTGCTTCAACAACTCCATCAGATGCTTTCCGTGCTCCAGAAGATCCTTGGTGGTCTTGTCAAGGTCAGAAGCAAACTGGGTGAAAACCTCCATCTCCCTGTATTGCGCAAGGTCAATACGGAGGCTGCCCGATGCTTTTTTCATAGCCTTTGTCTGGGCTGCACCACCTACACGGGATACGCTTAAGCCCACATTTACCGCTGGCCTGTTACCTGCAAAGAAAAGCTCACTCTCCAGGAAAATCTGTCCGTCCGTAATAGAAATGACATTGGTGGGGATATAGGCGGAAACATCACCGGCCAGGGTCTCAATAATCGGCAAGGCAGTGATGGAACCACCGCCGTATTCATCCTCCATACGGCAGGAACGCTCCAGCAGCCTGGAGTGCAGATAGAAAACATCTCCCGGATAGGCTTCACGTCCCGGTGACCTTTCCAATAATAAGGACATGGTACGGTAAGCTACCGCATGCTTTGACAAATCATCATATACAATCAGCACATCCCTGCCCTGCTTCATAAAATATTCAGCAATTGCAGTTCCTGCATAGGGTGCAATATATTGTAACGGTGCCAGGTCACTTGCGGAGGACGACACCACGATGGAATAATCCATGGCACCATGCTTTGTTAAGGTATTTACGATCTTCGCTACCGTGGACGCTTTTTGCCCGATGGCCACATAGATACAGATAACCTCCTGCCCCTTTTGGTTTAAGATGGTATCAATTGCTATGGAAGTCTTACCGGTCTGGCGGTCACCGATGATAAGCTCACGCTGGCCCCTGCCGATGGGGAACATGGAGTCAATAGCCAGGATCCCTGTCTGCAAGGGTACGGTAACCGGTTTTCTTGTGCAGACACCGGCAGCCTCATTTTCAATTGGGAAGAATCCTTCCGCTTCAATCTGGCCTTTACCATCAATCGGTGTGCCCAGCGCATCCACTACCCTTCCGATGAGCTTATCTGATACCGGTACACCGGCCCTCTTCTGTGTCCTTACAACCCGGCTGCCCTCCGTAAGCCCATAGTCCGAGCCCAGCAAAACACAGCCTACCGTCTTCCTGTTCAAGTTCTGCACAATGCCCCGGACTCCTGTTTCAAATTCAACAAGCTCACCGTACATCGCGCTATCCAGTCCATATACATTAGCAATACCGTCACCAATGCTAATGACCGTTCCTGTTTCCTTTACCGCCGTCTTGATCTCATAGTCCTGTATTTCACTTTTTAGCATTGAAATAATATCACTTTGATTCATGTTACTCAAACACTTCACCTCCCAATTAGTGTTTTTTGCATTTCTGACAGAGCGCCCTTGATGCTTTTGTTATATTCCGTATTGCCAACCTGCAATACATAACCACCAATCAGTGAAGCGTCCTCTTCAAGTTCAAGAAATACATCCGATTTTTTATATTTTTCACAGAGCATACCCTTAATATCCTTAAGCTGCTGCTCCTCCGGCTTTACCGCATAGACCAGCCTTGCCTTCATCACATTGTTATGCCCCAATACGATCTCATCATATGCTTCCATGATTTCTGCAAATAGTCCGACCGTTTGGTTTTCACACAGCAGCTTTAAAAACTTTGCCATATCCTGGTCAAAAATCTCATCAAGAACTGCTTCCTTCTCCTTCTTCTTGATTGCCGGGCTTTCTAGAACCTCCATTAATTCCCGGCAGCCCATGAGGAGCTTTTTCGCTGCGTCCACCCTTGCCTTGTCAAGCCCCAGGGTATCTAAAACCTCAGCATAATTAACCGCACGTTGACTTATCATTTTGCAGCACCTACTTCTTTCAGGAAATCATCCAGAAACTGCCTGTTGGTGTTGTCATCCACATTTTTGCCAATAACCTTCGCCGCCGCAAGCATGGCAATACCTGCCACCTCCGCCTGGGCACTTTCTATGGATTTCTTCCGTTCCAGCTCAATCATCCTGTTTGCTTCCTCTATCACCTTAGCCGATTCCTGCTTTGCTTCCTGAAGCACCCTGTTATATTGGGCCTCAGCCCGTTCACGGGCTTCCTTTATAATGCTTCCGGCCTGGTCACCGGCCTGCTTCAGCTCTGCCTCATAATCCGCTTTCAACCGGTATGCCTCAGCCTTTTTTTTGTCAGCATCCTGTAATGAATCCACGATTAACTCTTTTCTTTTTTCCAGGATATTGTTTATAGGTTTAAAAAGAAATAAGCGGAAGAAAACAAACAAAATAATAATATTAACCACGTTGAATATTAAAGTTGCTGCATTTATGGATATCATTATTACACCCGTGCCTTTCACTTTTTTGATGACCTATTCAAAAAGTGAATAGGCCTTAATAAATAGTTTGAAAGTGACTTTCTTTCAAACTTTTCACTCCTGAAACTTATTTTGATAAAACAAAGATAATTAAAAAGGCAATTACCAGACCGTAAATAGCGGTTGCTTCTGCCAATGCACAGCCTAAAATCAAAGCCTTGTTAATGTCACTCTTCGCCTCCGGCTGTCTTGCGATTGACTCCGTTGCCTTAGCGGTTGCAATACCGATACCGATACCTGCCCCCACTCCTGTTAATACTGCAATACCTGCTCCAATTGCTATTAATGATGACATAATCCCATCTCCTCTACACTTAAAATTCCAATAATGACCCTACAAACTACAATAACGGACATTTGGCCGCCAGGCCACTCAATGCCGGATGTGAAATGATCTTCATTTCACACTAACGGACATTTGACCATCAGGTTACTCAATGCCGGATGTGAAATGATCTTCATTTCATACTAATTACAGTACAAAAATAATTAAAAATGCGATTACCAGACCATAGATCGCTGTTGCCTCTGCCAATGCGCAGCCCAGGATTAAGGCCTTGTTGATATCGCCCTTTGCCTCCGGCTGCCTTGCGATTGACTCTGTTGCCTTAGCGGTCGCAATACCGATACCGATACCTGCCCCCACTCCTGTTAATACTGCAATACTCGCTCCAATTGCTACTAATGACATATCCACTACTCCTACCTTTCATAATGTTTGTGTTACAATATTTGTGTTTCTGTGCCTTATGCCTCTAATTTTTCCTGCATAAATAAGGATGTTAAAAAACAAAATACATATGCCTGTAATAAACCGTCAAAAATATCAAAATAAAATCCAAGGGGTAACGGAATTAAGACCGGAACAATCATTCTTACCATTTCCATAACTACAAACCCACCAAAAATATTGCCAAAAAGCCGCATAGATAATGACAGCGGTCTGATAAACAGCTCCAGGATGTTAAATGGCACCATTACCGGCATCGGATGGGCAAAGCCCTTGATATACCCTTTGACACCATGCCGGTGGATCCCTGAGTACTCAACCAGTATAATGCTCATAATAGCAAGGCCTACCGTCACGCTCAAATCCTTTGTCGGCGGTCTTATTCCAAAGAGCCCGACAACATTGGCGACACCCAAATAAATCAATACAGTTCCTAGGTATGGGATATAACGCTTGCCGTGCTCCCCAAGAATGTCGGTAAAAAAGTTATTGATAAATCCAACCAGGGATTCAACCACTACCTGTGGTTTTCCCGGAATCAGCTTCAGGTTACGGACAAATACCAGGGTTAAGACCATTAAAACCGCCATAATGCCCCAGGTGACCACAACAGATTCCGCTACGGGTATCTTGCTTCCAAAAAGGTCAATCGTAAAGCTGGTCTTACTCTGCAATTCTTCCGTCAGTTTTTCTGCCAAGTTACTCATCCTCTCACCTCCTTTTTCCTAATTTTCTTTCCTGATTTTCATAAGTCCCTTGCAAAAAGCCTTGCTCCTTATTACCTACTTGGTTACATACTTAGCTTTTCTAACACTTTGCAGACTAATAAATGCACACAAAGAAACACCAACTACCCACGTTGGCGATCAAATAAACGGTATAACTACTGAAATAAAATAACTACAGGAAAACCAGCTGATTTTTCTTGCCATCCGTAAGCTCAATATAGCGCATGACAGAAAACCGGAGCTTAACTTGAGAGACTAATATAATCCAGCCTTTTATGTATAGGAAAAACTGATAAAAGGATAGAATTACAATTAGCTTTGAGAATAGTGTTAACAGATTTTTAATTATTAGTAAAAAAATTGCAAAACCCGACTGGTCAAAAATTTCGGAGATAGCCGTCTCCTGATCCTTTGTATCCGGATTTATGCGTATTTCACCCTGTCTCTTCGCAGAATAGCTGTTGTCCTTCATTTCTTCCACTTTTTTGCTTTTGATATTCTTACAGGCCTCAAGTGCAATCTGATGGGCAGAAATACTGGAGGACGCTACTAATATAAAAATGATGACAATAAAGACTGCTTTTAATATCTTCTTTTGATTTCCGTATCTCATCATCACTGTGCTCCTCCTTCCGGGCTTTTTTTCTGTTCCGCTTGTAAACAAGCAATAATGAATATAATATATACCTCAATCCATTATTTGTCTATGATAGTTTTTCACAAAGAAAACTTAAAAAACTTCACTATTATTTACTAAAATGCACCACATTGCACAATTAACCTTGCCGTGTATGTCGTATCCTGGAATTTTGTGCCGTGATATTCCTTTATCATTTTACAATTTCTAACATATTTTGCATATATTGACGGCCAAGGGTCATTCCATGGATTAAATTGTATCACTATCAACAACGAACAACAGAGATTCCCCCTATATTTTGGTAGAGTTGAATACTTTTCAAAAATACCTATTGCATTTATTTATAGAAGATGTATCATGGTTCTATACAGATTGTCGATTACTAGGAGGCTGTACTCTAATAAAATGTAAGGAAGCAAAGGCCTCCAAGTAAAGAAAAAAGCGGCAAAGTCTCCAAAGAAAAGGAGGTTGTTTATGGAGAAGGTAATTGGGCTTTTATTTGATATAGAGAAAAAAGCAAACCAAATTATTGAACGCGCTAATGATGAAAAAAGCGAGCTCTTAGAGGAAAACGAACGGGCAATCGCCAAAATGGAAGCAGACATAGCGGAAAAAAATAATGCGAGGCTCAACCAGCTGTTAGCCCAGGCAGAGCAGGAAATTGAGGCAGAAAAGCAGCAATTATTGGAAGGCAGCAACAAACAGCTTTCAGACTTAGAAGCCACCTATCAGTTAAGCCATGATGCCCTGGTGGAAAAGGTATTCCAAGGCATCATACAGCATGAAGCATAAAATGTAATGGATAGATGGAGGTTATTATGGAGACTTCAATATCTTATAGCGGAATAAACACGAAAGTGAAGGCTATGAAAACAAAGCTGGTCAGCAAGGAGGACGTTACCCGGATATTAAGCTTTGAGACTGTTGTAGATTTTATCGCCTACTTAAAGAAACACCCGGGCTACCATGACCTGTTCCAGAAATACGATGAGAGGGAAATTCACCGTGGTGAGGCGGAGCGTGTTTTTATTAACGGCCTCTATCTGGATTACGCAAGAATATACCGTTTTGCCAATGATGTGCAGAGGAAGAACTTAGAGCTTATCTTCTTCCGCTACGAGGTCAATGTGCTGAAGGCCTGTATCCGCCTGATCCATACGACGGAAAGCGCCTACGACCTTTCCCTGTTCCATCCCTTTTTCACAAAGCACTCCCAGATCGATATTAATAAACTCTCCGTATCACGTTCCATGGATGAGTATATTAATAACCTAAAGGGTACACAGTATTATAACCTATTTAGTAAGATGGGCAGCAAGGGTAACCTCTCCTCCTTTGATTATGAGATGGCCCTGGATGTTTATTATTTTACAAAATCCTGGAGGATGAAGGATAAAATACTGACGGGAGACAACCGTAAGGTCTTTACCCACCGGCTGGGCGCAGAGATTGACCTTTTGAACATCATGTGGATTTACCGTTCGAAGAAAATGTACGACATGAATTCCACCGATATTTTTACCTATTTAATACCCATCAATTATAAGCTTACCATAGCCCAGCTCTCAAAGCTGGTAGCTGCGGTCACGCTGGATGAATTTATGAACCTGTTGAATACTACAAAATATAAGGATTTTGCCCTACACCTGAAAAACGGTACCATGGAGCAGGAATATGACCGTATCATCAACCGGATCTATCTGTACCAAATCACTAAATACCCTGCCTCCATGACTGTAGTCAATTATTATCTGTTCCGTAAGGATAAGGAGATCGATATGTTGACCACCGTCCTGGAATGCATCCGGTACGGATTAGATCTTAAGAAAAAACAAGAATACCTTCACCAACTATAGTACTGGGGGGATAGACCATGATTGAAAAGATGAGATTTATTAGTATTACCGGACCAAAAAACGACTTTGACCGGGTTGTGAACCAATATCTGACGAAGTACGATATCCATCTTGAAAATGCATTAACGGAGCTTAGTACTTCCTATAACCTGAGACCCTTTGCCGAAGCCAATCCCTACAAGGAATTAATCAGCAAATCGGAGGATCTGGTCAAAAAGCTGGAGCACCCGGAGCTGTCTGCGGATAAGCTGATGGCGCCGGAGGAAGCCGCAGGCGTGATCGAGTCAGCCTATGCCATGCTGTCTGACCTGAATTTAAAGAAGCGGGAGCTGAAAAAGCAGCGCCAGGAATTTAATGAGCTGCTGACACAGATTGAGCACTTCCGCCACCTGGATTACAATATCCACCAGATCATTAATTTAAAATTTATAAAATTCCGTTTCGGAAAGGTTCCCCATGAATTCTACACCCGTTTTTCAAAATTCGTATATGAGAATTTGAATACTGTTTTTTACGAATGTGAACGGGACCGCGATTATATTTGGGGGATTTATTTTGTTCCGGCAAACGAGGCAATCCGGATCGATGCCATTTACGCTTCGCTCCATTTTGAACGGATGAAGCTGCCGGATGCCTATGACGGGACGCCGGAGGAATCCTTCCATTCCATTATGGAGAAAATCACAGAAATTAACAATGAGCTGAATGATACCTATGCACTCATCAAGGAACGCCTGAATAATATTTCAGAGCAGCTGGAGCTGGCCCATTATACGGTAAATTTGCTTTCCAGGAATTTTGATGTCAGGAAGATGGCTGCCTGCACCAAGGACAAGGGCAAGGATGAGGTGTTCTATATCATCTGCGGCTGGATTTCTAATGAGGATTCAGAAAAATTATTAAAGGAAGGGGAAGCAGATCCCCTGGTCTACTGCGTGATTGACGATGGGCAGGCCGACGAGGAGAAAAAGCCTCCGACAAAATTAAAAAACCTTAAAATCTTTAAGCCCTTTGAGATGTTTATTAAGATGTACGGGTTACCGGCCTACAACGAGATTGATCCCACCTCCTTTGTAGCCATAACCTACTCCATTATCTTTGGCATCATGTTCGGGGATGTGGGCCAGGGGCTGTGCCTGTTCATCGGAGGTATCCTCCTCTTCAAGCTAAAGAAGATGAACCTGGCAGCCATTATTTCCGTAGCCGGAGTATTTTCCGCCATCTTCGGCTTTATGTATGGCAGCGTGTTCGGCTTTGAGCATTGGATTAAAGCGGTCTGGCTGTCGCCCCGGGAAAATGTTATGACGGTCCTCCTCACCTCGGTGGGCTTTGGCGTATTCCTCATCCTGCTTGCCATGATTTTTAATATCATCAACGGAATCAAGGCAAAGGACTGGGGGCGGGTGCTCTTTGATACCAACGGGATTGCAGGCCTTCTGTTTTATGCCGCTTTAATCCTCAGCGTTGTGTTTATATTTACCGGCAGGCCCCTGCCCGGTGTCGTCATTATGGTGATTTTCTTCGGTCTGCCGCTGCTGCTGCTCTTCTTTAAGGAGCCCTTGACCCATCTGCTGGAAAAGCGGTCGAAGATTTTTCCGGAGCATAAGGCCATGTTTTTTATGGAGACCTTTTTTGAGCTCTTTGAGGTCCTGCTCAGTTATTTAACGAATACCATCTCCTTCCTCCGTATTGGCGCCTTTGCCTTGAGCCATGCGGGAATGATGGCCGTCGTGATATTGCTTTCCGGTGCAGAATCCGGTTCCCCAAATATCCCTGTGCTTCTCATCGGAAACCTGTTAGTGGTTGGCCTGGAAGGCCTGATCGTTGGAATACAGGTGCTCCGTCTGGAGTATTATGAGATGTTCCGCCGCTTTTATAAGGGGAATGGACGCGAATTCAAATCCTATAAAAATAAGTTAAAAAATTCGAACTACTAAACTTAAGGAAGCGCAAAAAAATAATATGTGAAATTATTTTTCGCAGATACCTATATATAAAAACACTTAAACCTAAGGAGGACCTTATTATGATTATCAAAATAGTTGT
>JARKQP010000816.1 GCA_029974875.1 Mobilitalea sp.
ATTGGATATTGACGGCGTGGGAAGGCTGGAGCTGAGGGCCAATACCGCCAGCTTTATCTTTAAAGGAAATATTAATGCCATTATGAAGAGCATCAGTGAAATTGAGCTTCGCAATATTTCCATCGAGGAGCCGGATCTTGAAGAAATATTTATGCATTATTATTCGAAGGAGGATAAATCCTCCGTAAACCCAAAGGAGGACAAATCCTCCACAGAGCCTAAGGAGGACAAATCCTCCCTAAAGGAGGATTAATCATATGAACATGTTTCTTTATGAAGTGAAATCACTCAGAAGGTCTATGATTACCTGGTCCCTCAGTTTACTAGCCCTGGCTGCCCTGTACCTGTCCATCTACCCAAGTATGGCACAGGATGCGGAGGATTTTAAGAAGCTGATTGAAAGCTATCCAGAAGCCATCCTGGCTATGCTGGGAATTAATCCGGAATACTTTACTTCCTTATTAGGCTTTTACTCTATGATATTCACCTTTGTCATCCTCTGCGGAGCTATCCAGGCGATGAACCTGGGCGTTTCCATCCTTTCCAAGGAGTCCAGGGAGCGCACGGCTGATTTCCTCCTGGTGAAGCCGGTATCCCGCAGCTCCATCGTAAGCGCAAAGCTGCTCGCTTCCCTGACAACGGTTGCAGGAACAAATATCATATTTATCGGGCTGTCGACCCTGATGGCAGCCTTGCAGGATACGGAGAATTTTAGTCCGAAATTATTTTTTATGATTAACCTGAGCATGCTTTTCGTCCAAATTATATTTATTGCCATTGGAATGCTGGTATCCGTATTTTTTAAGAAGATTAAAAATGTACTTCCGATTTCCCTTGGATTTGTCTTTGGCTTTTACCTAATCGGCGCGCTGCTGATCACGGACATGGATAATAAGGCAGAAAGGCTCCTATCCCCCTTTAAATATTTTGATATCACATATATCATCAACAACGGCAGCTACGAGACTATGTATCTTATCGTAAGCCTGATTATCGTAACTATATGTATCGCTGCAAGCTATATTATATATAACAGGAAGGATATCCATGCAGTGAGCTGACCCGCAAATATGCTCCCTTTTATCCATCACAAATCGAAAGGCACAGGTATCATTATGAATATATTCCTACAAGAATTAAAATCAAACAGAAAAGCCCTGATTATATGGAGCGTGTGCATAGCATTATTAGTGCTGAGCGGCATGGGTAAATATACCGCATATAGCTCAGGCAGTTCTGCCGGAAATGAAGTATTTAACCAACTGCCCCAAACAATAAAGGTTGTTTTAGGGCTCAGTGGGTTTGAGGTAACAAAGATAAGCGGTTTTTACGCCTTTTTGTTTCCTTATATTGAAATTACGGCTGCAATCCATGCCGCATTGCTAGGCAGCGGCATTATTGCCAAGGAAGAACGGGATAAAACCACCGAATTTTTAATCGTAAAGCCTGTTTCCAGAAGAGTGATCATCACCTCCAAGCTGCTTGCCGCCCTTTTTAACGCAGCGGTTATCAACCTGGTATCCCTGCTGTCCTCCCTGGCTATCATCCCCACCTTTCAC
>JARKQP010000896.1 GCA_029974875.1 Mobilitalea sp.
TACCATAATAATCTCTATGAACCGCATCAAATGACAGCCGCATTCCCGTGGTAATTCCATTAATTAAAATTCCACAATCCGTTTCATATTCCGTAATATAATCCACAATAATTTTATAATATCCCGGAGCTTCTGTCCGAAGGGCTATCCTGTTTTTTACCGGTTTAATATTTACACGGCCGCTGCCGGTAGCGCTCATCTCAAGATGAAGCTCTAGCTTTGTCTCTTCCTCGCTTATGAAGTCATAATTAACGAAAAGGTCTGTTACCGTTAACTTCCTTTTCTCCTGAAGCCACACATTCTGCCAGATTCCCGGCGAATCCGTAAACCAGAAGCCTTGCTTTCCCGAGCATGCCTGGTGGTTACCATGCTCATACTCCACCTTCACAGTAAGCACATATTCCCTGCCCGGCACCAGTTTGCCCAGGGGAAAAGCGTAGGGATGATAAGAATCCGTGGTACAGCCGATCTGATTTCCGTCCAGCCAGACCCTCGCAAGCCCTGAGATTGCGGCAAACACCAATTCCACCTCATTTGCAGCCTCTCCCTCACTCAGGCAGACCGTCCTCTGGTACCAACCGGTTTCCCCTGTTTCCTTTGCAGTACAGGTAAATGCATTCGCCTGATGCAAGGAATAATCATCCTGCAATTTTTCTTCCCCGAACGCTTTTAATGACTGCCAGGAGAAGGGAACCCGGATGCATTTTGAAAATTCATGCTTTCCCTTGAGATACCATTTTTCATCCTCACCTATATGATATCTGTCAAAATCAAACCTCCAGATACCGTTTAGCCCGATAAACCTCTGGTTGCTTTTTAAATTCTTTTGGGGGATATTCTCCCGCTCTGATTCTATGTCCGAAAAATCCAGCTGGATCTTTTTCGCGGATCCGTTATGGATCTCATCAAAGGCAAGAAACTCCTTTCCTTCCATGCCATAAACAAAGGAATGACTTCCTAAGGGCAGCTGCTTTACCACAAACCTTCCTTCTTCATCGGTCTTGGCCCAGGTTTCAAATGCACCCATTGCATGCACATATACATCCGGAATCCCAAGCTTTGTAACCGGATCGATGCAGGCTCCTGTAAAATCGTAGCAACCTGCGATACCTTCTGCAAGGTAGCCCTTAAATACGCTCTCGGCCTTCGGCTTTTCTCCCGATTCATTCAGTGCCTTTACGATCACCCTGGCACTTGTATTCCTGATTTGAAATGGCAGGGCAAGATTCCTGATTCCAATCACTTCACTGCCATTCAGGAGCACCGTTAATTTATTTTCCTTTTTTATAAACCCGATCAGAAAGGAAGCTTCCAGGCAGGTCTCTTTGGAAGCTATTTCATAATATCTTTTCGCCCCCTCCATGCGGAAGGTATCGCCCTGGGGCACTCCATTCGGAACCCGGACAGACAGACCCTTTTTATCGGCAGTTACCAGCAGATAATCCCTATAACAGCCATCACCAAAATAGAGGCCGATTCCAACCCCTGCCCCCAGGCTGCTGACCCGGGTCTGGAAGGAGGCGTCTTCCCCATTCACATAAAACCGTGAAATGAGTGCATGTCCGTCCCTGCATCTGTCGTACTCACAAAGATGAAGACCATCAGGAGCCATCTCTGCATATAGATCTGCAGGGCTGTTCATATTAAGAAAATTCCAGTCTTGCTCGCGGTAATCCTTCATATTGCTTCCCTTCCATTATACAACAGGCCTGGCACATAACATTGATTTTGCATGCCATCTGCGCACATCCAGCATCGCCTATGGCATACAAAACCAATGAAATGTTCCTTAAGTAATTGTTATCTAATAATTGCTATCTTACTGAAGCCCTACTGCAAAGCTCCTTCTATCTCCTTTTGGAACTCTGCTTCCATATTCGCCAGCCCCTTCTCCGGTGTAACATTACCGTTCATTACCTCCTGGATATGAAGCTCCATCACATCGTTTAATTTCGAGGATACATAAGGTATGTCAACATCTGCCAGCGTCTTTGCATATTTTAATGATTCCATCAGGGCATCATATAAGGCACTGGACTTGCTTACTTCATCAATGGCATAGGTAGAGGTTCTGCAGGGATCCATTGTATTTTCAATCTTTAATAATTCCCCGTCCTTTGATGTAATAAATTCTACGAACTTCCAGGCAAGCTCTTTATTTTTGCTTCCGGCTGAGATTCCTACTCCCCATCCACCAAGTACCGGTGTTGCGCCGGGTGCCATAGCTACTCCGATTTTATCCTTGACGGCTGAGCCGTCGGCCTGGCAGGTATTCCATAAACCGGGCCATTGCTCCATCATGGCTGCATTGCCATTTGCAAAGAACTGGTTTGCTTCATCCCATCCCATCTGCATCCATTCCTTCGGGGCATGTTTCTGCAATTCCAATACTCTGTTCAGCGCATCGATTCCCTCCTGGTTGTTCATATTCGGCTGTAAACTCTCGTTCACGTCGTCTCCGCCCCGGTTAATAAACAGCAATCTGGTACAGCCCTTCATCATGTTGGTTGAATAACCGTAATCCACAGGAGAAGCCGGGTTTGCTGATTTTGTAAAGAATTCCGCAACCTCCATCAGCTCTTCATTGGTCTTTGGAACCTCCAGGTCTCTGCCGTATTTTTCTTTAAAGGAGGCTTTTACTGCTTCGTCCTCAAACAGGTCTTTTCTATAGAATAATAATTCTACGTCCGGTTTATAAGGAATTGCATATAAACTTCCCTGGTACATCCCATAGGTTTCAAATAGGGCAGGTATAAAATCACCCGTGTCGTAGGAAGCACCGGCATACTGGTCAATCACCGGCTGTAACGGCTCAATCTTCTGGGATGCGGCAAAGCTGTGCAGGAATGCAATTGGTGCCAGCACTATGTCATATCTTTTTGTATTGTTTAAGTCCAGCTGCAACTTGTCTGTAAATTGCTCCCCAGGCACAGATTCAACTATAACATCCGCTCCTGTCAGCTCTTCAAAAATAGGAACCACATCATTAATTGCTTTTTCAAAATCGCCTGACATAACTGGCACTACGATGCTTTGGCCTTCGTATTGCTTGCTCAGGGTTCCGTCTAAGTTTAAATTTGTTAATTCTTTTCCGTACTTTACAATCGTTCCATTTTCATTTTCCTGTGCATCATTCTCTTTTGGCTGACTGGTAACCGCATCCTCCGGCTTTGTTTCATCCGTAAGCGCTACCTTGCACCCTGCCAGCATCGTTACTGCCATCACCAAACACATACCCATCGTAATCAGTTTTTTCATAATACCTCTCCTTTTCATTTTTTACCTTGTTTCTGTGCTGATTTTTACACATCCCAGGTTTGTGTCTGCGTTGCGCCCACAAACCTGTCGGAGCCGTTTTAAAATAACAGCCCTTTTCCTCCTTCATTTGTTTTGGTTCTTAAGAACCACTGCAATTCGCTGCGATTATAACTTTCGCAGGTTATTTTGTTGTTTATCCAAACTTCACAGTATCAAAGCTGAAACATTACCTGATAACATTAACTGTGAAGATCCGGTTCCTTAACCTTTTACCGCTCCGGCCATGGTTCCCTTTACGATATATTTTTGTGTCGTCAGGGAAAGTATTACTGCCGGAATCATGGCCAGCATGCCTGCAGCTGCCAACGAGCCTGACGGTGTATCCTTATGTGTCTGGATCATGCTTGCTATCCCTATGGGCAATGTCTTTTTTGCATCGGAGGCCTGCAGCACCAATGCCAGCCCGAACTCATTCCATGCACCGATGAATACCAATATGGCGATGACCACAAGCCCTGCCTTTACCAGGGGCAATGCGATACTGGAATAGATCCTATATTCGGAGCATCCGTCAATCTCTGCGGATTCATATAATTCCTTCGGTATTTCGGAAAAGAAATTGATTGCCAGCCATATGGCCAAAGGAAGGGCAAAGGCGATATAAGCCAATATTAAGCCGATAATTGTGTCGAGCAAATGCAGCTTATTATAAATAATGTAATAGGGAATGGTATAAACCAATGCCGGTATCATACGTACAATTAATACGGAGTTTTGCAATGCATTTTTTCCGATAAAGCTGTATCTGCAAAAGCCAAAGCCTGCCATGGTTGCTATTACCAGTGAAATGACCGTTGTTGCCCCGGATACTACCACACTGTTCAGGAAAAAGGTTGCAACATTGGTTTTCTGGAATATTTCTATATAATTGCTTAGATAAAGCGTATCAATAATAAATAGCGGCTTTTCCACAAATATTTGCGAGGATGTTTTAAAAGAAGTAATAAATGTCCAATATAAGGGAAAGAAAAAGAAAACACCGATTAACGTCATCCCCAATAAAATTAAGAACGCTCTCATTCCATGACTTTTCATGCCTTTCTCCTCCTATTTGTCCTTTCCTCCTTTTCACTAAAGAGCTTCATAAACATCAGCGAAAACAGAATAATCAAAACAAAGAATATAATTGCCCCTGCTGATCCTTCCCCAACCTCATAATAGCGGAAGGCCTTCTTATAAATGGTGGATGCCAGGGTCTCCGTTGAAGTTCCAGGGCCGCCGTTTGTCAGGTTATAGACGATATCAAACATTCTGATGGAATCCATAAACCGCATGGTAATCACCAAGGTAATAAAATTCCTGATCAGTGGCAATATAATCCGTCTGAATTTTTGAACCCAGCTTCCTCCGTCTATGGTTGCCGCTTCAAGAATCTCATCCGGCACGGTCTTTAAGGCCGCTATGAAAATCAACATACACAGGGGAGTAGTCGCCCATACCTCAACTGCGATCAGTGCAATCCTGGCTGTTACCGTCTGTGACATCCAATTTACCCGTTCAAATCCAAGGGTATATAATATCCCGTTTAATACCCCATATACGGGCGAGAATATGAGCTTCCATATGGTAGCTGTGACAATTGGCGCGATCATCATCGGCATGGTAAAAAAAGTCCGGTAGATCTTGGATACCCTGTTCCAATAGCTTGTTGTCAGGATTACCGCCAGTGTCATTCCCAGTACTACATTTAATAGCACCGCAAATACGGTGAAAGTAAAGGTCCATCCGGCAGATTCTAAAAATTGTTTATCTGTCAATACATTGATGTAATTTTGAACCCCGATGAATTTGATGGTATCTGCAGCCATCGATGTATTATATCTGAAAAAACTGATTCCAAACGAATACAACATCGGGATAACCGAGAATAACAAAAGAAACACAACTGCCGGAGCCAGGAAAACAATCGCCGCATTTCTCTTACTTCTATTCGTTTTTCTTCCGTCAAAACTTTTCATTGATGCACTCCTTTCCCTTGATGAACCCATTATATAAAATAGTCGAATTATTTAATATACTATATTTAGTATATAATTATATTTTTGATACATTTTTCAAATTAAAATAACCTTACTATTCCTTTTTATATTATTTTTTATTGATTATTGAATCTATTTATAGTATAATTGCCAATAAATATATATGATATTGATTATACATCATAGCAATTATATTATTTTAACTTAGTATACTATTTAATATATTGACTGCATAAGGAGAATTTATGTTAGGTATCCCGTTATACAAACAAATCATTAATGATATATTAGAGAAGATTTTTGACGGTACGTTACGGCCCGGTGACCGCATCCCGTCGGAGCACGAATTATCCTCCACCTATATGGTTAGCTCCATCACCTCTAAAAATGCCCTGGCAGAGCTGGCTGATAAAGGATATATCATCAGAAAGAAGGGAAAAGGCTCCTTTGTAAACTCCTTGGAAAACCTTATGGCTATCCCCTCCTTCTCCAATACCTCTACCTACCGCAGCGCTTTTCACTCCAAGACCATCGGCCTGATCTTGCCCTCCATGAAAACGGGCATTGACCAGCAGCTGCTTAACGCCATTGAAGAAGAGATCAGCAAAACCGATTATCTCTTAACTCTTACCATCACCAGGGAAAACCAGGAAAAGGAATCTGCTGCCATTGAAAAGCTGAAGCTTCAAGGTGCCAGCGGCCTTATTATTTTCCCCACAGAACACGAGCTTTATAATGAATCCATCCTGAAGCTTAATATAGAAAAGTATCCCTTCGTACTGGTTGACCGCTGGCTGAGAGGAATCCGGACCAATACCGTAATGATTAATAATTACGATGTTACCAAAAAAGCCACGGAGCATTTATTTGCAAAGAGCCACCGGGACATTGTGTTTCTATCGCCCGACAGCAGGAATACCGTTACAGAGGACCGTTTGGCAGGCTTTAAGGATTGCCTTTTGGAGCATGGAATCACCTTAAACCCCCATAACACCTGCATGATCCCCTCAGGCGTTACAGATCCGAAAGAGAAAAAGGAATTGATACGAAACTTTTTAAACGATAACCCAGCCGTAAATGGAATCATCTGCTCCAACAAGGAAATGGCGACTTATATCATTGCCATCTTTGACCAGGATAACCTTTGGGAGCGGTATGGCGTATGTGCATTTGACTATTATAACCATGCCAGAATATCTTATGTTGAACAGGACATCGCCCAAATCGCAAAGGAATGTATTGATATTTTGCTGGATACCATTCGTGGTGATACGGCACCAAAACAGGTTTGTGTTCCGGCAGAATTTTATCCGGTATGATTTTTGTACCTGGACGGACCTCGCAGGATAAACTTGCCGAAGCCTTTGGACAGTGTTGCTAACCTCGGTATTTTCTTGGATTTTTCTTGCGTTATTTAAGGAAGATTTAGCTGACCCGGAGTGGAGCGAACAAAAAAAACAAACCTGAGATAGGGCGGTAAAACGCCCTGTCTAGGCCTGTTTCCTAAGATGCTTTCACGTTATTTTCTATTATGTCTACAAGAATAAATCACCCTGCTTCTCCACCGCCCGGAAATTTTGCAATCCTCTTTAAAGTAATTCAAAGACCCTGTTATTTCCCCAAATTTACTCCCAGGGCATAACGATTAAATCCGGCCATTTATCCAGCCAGCTTGATACCTTGTTTTCATAAATTTGTTTTGTGATTTGCGCTTTATTCGCCCGGACAATTTTCCCAAACAAATCATTCAGCCCAAATGGAGCATATACTTTAAATTCATTATTTTTCTCCATCCTGACCCCAATTGCCGTAGCCGTAGTTGGCCATGTGTTTATGGCAGATTCAATGGATGTATACGGTTCAATGGCATAGCCAAAATGGTCCTTATACCACAGATGAACCCGCGCCTGATTTTTAACATCTATCTCAATGCTTAAATCTGAATATAATTGTTTTATCTGCTCAATAACTTTATTTTCAGATTTATGGTCTATATTCATGCTATCAAAATAAACAAAGTCGATATCTTTTATTCCGTATTCTAACGGTTTATCAAAAAGATAATTCCAGACGGTCTGCGCCACACAGCCTGCCCCTATGTAATAATTATCTATGTTTAACTGCTTGGCTCTTGTTACGGCCATATTAATCATTTCGCTTGACATAATAACATTTTCTAGTAGCTTGATCTGGGTATGAATATCTGAATTGTAGCCCTTAGACATCTTAAATTTTATCCTCCAGTTATTAAATAACTATATAATGTATGCTAAATCTATAATGA
>JARKQP010000934.1 GCA_029974875.1 Mobilitalea sp.
TATTAATCATTTCGCTTGACATAATAACATTTTCTAGTAGCTTGATCTGGGTATGAATATCTGAATTGTAGCCCTTAGACATCTTAAATTTTATCCTCCAGTTATTAAATAACTATATAATGTATGCTAAATCTATAATGAAGTTTGCGTTCTCAAATGGCCTTCATTCTTAATTTAGGCCGAAAGCCTTGCCAAACATATATGGATGATTGGTGAATGTTGAACACCGAAACCGGCAAAGAGAATGCTGCTACACTTGCTCTACTGATCAACTGATTAAACATTCTTAAACCTGCCGGGCAAAAAGAAGTCTTAAATCTATTTGAAACCCTTTTTAGGTTGATAAAAAAGTCAATCGTACGCCTGGATTATACAACTTTTGTGGATTCTTCGCAATCCGTATTTTCAATTTCAAGACAAAAAAGAAGCCTTTGTCCATAGCCTAATTTAGCTATGTTGCAAAAGCCCCTTATCATCTAAAGGCTCCCCCCCTGCAGCTGTTTCATACTTAATAAGCACAGATATCCTGTTTTTGTACCGCCCGGCAGATAATCCGGTAAGAATCAGATACCGGCCATTTCTCCTGCTTTATGATCCTGATCCAGCAGCCTCCTAAAGCTTTGTATGCTCTTTACCGGATCATGGTTAAATACGGCCGATCCCGCTACAAAGACATTCGCACCTGCTTTCAGGACATCGCCGATGGTATTCAGATTTATTCCTCCGTCCACCTCGATATCCGTCTGTAGATTGCGTCTTAACAAATTCTCCCGCAGATCTGCTACTTTAGTAATCATATTCGGTATCAGCGTCTGTCCTCCAAAACCGGGATTTACCATAAGCAGCAGTATCAGGTCTGCTTCCTCATATACATATTCCAGAATATCAAGGGATGACCCTGGATTTAATGCAACACCCGCTTTCTTTCCCAATTGCTTAATCTGCTGAAGCGTTCTATGAAGATGCCTGCAGCTTTCTGCATGAACCGTAATGATATCTGCTCCTGACTCTGCAAAGGAGGCTATATGCTCCTCCGGTCTTTCCATCATAAGATGCACATCAAAAATTTTATCCGTACAGGAGCGGATGGCTTGAATGACCGGAGCGCCTATCGAGGTAGCCGGCACAAAGCAGCCGTCCATGACATCGATATGAATATAATCCGCTCCTGCCTCAGCCACCAGCCGTACATCCCTTCCCAAGGCAGCAAAATCTGCTGCCAGTAAGGATGCTGATAATTTATTCTGTTTCATTATCTTCCCTCTCTTCTACCTTAAATCTGATAATAAGCTCCTGCAGCTTGCGAGCCAGCTCCGATAAGCTAAAGCTTGCTCCCGCAATTTCTTCTATCGTTGCAGTCTGCTCTTCCATTGCCGCCGAGACCTGCTGGGTAGCGCCTGCGTTTTCCTGGGCAATCGCTGATAAGCTTTGCATAATATCCAGAATATCCTTTCGCATGAGATCCATTTCTTCCCCGGAGCCCTCCAGCTGATGGACAGCGTCCAGAGTTTTCTTCATGCTTTGCTCAATTGCTTCATATTTGGATTTACTGCTGACAGCACTTACAGACTGCTCCTTGGAGATCTGGGATACTCTCGTTACGGATAATACGGCCTGTTCTGTGTTATCTCTTAGCTCCTTTACCATATCAAAGATTACTTTTGTGGATTTGGTAGACTGTTCTGCCAGCTTTCTTATCTCATCCGCCAGCACCGCAAAACCCTTCCCTGCCTCTCCCGCTTTAGCAGCTTCGATCGCAGCATTAAGCGCCAGCAGGTTCGTCTGCCTGGCAATGGAATTAATCATGTTGCCCGCCTCACTGATCTTACCGGAGCTCTCGCTCGTATTTATTATAATACGGTAGATCTCGTCCACCGCCCTGGAGCCTTCTTCGGTAATATTGTTTAATACCCTGATTTCCTCCAATCCTTCCTGTACCACCCTTTTTACGATCCCGGAGGTGCTATCTACCTCATAGATGCATTCCTGAACCCGTCCGATACACTCACCCAGCTTAACAGCCTTTATCGTGCCCTCTTCCGTATTCTTCGCCTGCTCAGTAGCTCCTCTGGCAATCTCCTCCACCGTCTTAGCAACCTCTTGTGCTGCATCGGCTGTCTGTTTTGAGGTTACGGACATGTCTTTGGAGGCTTCCGTCACCTGGCGGGAGGAAAATCGAATTTCTCCAATTATCTCCCGAAGACTGTCCGTTATACTTTTCACCGCTTTGGACAACTCTCCGATTTCATCCTTTCGAAGTAACAGCATATTCTCCATGTTCCTGGTAAGGTTGAGAGCTGCGATCTGCTTTGTGTGCTGAACCGTTTTTATCAGCGGCGTTGTAATAGAATGGCCTAACAGATAGGTAATAGCAATGCTGATCAGGATTATCGCTGAGGCCGCTATCAGTATAATTCTCTTAAGCGTCGGAATCGAGCTTAATACCTCGTTCTCCTCTGCCGTAATCACAAAGCTCCAATCCGTACCCTCAATCGGAGCATAGCCGGCATACCAGGTATGTCCCTCCAGGGTATATTCACCGATTCCCTGCTTATCCTTTAGTATTTTTTTAAATAAATCCGAATAGGATATATATTCCGGATCATTATCACCTGCATTGACTGCTGAAAATTGATCATAGACCAGTTGTTCCTCAGGATGACCGATAATAACCCCACCGCCATCAAGGATGCAGCCATAACCCTTTTTCCCAAAGCCCGTGTCACTCGCCATCTCACTAAGGGCATTACCATCCAGACGTCCCAGCAAGGCTCCCACCACCTTATCTCCGTCTCTGATGGGTACCGCCCGCATCAGGGATGGCTCATTGGTATAAGGACTGATATAGAAATATATCACATTCTCCTCACCCTGAAGCGCCTTCCGTGCCGGATCTGTATCCGCCAGTATTTCGGATC
>JARKQP010000944.1 GCA_029974875.1 Mobilitalea sp.
AGATGCTCCGTTTTTCACCGAGATTGGCCCACCGTTTTTATAGATGGTTGTGGCTGCTTCATAAATAAGCATCATGCCAATCGTTGTTATGATGGAAGGAATCCTTAAGAAGGTGAACACCAGGCCCGTAATTGCCTCCAGCAGGAAGGACACCACCAGACATCCCAGGATTAATCCAACCAAGCCATAAGAACCGGAAAGATCTGCCGCAATCATGGCTGCCAATGCAATGGTTGCCCCCGCACTGAAATCCCAGGCACCAACAATCAGATTAAAGCTGATACCCCAACCGATGAGAACCGGAATGACTGCCTGTATCAATACAACCTTAATACTGATGGGTGTTCCGAATTTACCGCCGGATAAAATTACAAATAAGAAGAATAATGCAATTGGCAGCAGTAATACTTTTAATGCATTTAACAATGATTTCTTAGTTGCTTCCATAAACGCTCCTTGTATGCTGCAAGGAATTCTTAAGATACCATCCTCAAAAATTCCTTAGCTGATAACTTACTGTCTTCTGCCCAAAACATCTTCCATACCATAGCTGCCGCAAACTTCCTGGAATTTTTCATAGGTTAAATCCGGGTTGAAATATTTGCAGAGGGCTCTGATCTCCTCCTCGTTGTAGGCTAATGCCCCGGCTTCACCTTCACAGTATTTAAAATATGCTTCACAGTCTGCCGAGCTCTTAAGTACCAGATTATGCATCTTAGCCAGAACCTTATCCTCTCCGTTTAACGGATTCCCTGAAAGCTGGTTTACCAGCATCATTGTTGTGAACAGGATGTTCGGATACTGTCCGCCGATGGCGCAGGTAACGGTTCCATTATCAATTTGATCTGCGATACCATCGATAAAGTCTACCATTGCAAGCTTGATCTTTCCTGATTTGCCCAGGGACTGAAGTGCCTGAATACAGCCCTCGCCTCTGGAATCGCTGCCACTGATACAGAAGATGCCATCACAATCCTGATAGCTTGCAACAATATTATTAACCGCCTCTGCTGCATCCGTAGCGTCAGTTAGGGTACGTACCTCCGTAACAACCTCAATGCCATAGTCAGCCGCATTTTCTTTAAATACCTGGGCTCTTGTA
This sequence comes from Mobilitalea sp., assembly GCA_029974875.1. Next base: position 1,103 of record JARKQP010000944.1, read on the forward strand.
TCCGTTGT
>JARKQP010000950.1 GCA_029974875.1 Mobilitalea sp.
AATAAAATAGGTAATTGCGAAACAGTATAGTCAGTGAAAATTCTCATACAATTGGTGCAAATTCCTTTGCTCCCCATTGTAAAACGTGCCCGCCGGGTACATGCTGATTGCGCTCAGGAACCTGCACCAATTGTATGAGAAATAGTGGCAGTTACTGAGTTTGCAATTACCAAAAAATAAAATAAGTGGAGGATTATATTATGCAAAAAATAGGAATCATTGGCTGCGGGTTTATTGCAAACTGCAAACATCTGGTGTCTTTAAAGGAACTGCCAGAGCGGGCAAAGGTGGTGGCTTTCTGTGATCTTGTTGAGGAAAGGGCTAAAAAAGCCGCAGCGGAATTTGGTGATGCTGAGGCAAAGGTATATACAGATTACCATGAACTATTAAAGGATGAAACCATAGATATTGTCCATGTGTGCACGCCGAACGTGTCCCATTGTGAAATTACTTGTGCGGCTCTTGAGGCCGGCAAGCATGTTATGTGTGAAAAGCCCATGGCTATTAACAGCGAGGAAGCAAAAATCATGCTGGAAACAGCCAAAAGAACGGGCAAAAAGCTGACCATAGGTTACCAGAACCGATTCAGGGATGATTCTATTTTCCTTAAGAATGCCATTGAAGAGGGTGTCCTTGGTGATATCTATTATGGCAAGGCCTATGCAATCCGCCGCAGGGGCATTCCTACCTGGGGTGTATTTACGGATAAATCCAAGCAGGGTGGCGGTCCCTTAATTGATATCGGGACTCATGCATTGGATTTAACACTGTGGTACATGGATAATTATGAGGTTCATTCCGTCACCGGCGTCAGCTTTGAGAAGATCGCCAGGGATCCTATGACATGCTACGGCAATAACAATGGCCCCTGGGATACAAAAACCTATGATGTGGAGGACAGCGCCATAGGCTTCATCAGAATGAAAAATGGTGCGGTAATTGCAATTGAAAGCGCGTGGGCGTTGAATACCCTTGAAATCCGTGAAGCAAGATGCCAGCTGTGCGGTACAAAAGCGGGTGCGGAGATGTATAGGGGCGCGGATGAAAGCTTCCAGTGCCGTGTGAATATGACAATGGGCCAACGTCTGGTAACGGTCCATCCTGAATTTGCAATATCAAAGCAGTCCGTTATCTCTACGGATGCGGACGGAATCCGTGAACAGAAAGCCTGGCTGGACGCTATTGATAAGGATACCGACCCTGTGGTGCTTCCGGAACAGGCCCTTAAGGTTACGCAGATACTCGAAGCTATTTATAAGTCTTCCGCAACGGGGAAAGAAGTTATTCTTGAGGATTGATGGATGGATTATGTGACATTTGGCCAGGTTATTACGGATGATGTGTGCTTTCCGGGAAAGAAGCCCATGTTAAATCAGCTGGGCGGCGCTGTATATACCGCTTCCGGTATGCGTTACTGGTCAGAAAGCGTTGG
>JARKQP010000955.1 GCA_029974875.1 Mobilitalea sp.
AAGCAGTAGACGGCAGTCTGAAACGGCTGAAAACTGATTATCTGGATGTGCTGCTCCTGCACCGCCCGGATGCACTGGTGGAGCCGGAGGAGGTTGCCGAGGCATTTGACCAGCTCTATAGCAGTGGAAAGGTCCGTAACTTTGGCGTATCCAATCAAAACCCCATGCAGATACAACTGCTTCAAAAATGGCTGAAGCAGCCGATCATAGCTAACCAGCTGCAGCTGAGCATCACCAATGCTACTATGATTTCGGCAGGTATCCATGTTAACATGCTTGATGAGTCCGCTGTCAACCGTGACGGCAGTGTATTGGATTTCTGCCGCCTGAAGGATATTACGATTCAGCCTTGGTCACCTTTCCAGTACGGTTTCTTTGAAGGCGTATTTTTGGGTAATGAAAAGTTCCCGGAGCTGAATGCAAGGATTGACGAGATTGCATCCAAATATGAGGTTACCAATACCACCATTGCGCTGGCGTGGATCCTTCGCCATCCCGCACATATGCAGCCTGTAACAGGGACCATGAATGCCGGGCGGTTAAAGGATTGCATTAAGGCGGCAGACATTTATCTGACCCGTGAGGAATGGTATGAGATCTATCGCGCTGCTGGGAATATCCTGCCGTAAAACACAGGGAAAAACATAAGAGCCAGCTTATCAAAAGGGAAGGTGTATGATATAGGTTCCGGTAATTTTTCGGAGTAGCGTCCTGTAAAGATACAGGCAGCTTACTGTTAAAAGAAATTTAGAAAAAGGGAGTGTAATGGATATGAAAGAAGTAGTAATAACCGGTGGGAGCGGACTACTTGGTCCTTACGTCGTAGATCATTTTGTAGAGATGGGTTATGATGTTCTGAGCGTGGATATTACCAAGCCACAAAAAAGTTCCGCCAGGTTCCTAAAGGTGGATCTTATGAATCTGGGGGAATGCTACGGCGCACTGGCGGGTGCAGATGCTGTTGTGCATCTTGCAGCGATTCCGGTGGCATACAGCCATCCGAATGAGGTGACCTTCCAGAATAATGTGATGAGCACCTATAATATTCTCGAGGCTGCCGCTGGCCTGGGTATTAAGAAAGCGGTGATTGCATCCAGTGAATCCTCCTATGGGATAGTGTTCTCCAAGCAAAATCTGGCTCCCCAATATGTTCCTATGGATGAGGAGCATCCGCAGCTGCCGGAGGATTGCTACGGATTATCTAAAATTGTGGCAGAGAAAACGGCAGATATGTTTAACCGACGCTGCGGTATGCAGGTGGTATCCTTCCGCATCGGTAATGTCATTACCCCTGAAAGGTATAAGGATTTCCCCGGATTTATCCATGAACCAAAGAAACGCCGCAACATTTTATGGAGCTATATTGACGCACGCGATATCGCTGTAGCATGCAGATTGGCTATCGAAGCAGATGGGCTTGGCTCCATAGCGCTTAACCTTGCAGCGGATGATACAAGCATGGATATCAAAAGCAGCGAGCTGATGAAGGCGGAATTCCCGGAGGTAACGGATATCCGTGTTCCGATTGATAATTATCATACCTTGCTTAGTAATGAAAAGGCTAAAAAGGTATTGAATTGGAAGCCTGTGCATTGCTGGCGTGATAATGTACCTAATAAAGTGGACTGACGCCTAATCAGGCTCAGTGGGCAAAACGGGGTCAAAAAACATATTGCTGGCCTCGTTTTTTAAAGGCTTCTATCGATAGCATTCATTAAAATGGACATTCGTATATCTGCCTGTTGAGTAAAGAACCAAGTATAAAATACTTGGTTCCTTATCATGGTCACACATAATGAAATGTTTTACGGACTAAACCGGCTCTTAATTTGTTCTGCCACCGGCATATAATCCTGTGGATGAAGCTCGTGGCCGGCTCCTTCCATTGTGTAGAGGATGGAATCCGGGATAGTTCCAGCCAGCATTATACCGTGTATATAGGGAATGACCACATCCTCCGTACCATGAATAATCAGTGCAGGAATTTGGATTTCTGCAATCCTGCCAAGCTCGTCCCCGGTTACCTGGGCACAGGAATGATTGATGCGGCTGGCGTAATTGGTGGCTCTTTCAATATCCAGCTTAATCATATCCCTGATATGTGCCATATCTTTTGGACGGCTGCTTTTATTGGTGACCCGCCATTGGCTGACTGCATATTCAATCAGTTCATCATTATTCTCAGGGATTATTTGCCCGAAGGTGGCAAAGAATTCGTTGACTTCCTCTGAGGAATAGGGCAAATCTTCAGCGCCTGCTGCAAAATACATGGAAGCTAGAAGGACAATACCGCAAATACGTTCAGGGTGGCGCAGTGCTATCATTTGTGTCAGCATACCGCCCATAGACATTCCCATGACAAGAGCCTTTTCTATATTGTAGCTATCCAGTACATGGATTGCATCATCAGCCAAATCTTCAAAGGTGTATTCCGGCTTTCCGGGAGGATAGCAGGTCGACTTACCCGTATCCCGATTGTCATAGCGGATCACATAAAGATTATTTTCAGCCAACAGTTCACAAAAAGATGCT
>JARKQP010000958.1 GCA_029974875.1 Mobilitalea sp.
ATATGTGGAAAAAACCCTGAGTGTGACCTTAGGGAAGAAGAGTTAAGACCTGAAGAAAAATAAGATAGACCCAAATATAATAAAAAGTAATAAAGAAAATAAAATTAGAAACAGCTGCCGATGGCCGGCAGCTGTTTTGCATTCTGGTTCAATTATTGTTCGGAAGTGCCGGCAGGTGTATCTTCTTCGGCCGTCTCCTCTGTGTCAAACTCGTCATCCTCATAATCATCGAAATCGTCATCAAAGTCTTCCAGATAATCCGGATTCATGTACCTGTAAACTGCATATGCAATAGCGGCCATAGCAGCAACAGCACCGATGATTGCTAATAGACAGACAACAACTTTCTTTGCTTTGTCGCCCTGATCCTTTTTGTGAACCAGTTCACCTGATTTAATGGCACAAATAAGATCATCAATTTTACTTCCCATGATAACACTTCCCTTCTTTTTTATAATAGCAAGTAAATAGATTACTGTTGAAGCCCTTATTTAAGAACAAGTACAGTATAGCATATAATGTACTACTTTACTATATTATTTCAAATAAGTTGCAAAATATTCGAAGAAAAAGCATTCAATGGAAAATTACCTGGTATAACGTTCCCTAAAACAACATGGCTATTAAGAAAACACTATCCTAGTCAATTTTCGTCAAGTTAGCGAAGGAAGAAAGTAATTTCTTTATACCGAAATTAGGGAAATCTACGGTGACCTCAAAATCCTTGCCGCCCTTTGTGATATTTGTTACAAGGCCGACACCGAATTTAATATGCCTGACGGTATCACCCACGTCATAGCTTAAGGTACCCATCTGCTTTCCTTCAAATTGCTTTGCAGCAGGCGTGGAATAGGGCTTATAGGTAGTCTGGGGCTGCCCGTAGCCACCTTTTTGGGGCTTATCAAAGACAGCATCATCAAAGGCCGACTCATCCGTAAAGCGGAATACTGTGCCGGAGGAGGAGGCGCCCTTATTCAGTAAGGATTTCCTCGGCTCAGCCAGGTTCATCTTCAACAGATAGCGGGGTATCTCATGGATAAAGCGTGATGGCCGGTTATATTGGAATTCGCCGCGCAGCATCCGCTGCTTTGCGGCGGACAGGGAGAGGCGCTGCATGGCCCTTGTGATACCCACATAGCATAAGCGGCGCTCTTCTTCAATTTCCTCCGTCGGATTCTCCGCGTGGATGGACATATAGCCGGGGAAAATTCCTTCCTCCATGCCGCAGAGATAAACATAAGGAAATTCCAGACCCTTCGCACTGTGCAGTGTCATCAGGACAACCTTCTCGTCATCCTCCTCCAGGTTATCAATATCTGCAACCAGGGCAACCTCCTCCAGGAAGCCGCTTAGGGTGGGCTGCTCCATCGCATTTTCCTCATAGGCGACTAATTTATTTACAAGCTCGTTAATGTTGCTGATACGTTCCAGTGCTTCCTCGCCGCCGTCCCCTTCCAGCTCCTTTAGATATCCGGTCGCATCCAGGATATCGTCAATCAGGCCGCTCAATACATAATCCGGCTGCTGAATTCTGGATTTTAGGCCTTCGATCATACTGACGAAGGGTGTCAGCTTGGAAGCAGAGCGCTCAAGGCCCGGAATATAGTGGGCGCGGGTGAGCGCATCGTAAAAGCTCATGTCATTGGCTATGGCATAATCATTCAGGCGGTCAACAGTGGTCAGGCCGATGCCCCGTTTTGGGACATTAATGATCCGCTTAACGCAGAGGCTGTCCAAACCGTTGTTAATCGTCTTCAGATATGCCAGGATATCCTTAATTTCCTTGCGGGAATAGAAGTTTATGCCGCCGATTAACCGGTAGGGAATATTCCTTAGGATCAATTTTTCTTCGAGAAGGCGGGACTGGGCATTGGTGCGGTAAAGGATGGCAAAATCCTTATAGGACGCATCACCCTCCGTGACGCAGCGCCGGATCTCCGAGGTAATGCTATCGGCTTCCTCCACGTCTGTCTCAAACTGGGTAAAATGTACCGGCTCACCCTCTTCATTCTCCGTCCATAGGGACTTGTCCTTACGGCCCTGGTTGTTGCAGATCACCTCGTTGGCAGCACCAAGGATATTCCCGGTGGAGCGGTAATTCTGCTCCAGCTTGATTACGTTCGTATTCGGAAAGGCCTGCTCAAAGTTTAAGATGTTAAAGATGTTGGCACCACGGAACTTGTAGATGGACTGGTCATCATCACCCACAACGCAGAGGTTATACTCGCGCTCCCCATATTCATTCACGCCGGAGGCGAGGTGACGGATAAAGTGGAATTGTGCCGTATTCGTATCCTGGTATTCGTCCACCATAATATAACGGAAGCGGTGCTGGTAGTAGGAAAGGGCTTCCTGGTTCACCTGGAAAAGCTCGACTGTCTTACAGATCAGGTCGTCAAAATCCATTGCATTGCTTGCCTTTAGACGTTTTTGGTATTCAAGGTAAGCCTTGGCGTATTTGCTCCTTGTCACATCGCCATAGGAGGTGCGCTCAAATTCCTCCGGGGAGATAAGCTCATCCTTTGCCTTTGAGATTACGGATAAGATGCTGCGCTCGTTCGTTTTCTTGGTATCGATATTTAAATATTTGCAGATATCCCTCATCAGGGTCTTGGAATCATCCGTGTCATAGATCGTGAAGCTGCGGCCATAGCCGATGGTATCGGCATACCGTCTTAGGATCCGGACACAGGTGGAATGGAAGGTGCTGACCCAGATGTCCTCAGAGCCAAAGCCGACGAGCCTGTCAACACGCTCCCTCATTTCCTTCGCTGCTTTGTTCGTGAAGGTAATCGCAAGGATGTTCCAGGGATTGATGCCCCGTTCTTCGATCAGATACGCAATCCGGTGGGTTAGAACCCTGGTTTTACCTGATCCGGCACCAGCGAGAATTAATAAGGGTCCCTTGTCATGGAGGACTGCCCGTTTTTGCTCGGGATTTAATTTATCATAAATACTCATATCATATGTACCTGCCTGTCTTAAATAATTTATGTTCCATAGCATATAGCAGCAGTTATGCGGCTTATTCCGGTAAGGATGCGTTCCATAGCGTATGGGCAGCAGTTATGCGGCCTGTTCCGGTAAGGATGCGTTCCAGCGTATGGCAGCAGTTATGCGGCCTGTTCCGGTAAGGATGCGTTCCAGCGTATGGCAGCAGTTATGCGGCCTATTCCGGTAAAGATGCGTTCCATAGCGTATGGCAGCATTATGTGGCCTATTCCGGTAAGGATATGGTCCATGGCAACAGCTGCATGGCTTATTTTTATAGAGCCGCTAATAAGAGCTGACTATACAAACATATGTTTATTATAGCATGTAGTAGTGGGAGATTCAATCCTGCATTTCCATATCATTATTTTTGCTTTGACATCTAGTTTCTATTACTATATAATGTAATGGAGGTGATTATATTGGATATGACAAAAGAAGAGTATATCAGGAGCTTGATTGACAGCTTGAAGGATGTCAAATACATTATGCCGGATGATATACCAAACATAGATTTATACATGGATCAGGTTACGACCTTCATGGATGAGCACCTGAAATCCTCAAAGCGCTACAGTGAGGACAAGCTGCTGACCAAGACGATGATTAACAACTACACGAAGAATGAATTGTTACCTCCGCCGATGAAGAAGAAATATACGAAGGAGCATATGTTCCTTCTCATTTTTATATACTATTTTAAGAATATCCTGTCGATCAATGATATCCAAAGTATATTCAATCCTTTAACGGAGCGTTATTACGGGAAGAATTCCACTGTCAGGCTGGAGGATATCTATAAAGAGATTTTCTGGCTGGAGAAGGAACAGACGGAGGCCATAACCAAGGATATGATCCGTAGGATGATGAAGGCGAAGGAATCCTTTGCGGATGTGGCAGAGGAAGAAGACCGTGATTTTCTCACAACCTTTTCCTTCATCAGCATGCTTTGCTTTGATGTATATATGAGGAAGCATATGATTGAGAAAATGATAGACGATTCCCTGATGACGGGTAACCCGAAGAAGGCTGGTGCAAATTCAAAGGATACAGTTAAAAAGGCGGAGGCAAAGGGCAATAGGGAAGCCGTGAAGAAGCCCTCCGGTAAGCCGGAAGCGAAGAAATAGCTGAAGGAAAGAGATAGTTGAATAAAAGCTCATCACAGCAGTTGTTGTAATGAGCTTTTTTAGTGTCCAAATATGGGGCACTGTACCCGGCAAGGGAGTACTTTCTTTTATTGGGGCTCCGACTGTTCCTGGTCGGCGTTCATGGTTCTTGCAAATACCATATCATATCCGTCGTTGCCATAATTTAAGGAGCGGTTGACCCGGCTTATGGTTGCAGTAGAAGCCCCGGTTTTTTCCGCTATCTCAAGATAAGTATTGTGATTACGAAGCATCCTGGCCACTTCAAAGCGTTGTGATAAAGAAAGCAGTTCGTTTACGGTACATATATCTTCAAAAAAAGTATAGCATTCCTCCGAATTTTTTAAGCTTAGAATTGCCTCAAATAAATGATCGACAGCAGTAGTTCTGATGTTCTTGCTCATCCGTAGGACTCCTTTCATCTTTTTGTTATTTTAGTTTTCGTACAGTATAATTTTAACACTACAAATTGTTAAAGTAAAGAGCATTTTTAACAATTCATGAACACGGGTATCGTCCTGCAAATAGCTGGATTAAGTATGCAGGATAAACTGTCAGATGAAGCATTTAAAAAAAGCGTGGAAAATCACGGTATGGATCGTGTCTCCGGTGATGAGGCCTTGAACCTAAGGGAGGAAGTGGAGAACAGCTTCTGCATGGAGAAAAGCCTCCTCCCCTTCCATAGCCTTCATACGGGCGATGATAGCGCTGGTCACGGCGTTGCTCATAACGCCATGGATCGTAGTATGGATCCGGTCCAAAATTACGGTATCCCATTTGTGTTAACTCCTTCCTAGGGTAGATTAGGTTAGTGAAAAACAACCTAATTTATCATATGCATTTGTCGAAAAATGGTGAATATGCAGGAACCGAAAGGGAATTGGAGGTGATGGAGGAGGAAGCAGGGTGATAAAGTTTAGGATAGGAATTTGGGTGAAAATCTGCTATAACTAAATTAAGTGAATTATATATTACAGGTAGAAGTTACAGACAAAGGTTATAGGCAGAGATTACAAGCGGAGGTTATAGGTAGAGATTACAGGCAGAGGCTATAGGTAGAGATTACAGGCAGAGGCTATAGGTAGAGATTACAGACAGAGATTACAGGCAGAAGCTATAGGTAGAGATTACAGACAGAGATTACAGGCAGAGGCTATAGGTAGAGATTATAGACAGAGGTTACAGGTAGACGTTATGGGTAGAACATGAATAGATTTGCAGCGGTAAGTTGATTGGGTCAATACTGGGAAGAAAGGAGAGTATTGATGTATTTGGGACGAAATACATCATACAAAAAATATTATGGGTGAAAAAGTAAGTACCGGGCTGAAGGGGCTGGATGGAGCAATTGATCATTTGAGGCTAGGGGACAATGTGGTGTGGCAGGTGAATTCCCTCAGGAGCTACAGGGAGATGGTAATACCCTATGTAGAAAAGGCCATTGCCGACAAAAGGAAATTAGTGTATGTGCGCTTTGGAACCCATGACTGTATCCTGGAGGAAAGGCCGGAGATCCTGGTGTGTAAGATTGATGCCACCAAGGGCTTTGAAAGCTTTGCGACAGAGGTGCATAACCTGGTCAAGGAAATGGGAAAGAAAGCCTTCTATGTGTTTGACTGCCTGACAGACCTGCTGGAATGCTGGTACTCGGATCTGATGATCGGCAATTTTTTCAAGGTTACCTGTCCCTATCTGTATGAGCTGGATACGGTGGCTTATTTCGCACTGATAAGGAATGTGCATACCTACAGCACCATTGCCGGAATCCGTGAAACGACCCAGCTATTGCTGGACATCTACGAGGTGCAGCAGAAGCTGTACATCCATCCCTTGAAGGTGTGGCAGAGGTACTCACCGACCATGTTTTTCCCCCATCTGATCCAGGGGCAGGAAGCCTTTAGCATAACGGCAAGCACGGAAGCGGCAGAGCTTTTTTCGAGCATCCACCGTGGCACGGAACGGCTGGATTACTGGGATGTGGTGTTCCAAAAGGCAGGGGAGGCGCGCGGGAAGCCGTTTCAGGAGCAGGAAACCATTAAAAAGCTGCTCATGACCCTGCTGATTGGCAGCGAATCCAAAATGCTGGATCTATGCGATAAATATTTTTCCTTACACGACATTCTGGAGATTGGAGCCCGTGAAATTGGGACAGGCTTTATCGGCGGTAAAAGCGTGGGCATGCTGTTGGCCAGAAAAATCATTCTGGCGGAGGCAGGGGAGAGGTTTGAACCCTATTTAGAGCCCCATGACTCTTATTTTCTTGGCTCGGACATTTTCTATACCTACATTGTCCAAAATGGCTGGTGGAAGCTGCGTACCCTTCAAAAGACGGAGGAGGGCTATTTTAAATATGCACCGGAGCTGAAGGAAAAGCTGTTAAACGGTAAATTTCCGATCAATATACAGGAGAAATTCCTCCAGATGCTGGAGTATTTCGGGCAGTCCCCCATAATCGTGCGCTCCAGCTCCCTGCTGGAGGACAATTTTGGAAATGCCTTTGCAGGTAAGTACGAAAGCGTCTTCTGTGTAAACCAGGGAACCCCGGAGGAGCGCTATGATGCCTTTGAGCAGGCGGTCAGGATCGTATACGCAAGCACGATGAACGAGGATGCCCTCAATTACCGCATGAACCGGGGACTGTCCCAGAAGGATGAACAGATGGCAATCCTGGTACAGCGTGTGTCCGGCGATTATTATGGGGATAATTTCTTTCCCCATATTGCAGGGGTGGGCAATTCTAATAACCTATATGTCTGGGATAAGAGGATGGATATGGATGCCGGTATGCTGCGCATGGTCTTCGGGCTGGGTACAAGGGCCGTGGACCGGACGGACGGGGATTATGTAAAGATCATTGGGCTGGATGACCCGCTGAGAATTCCCATGGTAAATTATGAGGATATGAAGAAATTCTCACAGCATTATGTGGATGTGCTGTCGATCAAAGAAAATGCGCTGACCAGCAAGTCCTTGGAGGAAATCATTTCTGAGGATATCCGGACGAAGAAGGAGCTGTTTGCCAGTGTTGACAATGCCACGGTGGACTGGTTGCGGGAGCGTGGGGTCAGGGGCTATAAGACACCCTATATCCTGGATTTTCGTAAGCTGTTGAAGAGTACGCCGTTCCCGGAGTTGATGAAGGATATGCTGGCAATCCTTGAGAAGGCTTATGATTATCCGGTAGATATTGAATACACCGGCAATTTTAATAAGGAGTATAATTTTAAGATTAATTTGCTCCAGTGCAGGCCGCTCCAGACGAAGGGACTGGGAAAATCCGTAGCTTTGCCTGAGGTGATCCCGGAAGAGGAATGCCTGATATATACCAAGGGTAATTTTATGGGAGGCAATCTGCACCTTCCCATTGATTACGTGATCTACGTGCAGGCAACGGAATATCTTCGGTTAAATGAGCAGGAACGCTATACGGTGGCAAGACAGATCGGGAAAATCAATACGGCAATCCGGGGAAAGAGGGCCATGCTGATTGGACCCGGACGCTGGGGAACCACAACGCCGTCCCTGGGAGTGCCGGTACATTTTACGGAGCTGTGTAATATGTCGGTGATCTGCGAGGTGGCATCCAGGGAGAACGGCTTTGAGCCGGAGCTTTCTTACGGAAGTCATTTCTTCCAGGATCTTGTGGAAGCAGACATTTTTTATGCGGCAATTCTGGACGGCCAAAGGGATGTGGTTTTCCATGACAATATAATACTGGAGAAGGAAAATGTGATTCAGACCCTGGTTCCGGTACAGCCATCAATTGAGAAAGTAATACAGGTGGCAGAAACGGAAGGAATGGAGGTATATTCGGATATCCTGTCCCAGAGGTTTTTATGTAAATAAATATATAGAAGTAAGCTATCGGAAGCTGCTCTTTAATTTCTGTTAAAAGGCGTTGCTTTTGTGCCATGCACCACGAGGATAGGAACATGTTTTTTGTTCCTGTCCTATATGGGGCGTGGCTTTTTGGAGTGGTCAAATGAAAAGTTAAGTTTCACTTTGAGGGGAATTAATTTTGTAATTTAAGGCTTTTTCGGGGTGATAAATGGGAGGATAGTTTCAATAAATAATAATTGTCTAAATGGAAGAAAAATGATATTATTAAGGAAGTAAAATGTCGAACGAGGAGAAAGCTGATGGAAATTACTACACTTTTAGGTATTATTGCAGGTATAGTTGCGGTAGTTGGAGCGATGATATTCAAGCATATCGATTTTGGGGTTTTTATAAATCCAGCCGCATTCTTTGTTATCTTTGTTGGTACCGTAGCCACAATACTAAACTCTTATCCTGCGGAAAACCTCAAGAATATAGGGGCACTTTTTAGAATTCTTTTTACAAAGCGAAAGGGCATCTCTGAACTGGCAGTAATAAAATTAATGATTGAGTTATCTACCTTAACAAGGAAAGAGGGGCTTCTCGCCCTGGAGACCCAGATGGATGCCATCGAGGATCCGTTTATCAAAAAAGGCCTCCGTTTGGTTGTTGACGGTATGGGAGAGGATGTCATCACAGACATCCTGGGAGCAGAAATATCGGCGATGGAAGAAAGGCATGAAGTAAATGCCAGCATCTTTTCATCAGCCGGAATGTATGCCCCGACCCTGGGTGTGCTTGGTGCTGTATTTGGACTGATTGCAGCCATGTCACATATTGATGATACGCAAAAGATGTCAGAAGCGATTGCTGCAGCCTTTATCGCGACGATCCTCGGTATTTTTACCGGCTATGTATTGTGGAATCCCTTTGCAAAGAAGCTCAGGGTAAAGAGCCATGAGGAGGTTTTGGTAAAAGGAATTGTTGTCGAAGGCGTCTTATCCCTGCAAAAGGGAGACTCCCCGGTTATGATACAGGAAAAGCTGATTTCCGTGCTTCCCCAGAAAAAGCAGGAAAGCATACTTAGGGAGTTAAGGCAAGAATAAGGAGAGTAGGAATGGCAAGCAAAAAGAAGAAAAAGCACCATGAAGAAGAAGGCGGCGAGGCCTGGTTACTTCCTTACTCTGATTTGATGACATTGTTGCTGGCGATGTTTATCGTGTTATTTGCGGTAAGTAAAGTAGATGAAGCCAAGGCCCATGAAATTGCAAATGCATTTAGAGCCGGTATGATGAGTGGGGGAAACGGGATGGAATCGAGCGATGGGGACTCTCCCATAGAGCTTTTCCCGGACAGCATCAACCCGGATAGACCGAATAACAGTTCATCCAAGGATAGTGCAATATCACGGGAGGAGCTGGAAAAGTTCCTTGGAAAGTATGAGCTGGAATATTTAGAGGAATTACAAGCTAAGCTTGAGGTCGCATTTGAAAAGGAAGAAGCAACAGAGGGCATGACGGTTGGCATAGATATGAGGGGACTGGTGATCAGTCTCGACAATGCCATTCTATTCGACTCAGGAAAAGCAGATATTAAGGGCGGTAATGATGAAACTTTATCCAGGCTGGCTGAGGTTATCAATTCTCTGGATAATTACATACGCATTGAAGGGCATACGGATAACATACCAATCCACACGGCAGTATATCCTTCCAACTGGGAGCTGTCCACTGCAAGAGCCTCCAGTGTAGTCCGCCTCTTAGTTGAAAAATACGAGGTATCCCCTGAAAAGGTTGTGGCGGTCGGATATGGCGAGTATAGGCCGGTTGCAGACAATTCAACAGCGGAGGGCAGGGCAAAAAACAGGCGTATTGATATTATAATTTTAAGTGAGAGATATGATAATCTGGAGAAGCAGATTGCGGATGAATAAGTGAATATTTACGGATAGGCAGGGCGTGTTTTATCCTAACTGATATTTTTGGTTAGAATGGAACGCGCCCTATTTAGGAGAAGGTGGCTCGTGTTTTAGAGAGCCCCGTTCTAAAATTCCTTATCCTTGAGGTGGACAAATGGGAGGTTTGTCTATATAATGATACGTTGGATAGCCTATTTGTTATATTGGAAGGAGGAAGGGTAATCGAGGGCGTTATGGCCGGAGGTTCTTTATTTAAGAGGTAAAGGACGACGAGGGGATAGCGAGTGAGATTGAACCTGTAAAGATAGATGAAAAAAGGTCAGATTTATGAAGGTGTTGTGCAGAGGGTGGACTTTCCTAACAAGGGAATTGTTGAATGCGAAGGTGATAAGGTAGTGGTGAAAAACTGTATGCCGGGCCAAAGGATCAGCTTTGCGGTAACTAAGGTTAGGAGCGGGAAATCGGAAGGAAGCTTGAAGGAAGTGTTGGAACGGTCTCCTTTGGAATGCCGTGAAAAGGCATGTAAGAGCTTTGGCCAGTGCGGAGGTTGCAGTTATCAGACTATGTCTTATGAAAACCAGCTGGAGATGAAGAAGGATCAGGTAAAGCGCCTGATTGACCAGGTCTGTACGGAATATGAATTTGAGGGAATCCTGGGTAGCCCGGTGGAGTGGGGGTACCGTAATAAGATGGAGTTTTCCTTTGGGGATGAATATAAGGGTGGGCCGTTGGCCCTTGGGCTTCATAAGAAGGGGAGCTTTCATGATATTTTGACTGTGGATGACTGTAGGATTGTGGATGAGGATTTTAATAAGATATTGAGTTGTGTGTTGGATTATGCTAGTGAGAGGGGGATGGAGTACTTTCATAAGCTTAGTCATAAGGGGTATTTGAGGCATTTGCTGGTGAGAAAAGCGGTGAAGACGGGGGAGATACTTGTTAATGTTGTCACTACGACCCAGGAAGAGGGGGTAGTGGGTAGCGTTGG
>JARKQP010000960.1 GCA_029974875.1 Mobilitalea sp.
TACTTTTGGGGCCAGGTGTGTACCTATATTGAAGAGTATTTGCAGAGCTATCATTACTCAGTCATGGTCCGCTCCTATAGTGCCCAGCCTGTGGACTTTGTAAAGGAAAGGGATTCCATACTAAATACCTCTATGGATGGAATTATTATCATTCCCTACTCCAAAAAATCCATTCCTTTATTTGAGGCAATAGAGGAGAGCAATATTCCTTTTGTCTTTTTAGATCAAGAGGTTTACGGTATAGAAGCTGATGTGGTCACATCAAATAACTGTGAGTCTGCTTATAGGGCAACCAAGTATTTGCTTGAGAGGGGTCACCGAAGGATAGGAGCAATTGTTGGTGAGCTTTCCTTATCAACCTTACAGAAAAGAGTGGATGGATTTAACAAAGCGTGTGATGAATATGGAATCCAAGAAGCCGACCAGATTGTTATGGGTGGGGAATTCAAAATAGAAATGGGATTAAAGCTGTTTGGAAAGATGATGAGGTTAAAGGAACGGCCAACAGCGGTATTTTTCCTGGGACATGATTTGACCTTAGGGGCAATAATGGAAGCCGGCGAATTGAAATTAAAGATACCGGAGGACATTTCTATTATTTCTTTTGATGATGATGAGATTTTCCATGCATTTTTGCCGCCCATATCAGCGATAGCCCAAAATTATAAAAAGATAGGACAGGAAACTGTTGAATTAATCATGAAAAGAATTAGTGGTGACAGGGAAACCTATCCGGAGAGAAAGGAGATAGAGACTGTATTTTTAGAAAGGGAATCCGTAAAGAATTTAGAGTCTTCCCAGACATTTATAACAATGAAAAATTTGTGAAATCTAGATTTTTACTTTCTTTTTCACCTGAAGTATGGTATAACGGAGTATGGTACCGTATTATTGTACTTACATGAAATATGCTGTTGTAGATATGGAATTGGGAAACATTCCAGGGAAAGGATACTAATTAGAATGAAGAAGAAATCATTGTTAATCATTATGGGGTTAAGTATAGTGCTGCTGGCAGCCGGATGCGGCAAAAAGGGTGTTTCAGGGGAGTTGGATCCAGATACCACCGTTACGCCAACCGTAACCGGGGCGGCTGAAGATAAAACTGTGGCATCTGCTTTACCGGAGCTGGAGGATTATGTAGCAAGCGATTATATCACCCTCGGTCAATATAAAGGCGTTGAGGTAACAGTAACAAAGCTGGAAGTGACCGATAAGGATGTAGACGCACAGATCCAGGAGGATCTGCAGGCGAATGCCACTAAGGAAGAGGTAAAGGACAGGGCAGTACAGAAGGGTGACATTGTTAATATTGATTATGAGGGCCTGTTGGATGGTACGGCCTTTGAGGGCGGAACAGCAAAGGGCTATGACCTGGAGATCGGCTCAGGCTCCTTTATCGAGGGCTTTGAGGATGGTCTGATCGGAGCAAAGGTTGGGGATAAATTAGCCCTGGATCTTACTTTCCCGGAAAGCTATCCTTCCGCTGACCTGGCAGGAAAGGCAGTTGTGTTCAATGTTACGGTTAACTCCATTAAAGTATCCGTGGTTCCGGAATTGAATGAGGAATATGTAACAAGCAATACGGATTATAAGACCCTTGACGAATATAAAGCAGGAATCCGCACCCAGCTGGAGACGGAGAACCAGACAAACATGGATAATACAAAAGCCAATAATGTGATGCAGGCAATTATGGACAGCTCAACAATTAAGTCCGTGCCGGAGACCCTGACCAATTATTATACGGCTTTGATCAATTATCAGGTAGAGCAGGAAGCTGCTGCCTACGGTATGGAAAAGGATGCATATATTGAAGCTTCGGGAATGACCAAGGAGGATTTTGACTCTTATCTTCAGCAGCAGGTGGACTTCTACGGGAAATATGACCTGATGCTCCAGGCCATTGTCCAGGCTGAGAAGCTGGAGCTTACGGATAAGGAGCTTGATGATGCGGCAGCTGAATACATGACTGCCTACGGAGTATCAAGTAAAGAGGAATTATTTAAAAAGGTAACGGAAGCGCAGATGAAATATAGCCTGATGATGAAAAAGGCCTATGATTTTATCATTGATAATACGGATGTAGCTTACGAATAGAAAGAAAGAAGAGCATGCAAAGAGATTTTTTACCGATCAATAAGGCGGATATGGAACAAAGAGGATGGGAGCAATGCGATTTCGTCTACGTAACCGGCGATGCCTATGTAGACCATCCCTCCTTTGGACCGGCCATCATCAGCAGGGTACTGGAGAGCCACGGCTTTAAGGTGGGGATCATACCGCAACCGGATTGGAAGGACAGCGGGAGCATTACAATTCTCGGGACACCAAGACTGGGCTTCCTGGTAAGCGGCGGCAACATGGATTCCATGGTAAACCATTATTCCGTTGCCAAGAAGAGAAGGCAGACAGATGCCTATACTCCTGGCGGAATTATGGGAAAACGGCCTGACCATGCCACTTCAGTATATTGCAATCTGATTCGGAAGCAATATAAAAAAGTGCCGGTCATTATCGGCGGAATAGAAGCAAGCTTAAGGCGGCTCGCCCATTACGATTATTGGAGTGATAAGGTAAAGAGGTCCATTTTACTGGATTCCCAAGCAGATATCATCTCCTATGGAATGGGCGAGCATTCCATTGTCGAAATAGCGGAAGCGCTGGACAGCGGCCTGGAGGTGCAGGATATTACCTTCATCGGAGGAACTGTATTCAAGGCAAAGAGCTTGGAATCAGTTTATGACGCGGTGGAATTGCCAAGTTACCAGGAGATCCTGGACAGTAAGGCCAAGTTTGCCCAGAGCTTCTATTTACAATATTGCAATACCGATCCATTTTCAGCGAAACGCTTAACAGAAAAATATAAAGAAAATGAATACGTAGTGCAGAATCCTCCGGCCAAGCCACTTACCCAGACGGAAATGGACCGGATTTATTCCCTGCCCTATATGCGTGATTACCATCCTTCCTACCGGGAAATGGGTGGAATTCCAGCGATAGAGGAAGTGAAGTTCAGCCTTACCAGCAACCGGGGGTGCTTCGGTGGCTGTAATTATTGTGCCCTGACCTTCCACCAGGGAAGAATATTGCAGACAAGGAGCCATGAATCAATTGTTGCGGAAGCAAACCACCTGATCTGGGATAAGGACTTTAAGGGCTATATCCATGATGTGGGAGGACCTACCGCCAACTTTAGGTATCCTGCCTGTGATAAGCAATCCACCAAGGGAGCCTGCATTCATAAACAGTGCCTCTTCCCGGATCCCTGTGAGAGGCTTAAGGTTGACCACTCGGATTACCTTAAGCTGCTTCGCAAGCTGAGGGTCCTGCCGAATGTGAAAAAAGTATTTATCAGGTCAGGTATCCGTTTTGACTATCTTATGGCGGATAAGGACGATACCTTTATTAAGGAGCTTTGTGAGCACCATGTCAGCGGGCAGTTAAAGGTTGCGCCGGAGCATGTCAGCGACAGTGTCCTAAAGCTGATGGGAAAACCGGAGAACTCTGTCTATGAGAAATTCCAGACCAGATATAAGAAGGTAAATGAGAGACTGGGGAAGAAGCAATACATCGTTCCCTACCTGATCTCCTCCCATCCCGGCTCCACCTTGAAGGAGGCGGTAGAGCTGGCGGAGTACCTGAGGGATCTGGGCTATATGCCGGAGCAGGTGCAGGATTTCTATCCGACCCCATCTACCATCTCAACCTGTATGTATTATACCGGATTGGATCCGCGTACGATGAAGGCGGTATATGTCCCTAAGTCTCCCCATGAGAAGGCAATGCAGAGGGCATTAATCCAATACCGTAACCCGAAGAACTACGAGCTGGTAATGGAGGCGCTAAAGAAGGCTGGCCGTACTGATTTAATCGGCTTTGACAAGAAATGCCTGATCCGCCCGAGACAATTTTCGAAGGAAAAGCAATGGGTCAGGAAGGAAAAGGCCGGTCCGGCTGGGAATACGGTGAGGCAAGATCCGAAGCGGAATAAAATGAAACAAGGAAGAAAGCCGGACACATCGCGCAATACGAGAAAGAAGACAGCCGCAAGGAAAAGTTCTTGACAAAGAAAGCGATACAATGTTATACTACGCGAGGTATCTATTTCATAATAAATGCAATATTTAAGATGAATCGGCTCTTAGCTCGGATGGACTAAGGGCTGTTTTTACGAAATGTTAAAGGTATATCTGGAAATGTCTATAAAGTAGGGTTTCCTGTCCTGCACAAGCAATTTCAGATGCACCTTGCTTAAATAACAAAACTATATAGGTATGTTTAGCCGGTAGATTTGCCATGGAATTGGGAAGAGAGCAATGACAGACAGCAGCTCATTGCTAATATTTTAAGGGCTTATGGCAAAGGGTTTACGGATAGATAAGGATTATGTCTTTCGACTGGCTTTAAAGCATACATAGGGTAAGCAGTGAGTGGAAATGATATAATATTAGAGACAGCAAGAAAGGAATTTTTGAATGGAATTAACGAAATTTGACGAACTAGAACTAAATCCCGGTATTCTTCGGGCAATTGAGGAAATGGGATTTGAACAGATGTCACCAATTCAGGCACAGGCAATCCCGGTTGTACTGCAGGGGAAGGATATTGTTGGCCAAGCACAGACCGGAACAGGAAAGACGGCAGCCTTTGGTATCCCGTTATTGCAGAAAATCAACCCAAAAGAAAAATATCTGCAAGCAGTTGTATTATGTCCCACAAGGGAGCTGGCAATCCAGGTAGCGGAAGAAATAAGAAAATTAGCCAACTTTCTGCATGGAATTAAAATACTGCCCGTATATGGCGGACAGGAAATCTCAAAGCAGATCCGTTCTTTAAAAGCAGGGGTACACATTATTATCGGAACACCTGGACGTGTAATGGATCACATGAGAAGAAAGACGATAAAATTTGACGGTGTAAATACCATGGTTCTTGACGAAGCGGATGAGATGCTGAACATGGGCTTCCGCGAGGATATTGAGACAATCCTTGAGCAGATCCCGGAGGAGAGGCAGACGATCCTGTTCTCCGCTACCATGCCCCAGCCGATTCTTGATATAGCAAGGATCTACCAGAAAAATGCGCAGATGATCCGTGTTGTTAAGAAGGAGCTGACGGTTCCTAAGATTGAACAGTACTATTACGAGGTAACCAAGAGAAATAAAGAGGATGTGCTGGCAAGACTGCTGGATATGTATAATCCAAAGCTCTGCCTTATCTTCTGTAACACCAAGAAGCAGGTGGATGAACTGACCTCCGCATTACAGGGCCGGGGATATTTTGCAGAAGGACTTCATGGGGATTTGAAGCAGCAGCAGAGAGACAGGGTAATGCACAGCTTCCGTAACGGCAAGACAGAGATCCTGGTCGCTACGGACGTGGCGGCGAGAGGTATTGACGTTGATGACGTAGAAGCCGTATTCAATTATGATGTGCCCCAGGATGATGAATATTACGTTCACCGTATCGGACGGACGGGCCGCGCCGGCCGTGAAGGCAGGGCATTCACCCTGATTATTGGCAGGGAGATCTACAAGCTGAAGGATATCATGAGATATTGCAAGACCAAGATCAAAGCCCAGCCGATTCCGTCCATTAATGACGTGACCGCCGTAAAAGCGGAGAAAATCCTGGATAAGGTTACCGCCATCATAGAGAATGAAGATTTGACTAAGATGATAAACCTGATCGATGAGAGAGTAAATGAAGAGGATTTCTCTTCCCTTGACATTGCCGCTGCCTTTTTAAAGATGATGATGGGTGATGACATTGGCAAGGATGATGAGAAAATGAAGGAGGACTTTGGCGATACCGGTGCAGAAGCAGGTATGGTAAGGCTCTTCGTTAACCTGGGCAAGAACCAGAAGGTAAAGCCCGGCGATATTCTCGGCGCCATTGCAGGTGAAACCGGCATGCCCGGAAAGCTCATCGGCTCCATCGATATGTATGATAAATACACCTTTGTTGAAGTACCGAGGGAATATGCATCTGAGGTTATCCATGTGATGAAGACGGCAAAGATCAAAGGAAAAAGCATTAATATCGAGCCGGCAAACAGAAAATAATAGAGGATTATAAAAAATGAGCCTTGGTTCTAAAAACCATTTCCAAGGCTCATTTTTTTATAGTATAATAAGGTTGATAGCAAAGGTTAGTCCAACTTTGTTAAGGTCAGGTTAGTTGAGGGGTAATGCGTATGAGCGGTATGAGAGAAAATGTATACCGGATTCTGATTGTAGATGATGAAAAGAACCACAGGAAAGGTCTTATGAACCTTTTGCAGGAGCTATATCCGCAAAGTATACTGTTAGAGGCGGCAGACGGGACGGATGCACTGGAGGTCATGGAATATATCGATTGTGATATTATGGTTGCCGACATTCAAATGACGAACATGGACGGTCTTAAGCTTTTAAAGAAGGCAAAGGAAAAAAAGCCCGATATAGAGGTGATTATTTTGAGCGGCCATGGGCAATTTGAATACGCAAGGGAGGCCATACGCTACGGGGCGGCCGATTATCTGATGAAGCCTGTGGATAAAAAGGAAATAGAAGAAGTCTTAAATAAGCTGATGGAAAAGCTGGAATCTTTCAAGAAAAGTATCATGAAAAAGCGTCAGGTAGAGGATGAGCTGACGCAGACCATACCGGTTTATGTTGAGCATATGATGAATCTGCTCATCCAGGAGGAGGAATTTTCGTTAAAGCCGCAGATAGCGGCGCTGTTTCCCCTGATGCAGCCGGGATATTTCTTTTTGTGCCATCTGCGGGCATTGGAGGGAGGGCTGAATGAGGAGAAAAGGCAGGAAATCCAGTATGTCATGAAAAAATGCCTGGATCCCTACTCCTCCTATGCATTTTTCTGGGAAAAGAACCTGTCGGTTTTGGCAGTCTGTGTAATCGCTGATTTTATTCCAAATATGCAATATTTTGAAAATATCAAATATTGCATGGAAAAAGAGAACAGGGGGATTTGTTCCATTTACATAGGAAAGCATGTGGAGAATTTATACACAATGGCACTGCAGTCCTTTGCACAGGCAGAATTCTTGTGGCAGTATCATTTTTACCGGCCGGACGGAGTAATCAGCTATGAGAAAATACAGGATAAAATCGATAAAGAAGCAGAGCTGGAATTCGATACGGCTGCTATCCTGAAGCTTATTAGAAATGAGGATGTGAACAACGCATATTTGAAAATAGAGAGGGTATTGGAGGAAAGTGTGAAAAACCAATATCCCGCTCCGGTTTATATGAAACAGAAAACGGCGTTTTTGCTGTTTCAAATTGTAAGAAGCTGTGAACTATTCATTTCCGGAGAATATAAGAGGGAGATGAACCATAAGGTGGACGAGCTTCTTAAGGCTGATACCTTCTTTGAGCTTAAAATAAAAATGAAGCAGTTTTTAATGCAGCTTGGCAAAGAAATGAGCAGCTATAAAAGCAGGCCCGAAAATTCAGGCAAGGATATGCTGGTGCGCTGTAAGGAATATCTGGACAGCCATTATATGGATGAAATCGGCCTGGACCAGGTCGCGGAAAAATATTATTTTAACCCATCCTACTTCAGCACCTTATTTAAAAGCACCTTTGATAAGACGTTCTCGGAATATTTAATCGAACTGCGGATGGATAAAGCGAAGCAGCTATTGCTGGAATCCGGGAAAAAAGTGAAGGAAATAGCGATGGAGGTAGGATACCGGGATGCCAATTACTTCGTGAGGTCCTTTAAGAAGTACTATGGAATTACCCCGGAAGAATGCAGAAAGCAAAAGTGCAGAATATAGTCCTGCGGCGGGGCGTTTGCAGGTACTGGAAAGGTTATGGTTGTCCGTATGAAAATTGGGGGGTTATTTAAAAGCCTTACGAGCCGGATGAAGCTGCGAACACAATTTTTAATTATTTTTTTATCGCTGTCCGTATTTCCGCTCATTTTGTTCGGAAGCATTGTATATAAAATTGTTGAGGATGCCATAACCGTCCAGGTTAGGGGCTCCTTTGTCCAGAGCATGGCAAAGGAAAGGGCAATCATCGATAATGAATTGGATTATATCGAGGAGTTTTCCCAGAAGCTGAATACTGATAAAAGAATCTACCAGATTTTTAGTGAACTGGATGCCGAGGATGCCCTAGGGTTAAAGAAGGCAAGCAATCAGATCTATTCAATCCTAAATAGCTATAAGCCTTGGGGAAGCAATATTTATTCGACCCATCTGGTCACCTCCTATTACCGCTTTGGGGAGACGGACAAAAACTTTTATCCGCAGGGCACCTTTTATGAATCCGAGCTGGCAAAGCAGGCAAAAGCAGCGCAAGGAAAAATGGCCTGGATTCCTACTTATGACTATATTGAAATGTTCCATATCCCTAATTTGAAAAAGGAGCAGATAGAGTATGGCTCTTTATTCACCGCTGTCAGACAAATGAACATATGTGATGTTTCCACCGGCAGGATGGAGCGCCTGAAGGAGGGTCAGGAAAATCCCATCCTGGTAGTAAATTTTAAAGAGGAATTTCTTTTGTCCATGCTGGAGGAATATGGAGAAAGCTATGTGAACGAAGCCGTTTATTATATGGTCATGGATAACGGGGGACACATCGTATGCAGCACTAACAAGGAATATCAGGGAGGAAGCCTTTATGAAGGGGAATGGCTGGCGGAAACGGAGAAGGCAGCCGGGGACGGCTATGAGATAGGGAAAATAGGAGGAGAGAAATATTTAATTGCTTATTCTAAAAGCGAAATTACCGGCTGGTTCGTTGTTGCATTTGTGCCGATCCAGGAATTGATCAGGGAAATCAATCAGAAGATTGTAAGGCTGATGGGAATTATCATGGTCTGTCTGGCGGCATTGTCCATCGTATGTTCTATTTATATATCCGCCTATCTGAACCGGAAAATATATGGCCTGCTCACCATGGTGGACCGCATTGGAACCGGTAAGTTTGATATGAGGCTTCCTTATAAGGAAGGTGATGAGTTCGCCTTTTTTTATGAGGGAATTAACCGTATGAGCCAGAACCTCCAAAAGCTGATCCATGAAAATTATGAGGTAAAGCTGCAGCAGAGGGACTTTGAGGTCATGATCCTGAACATCCAGCTCAACCCGCATTTTCTTTACAATACGCTGAACAGTATCAACTGGATGTGCCTGGAAGGAGAAATGGAAAAGGCGGGCGGTATGATCGTAGAGCTATCGAGGATGCTTCAGTATACGAGTCAGAATAACAGCCAGACAGTGCCGTTAAAGAGGGATCTAACATGGCTGGAGCGCTATATCATGATTATGAAAAAACGCTATGAAAATGAGTTCAAGGTGGAAATTTCCATTGATGAGGCTTTAGTTGAATGCGAGGTTCCCAAATTGTTCTTACAGCCTCTCATTGAAAATGCTATCGTGCATGGCTTTAAGAATCTGGACAGGCCGGGGGTGCTGGAGATCTCGGCAGAAAAGCGGCAGGATAATCTCGTATTTTTCGTGGAGGATAACGGAAACGGAATGACACAGCAAAGAATAAAGGAGGTAATGGACTATAAGGGAACCTCCATCGGTGTGGCAAACACGGACAGAAGAATCAAGATTTTATATGGAAAGGAATATGGAATCACCATAGAATCCCAATTGGGAGAAGGTACCCTCATAATAGTTACAATACCCGATAAAAAATCCTAGGATAAAAAGTCCTGGGATTTTTCTTAATGCCGGGTTAATGAACGCCAGCCTTGTAGGCTTTCCTTAACCTAAAGAAAATGCTATAAAAGAGAAGTGATTAAAATGCTATTTTACAAAAATGCGACTGTGGAATTGATGCTGCAGGACGGATACAATATAAGTATAGAAAAGCTTTTCTTATAAACAAGGTAATATAATCCGATAGCTTGATTTAAAAATAATGGGAGGATACAAAATGAAGATCAGCATTACGAAAAAATTGATGGCACTTATGATGGCGGCAGCTCTTTTATTGTCGGGCTGCGGTAGCGCCTCACCGGACAATCAAAGCACTTCAGGAAGCAAGGATACCTCAGGGCAGAAGACAGAGGATTCACAGGCCGGGGGCAAGGAGGAGCCGGTGGAAATTACCTTTACCTATTGGGGAAGCGGTGCGGAAAAAGCGGCTATCGAAGCTTCTATAGGAACCTTTGAAAAGGCATATCCAAACATAAAGGTAAAGGCCATGCATATTCCCAACGAAGACTTTTTAACAAAGCTAAATGCGATGATAGCGGCTGGAGAAACGCCCGACATCAGCTATTCCGCATCCTGGAAGTGCCAGTTTGGCGAGGACGGACTGATTTATAACTTTTTTGACCTGATTAAGGATAATCCTGACATCAGCGCAGACGATTATTTGGATACCTGCTGGTGGAACTGGTCGCCCACGGAATCTGCGGGACCGATTATGGCGAACGTAACCCTGTCTCTTATGTACAATAAGGATATGTTTGCGGAGGCCGGAGTCGAGCTGCCGCCCACGACGGTAGAAGAAGCCTGGTCCTGGGATGAGTTTGTGGATGTAGCGAAGCAGTTAACAATTGACACCTCAGGGAGAAATGCCAAGGATCCTAATTTTGATGCTAACAACATCAAGCAGTACGGAATCACGTATTCACCTAATTGGAATGTATATATGCCCTTTATTTACTCAAACGGCGGAGGATATCTGAGCCAGGACATGAAGGAGTTCGGGTTAAACCAGCCGGAAGCGGCAAAGGCCATCCAAAACTTTGCTGATTTAATTAACGTACATCATGTGGCGCCCACATCGATCCAGTCCAACAGTATGCCTGCGGCGGCGACGGCATTGGCATCCAGACAGTCGGCCATGTATCTGGACGGAAGCTGGCATCACTTGGATTTATCGGAATCCGGAATTAACTGGGGAGTCGGTGTGCTTCCTATCGATAAGAATTATACGACCTTCTTTGACGGCGGTTCCCTCATTATTTTCAAAGCGACGAAGCATCTTGAGGAAACCATGGCGCTGTACCAGTGGATTACAAACCCGGAAAGCTCTGCCGAGATAACAGAGATGTTCCGCACCATCTGGCTGCCTGTACATGAAAAATATTATACCGATAAAGAAAAAATAGAGTTCTGGGCTTCGGAGGATTTGCCTGCAAGACCGGAGGGCTTTAAGGATGCGGTAGTCAATTCCACATATGAGCATCAGGTAATTGCAACGGAAATTGATGTCGTAAACTTTAATGAAATCGATACGCTGGTAAAGTCAGCCCTGGATCAGGTATGGGCAGGTACAAAAACAGCGGAGGAAGCGATGAGTGAAATCAAGCCTCAGGTAGACCGGTTGGTAGAAGGCACCTATTCGGGTAACAGGTCATAAGGAATACTTCATTTGCCCGGCTGAAAATAACAGCCGGGCAAATAAGTAAGAGGCAGTTAGGCCGAAAGGAGTATGGATATAAATATGAAGAAGACGAAATTAACCAGAAGGGAAAAGCGGGATAATTTGGCGGGAGTTTTATTTACTATGCCCTGTATTCTTGGCTTTATAATATTTGCCGCTATTCCCATGGTATCGAGCCTGGTAATGAGCTTTACGAATTATAGCGTTGTAAAGGAAAGCCATTTTGTAGGTCTTGAAAACTACCAGAGAATCTTTAGCGGCATGGATCCATATTTTTATAAATCTTTGCTGGTAACCATTATTTATGTGGCTGCTTCAGTGCCGACAGCCATTTTATTTGCCTTTTTCATCGCGTTATTGTTAAACCAAAGCGTAAAGTTTAAGGGAATATTCAGAACAGTTTTCTATCTGCCCTCCATCGTGCCCATCGTAGCCATGGCAGCCATATGGATGTGGATTTTTAACCCGGATTTTGGGCTTGCCAATAGCCTGCTCAAGGGCGTGGGACTTCCCGCGAACAAATGGCTTTCCAGTGAATCAACGGTTATTCCCACCCTTGTATTTATCAATCTATGGACGACAGGCTCTACCATGGTAATTTTTCTGGCAGGTATGCAGGATGTGCCCAGGCAGCTTATAGAGGCGGTTGAAATTGACGGAGGAGGCTTTAGGGCAAAGCTGCGCCACGTGATTATCCCCATGATGACCCCTACCATCTTCTACAATGTGGTCATGGGATTTATCGGTGGATTCCAGGTATTTACCCAGTCCTATGTGATGACCTCCGGGGGACCTAATAATGCCAGCTTGTTCTATGTATATTATTTGTACCGGGAAGCCTTTGAGTTTATGCGCATGGGAAGTGCCTGTGCCATTGCATGGATTTTATTTGTAATTATTATGGCGTTTACGGCAGTTCTGTTCAAATTCCAGAATAAATGGGTTTATTACGGCGGTGCATAGATAAGGCGGATAGATAAGACGGGAGAAAGGAAGTTTGCGATGTATAAAATAAAAAGAATATGCGGGAGAGCACTGACCTATTTCATCCTTGCCGTAGGCAGCCTGTTTTGTATCGTACCGCTGCTTTGGATGGTAAGAAGCTCGCTGATGTCGCCGGTAGAAATATTCATGCTGCCGATCAGGTGGATACCGGAGGAGATAAAATGGAGCAACTATAAAGCGGTATTTGATACGCTGCCCTTTTTAACATATTATTGGAATTCAATTAAAATCGCTGTGCTTGTGGTAAGCGGCTCCATGCTGACAAGTTCCCTCTGCGCATATGGCCTTGCCAGAATTAATTGGAAGGGAAGAAACATTTTGTTCGCATGTATTATGGGAAGCATGATGCTCCCCTTTGCGGTTACCCTGATTCCCACCTTCATTATGTTTCGCAAGATAGGCTTTACCAACAGCATTATTCCGCTGATTGTACCCGCATGGCTGGGAGGAGGAGCTTTTTATATATTCCTTCTCAGGCAGTTCTTCATGGGTATTCCCAGGGATCTGGATGAAGCGGCTTACATCGACGGGGCGGGGCGCTTTCAGATTTATTCAAGAATCATTCTGCCCAATACGAAGCCGGCCATGGCAGTAGTAGGCTTGTTTACCTTTATGAACACCTGGAATGATTTTCTGGGTCCCCTGGTTTATTTAAACAGCGAGGAAAAATATACGGTAGCCCTTGGCTTGCAGCTCTTTACAGGCGTATACCGTTCCGAATGGCATTTAATGATGGCTGCGGCATGTATGGTGCTGGTGCCCGTCGTGGTAGTGTTTGCCTTCGGACAAAGGTACATGATAGAGGGGATTACCATGACAGGGGTAAAAGGTTAGTATAAGCAGTAAAAGGGCAATGTCCATAATGATGGGCATGGGCATAAATATGGAGAACAGAGAAAGGAAGATTGAAATGTATCATAATTTTAAAGAGGTGCTGGAGAATAAAAAAAATCCATTCTTTCATATAACGGTTGAAAACGGGGAATATAGGACTGAAAATGGAGAAAGCTACTATGCGGCAAAGCTTCCGGACGAAACATTTTCCTATGATGTTTCCAACAACAAGGTATTGGCAAATCTGGACGAATTCGGAACCGTAAAGCTGATTTCCTTTTACAGAAGCCACTATACCGCTGATGATATTCCCGGCGTATGGGTCTGCAAGGATTTCGGTCAGGCAGGCCCTTTTTATTACGGGCTTGAAATAGGGGGGAGAGAAATTTCTTTCAAGAGCGGGGAGGTGAAGGCGCAGTCCGATTTGCTGGATAATCTCTTTCCCAGAGCCGTATTCACCGGGGATACTTATAAAGCCTCCATATTGGCTTATGCGCCGGTGAGCGCCGATGGAAGGGTGCGCCTGCGCGCTATGGTCTACGGCATCTACATAGAAAACATAGGTGAGGATTGTCTGGAGGGCAAGGTGGTATTGCCGGATTATTCCCCGGGTGGGAACTATTTTACCCTGCCGGATGTGAGCGGTACAACGCTAGAATGCCTGACGGAGGGCAAAAAGGTTCCCTTCTCCCTGAAAAAAGGGAAAGGCGTCTGGATACCTACTGTATTATATGGGCCTGGAGAGAACGAAGATCTGAAAGAAATAAGTGGGAAAGGAACCTTGTACTGGTTCAATCAAACGGCCGCTTATTTCAGAAATATATTAGGGAGGCTTAGGATGCCGGAGGATGAGATGACCGCTTATCTGTTTGAACGGGCGGTATATCAGGGGCTTTCCTCCGTCGGAATGAACAGGGAGGGCAAGGTGTGCGGTTCCAATTGGGGAACCTTCCCTACTACGAAGCAGATCTGGATGAAGGATATGTATTATTCCTATCTGCCCTTATGTATGCTCTATCCTGATTATTTCAAGCAGGGCATGCTATGGTTTCTTGAAAATGGCATCCGTCCAAAGGGCGCCAGATATGAAGGCGGTGTATATCATTCATTAAGCAATTCCCTGACCTCGGTATTAATGGGAACTATTTATTATGAAAAAACAGGGGATAAGGATTTCTTTTTGCAGGAGAGGACACAGGTATATCCCCAATTTCAAAAAATACTGGAGGAAGTGCTTGCGCTGCAGGGAGAGGAATGCTCCCTGATCCCTACGGTTTGGATATCAGATGCGCTGGCCCTCGGAAAATACCATACAGGCTCTAACGTATGTGCCTGGAAGGCTTTTGAAGGCATGGCAAGAATCGCGGGAGAGGTATATGGAGATCAGCTGCAGGCAGGAAAGTACCGGGATATGGCGAAGGCTATCTATGCAGATATTGAAAAATATATGGTAATAGACACAGCAGCGGGTAGACAGTATTTGGAGGGAATCGGCGGACTGGCGGAGGAAGAACGCAGAACCTATCCACTGTCCAATTATGACGTGGAATATGTGGATCAGGCCAAGGTGTTTTATCCTGACATTATAGAAGGCGGTCAAGTGAATCTTGTAATGCATGACGGCGAGGAATCGGATACGACGCTGATGCCTTTTTACGGATATAAGCCCTATGATGATGAGATTATCCGCAATTATTCCAAATTTACTACAAGCACGTTAAATCCCACCTGGGGGACGCAGTGCAGGGGCATTAAATGGGGACATGAATCAGGAGCTACCTTCCCCGGCTATACTACCGCCTTTATAGGAGTTGTGGATGAAGAGACGATGAATGGTGAAAGGGGATACTTAAGGGAGCTTAAGCGCCTCGCAGACCTGGACGGCTCATGGTGGTGGTGGCCTTACAAGGTAAATACGGAAACAAAGGATGTAGTGCGGCTCAACTGCTGTGGAAAGTGTGGATGGGCATCCGGTGTATTTGCGGCGACCATGATAACCCAGATATTGGGCATTACCTATGACGGTGCCAGGAGTAAGCTTACGTTCCGGCCTTTTTCACCGGGAAGCGGATTTGAATGGCAGGACGCACCCGCAGGAAGGGGTAAATTCGATTTTTCTTATAAGGCAGGAGAAGCAGGAAAGAGCGTGAGCGTCATTAACAAGAGCGGCTTTACCGTAGAGACGGAAATAGAGATAATAACTGAAGGTAATCCTATTTGCGGATTTTCAGGGGAGGAAATGGATTATAGAGAAGGAGCTTTCCTCAATAAAAGGACTGTAAAGGTTATGGGGATTCTTCGGCCGGAAGAAAAAATAGAAATACTGGCATAAAGAGAGGGACAGTTCATTTACTAAATAAAATAGGTAAAAAAGAAATTCCTTAAAGCAGAAGGGCTTACAAGGAATTTCTTTTTATATATTGGACGTGCAAACAAGATTAATGCAACGTTCAGTAAATAACCGGCACATTATGCTGGTCTAAGTTTCCGATAGCACAGTCTTGCAAGCCTCGACGTCCCACTGCATTGGAATTACGCCTCTTCAAATTGGCTGTAATACAGCTTGGAATAGAACCCGCCCTTCGCCAGCAGGCTGTCATGGTCGCCCTGCTCCAGGATGCTGCCCTGGTTCATCACGAGAATAACATCAGCCTCCCTGATAGTGGATAAGCGGTGTGCAACGATAAAGCTGGTACGCCCCTTCATCATATAGGAAAAGGCGGACTGGATCTTCATCTCTGTACGGGTATCAATGCTGCTGGTAGCCTCATCAAGAATCAGCATAGGAGGCAGGCAGAGCATGACACGGGCAATGCACAGCAGCTGCTTCTGTCCCTGGCTGATGTTGCCCCCATCCTCCGAGATCACGGTATCATAGCCCTCAGGCATACGTTTGATGAAATTATGGGCAAAGGCAGCTTTGGCGGCAGCGACGATCTCTTCCTCCGTAGCTTCCGGCTTGCCATAGGCGATATTCTCTTTTATAGTACCGGCCTTAAGCCAGGTTTCCTGCAGGACCATCCCGTAGCTGCTCCGTAAGGAACTGCGGGTTACTTTACGGATGTCTGTACCTGAGACCAGGATGGAGCCGCTGTCCACATCATAGAAGCGCATCAGAAGGTTAATCAAGGTCGTCTTTCCGCAGCCCGTGGGACCTACAATGGCGATTTTCTGCCCCGGCTTTACGTTCAGGTTAAAATCCCGGATCAGCTCCCGGTCAGGAGTATAGCTAAAGAAGACATGCTCCGCGGAGACATTACCGTTACTGACTAATTGGAAAGCATTCCCATCCTCAGGCGCCTCCTCTGTTTCATCCAGAAGCTCAAAGACACGGGCGGCACAGGCCAACGCGTTCTGAAGCTCCGTAACGACGCCTGCAATCTCATTGAAGGGCTTGGTATATTGGTTAGCGTAATTTAAAAATATGCTGAGCTGACCCACTGAGAGGCTTCCTGCTATGGCAAACAAGGCTCCCACCAGGCCTACCCCCGCATAGACCAGATTATTGACAAAGCGGGTGGAAGGAAAGGTAATGCTGCTGTAGAAGATGGCCTTCAGAGTCACCTTTTGAAGCCTGCGGTTAATGGCGTCAAAAGCCTCCTGGCTTCTGTCCTCGTAGCCGAAGGCCTGGACAACCTTTTGCCCCTCGATCATTTCGTTCACCAATGCAGTCTGCTCCCCGCGGACGCGGCTTTGGGTCCCAAAATACTGAAAGCTGCGCTTGGCAATATAGGCTGCGACCAAAAGGCTGAGTGGGGTCAGGAGCACGACCACAAGGGTAATGGTGGCATTAATATACAGCAGGAAGCCAAGGATACCGGCAATGGTAATGACACCGGTGAATAATTGGGTAAACAGCATCAGGATGCCGTCTGAAAAGGTATCGATATCGGCGATCATCCGGCTGACCAGATCCCCGTAAGGATGGGAATCCAAATAGGAAAAGGGCAGCTTTTGCAGCTTTGCCATCATGCGGTTCCTCAAATCCTGTGAAAGGGAATAGGTAATCCGGTTATTGGAGAGGCTTAGGAGCCACTGGAAGCCCGCGGACAGGCCTGCTGTAATTGCAAGGATTCCCAGGAGCGGAAGAATGCTCCCAAGATCTACCTGTTTGGGACCCAGCATGAAGTCGATGGCCTGGCCTGTCAGGATCGGGATATAGAGCTGGGAGGCAACGCTGAGGATTGCCAGGAGGATACTGAGAAAAACATATAGCCTGTAGGGCTTAAGGCATCCCAGCACCCTTTGGAAGGTAATCAGGCTTTGGCGCTTATCCTTTTGCTGGCCAATTTTATTTTTTTTGGCTTTCTTTCCTGATAGCGGGGACATTCTATTCACCCCCCTTTCTATATTGGCTTTCATGAATTTCCTGGTAAACCTCACAGGTCTTTAAAAGCTCCTCATGGGTGCCGGAGCCTGCCAGACGGCCGTCCTCCAATACCAGGATCCGGTCAGCATGGCGGATGCTGGAGGCGCGCTGGCTTACAATGAAAATAGTCATCCGGCCCATAAGGCTTGTTAAGGCCTTCCGCAATGCCGCATCCGTGGCGAAGTCAAGTGCGCTGGTGCTGTCGTCCAGGATCAGGATGTCCGGGTTCTTAACGAGGGCGCGGGCAATGGTGAGGCGCTGCTTCTGGCCTCCGGAAAGGTTCCTTCCGCCCTGCTCCACAGGATGGTCAAGCCCCTGCTGCTTTTCACGGACAAAGCTCTCTGCCTGTGCGGTTGCCAGTGCCTGCCAAAGCGCTTCCTCCGTAGCGTCTTCATTTCCCCATAAGAGGTTGGAGCGTATGGTTCCCTGGAAGAGCTGGGCTTTCTGCATAACGACACCGATCCTGTTCCTCAGCTCATCCCGGGGATATTCCCGGATTGGCCTTCCGAAGATTTTAACGGTGCCCTCCGTAGCATCATAGAACCGGGGAATCAGGTTGACCAGACTGGATTTGCCGCTGCCGGTTCCGCCAATAATGCCGATGACCTGTCCGGGATCTGCCTGGAAGCTGATATTCTCCAGACTTTTCTCCCCGGCCCTGGCATAGGTTAGGGATACCTGATCAAATCGGACAGCATCCCCGGAATCCGGAGAAAGGCTGTGAAGCCTTAAGGACGGGAAATTCCATGACGGAGCGGAGCCGGGGGAAGGCTGTGAAGCCTTAAGTTCCGGAAATTCCATGGCAGAGCGGAGCTGGAACACGGTCTGCACCCTTCCGAAGCAGGCCGCTGCCTTCGTCATCTGGATAATCAGGTTGGCCAGCTTAACCAGCTCGATCAGAATCTGCCCCATGTAGCTGATAAGCGCAATCACATCACCCTGCATCAGGGAGCCGGTATCCACCTTCACGGCACCGGTGTAAAGGATCGCAAGGATGGCTATATTAATAATGATATAGGTAATCGGGTTCATAAAGCTGGAGATGGCACCTACCCTGCGCTGAAGCCGGCAGAGCAGCGTATCAACGGCTTCAAACCGGGAGGTCTCATGCTCTTCCCGTCCAAAGGCCCGGATTACCCGGGTACCCGTCAGGTTCTCCCTGGTAATTCCAAGGATCCGGTCCAGGCTTTGCTGGACCTTCTTATATAGTGGCATGGTATATAGCATAATGCCAAATACGGCTACACAAAGCACCGGAACTACCACGACAAAAATAAGGGCAGCATCCTTATTAATCCGGAAAGCCATAACCAGGCTGCCAAGGATAATAAAGGGGCTGCGGAGGAACAGGCGTAAAAACAGGTTAAAGCCATTTTGCACCTGGTTGATATCGCTGGTCATGCGGGTAATCAAGGTACTGGTTCCTATGGTGTCCATTTCCGAAAAGCCCAGGGTCTGGATATGTTTAAATAAGGCGCTGCGCAGGCCGGTGGCATATCCAACGGCTGCTTTGGAGGCAAAATACTGGGCAGTGATGCTGCAGACCAGCCCGATTATGCCCAGCAGCAGCAAAATAGCGCATTGCCGGAGGATATAGTTAGTATTGCGGTTTACAATACCAAAGTTAATGATTGATGCCATGATGGCCGGCACCAACAGATCGAAGGAAGCCTCCAGCATCTTAAAAAGCGGTGCAAGGACGCTCTCCTTCCGATAATCCCGTAAGTATGATAGCATGTTCTTTATAAAAAGCCCCTCCTTAACCAAGATAAACCAGCAGGCTGGTTTTACCTGTATAAATAATTATGTATAAATAGAGTCCCATTCGATGTCCATTTTATACTCCTACTAATAATACCACAAAAATGGCTGGATTGCTCGTATTTTGCTTGACTAATGGAGAAAAAACATATATAATAATAATTACTATTATTCATAGGAGATGTGGCTATGGCGGTTAATAAGTATAGCAGGCAAAGAGAAGCAATAAAGGAATATCTTGCTCACACAAAAGAACACCCGACCGCGGATACCGTATATATGAATATTCGGTCAACCTATCCTAATATTAGTCTGGGTACCGTATATCGGAATCTGAACCTGCTGGCAGAACAGGGAGAGATCATAAAGCTGAACTGCCAGGATGGAAGTGACCGGTTTGACGGAAACATTAAGCCCCATTATCATTTCCTGTGTAATGACTGTGGCAGGGTACTTGATATTGAGATGGAATCCATCGACCATATCAACAAGATTGCTGGCGCAGGCTTTGATGGTAAAATTGAGGGACATGTGACTTTCTTTTACGGGGTATGTCCGAGATGTACGCGTAACGGGTAATAAAAGGCAATCGGGTGAAACAAAGAACATTTGATAAATAGCAGAAAAAAGTGGGTCGGCAGAATTTGCCGGCCCACTTTTACAAGGGTAAATTAAGTGGGAGCTTAAGCAGTCTGCGGCAGGATAAAGATAAAATAAAAAAGTTTTTAATTTGCTATTGACAATTCTTCTCATCTATTATATTATAATAACAACAGTAATCATTACTATTATTAAAACAATATTTAGACATTAAAAGGAGATTAGCAGCATGAAGAAATTTGTTTGCCAGGTATGTGGCTATGTACATGAAGGAGACAGTGCACCGGATCAATGTCCAATCTGCAAAGCAGCGGGTGAGAAGTTTACTGAGAAATCAGGAGAAATGTTCTGGGCTGATGAGCATGTGGTAGGCGTTGCAAAGGGTGTTAGCGAGGATATCTTAAAGGACTTAAGAGACAATTTCATGGGCGAATGCACCGAGGTTGGTATGTATCTTGCGATGTCAAGAGCAGCATACAGGGAAGGATATCCGGAAGTAGGCTCCTATTACGAGAAGGCAGCTTGGGAAGAAGCAGAGCATG
This sequence comes from Mobilitalea sp., assembly GCA_029974875.1. Next base: position 20,484 of record JARKQP010000960.1, read on the forward strand.
CAGCAAAGTTCGCTGAGCTCCTTGGTGAGGTCGTAACCGACAGCACAAAGAAGAATCTTCAGATGAGAGTGGACGCAGAAAATGGTGCCTGCATGGGCAAGAAGGATCTTGCAACCCGTGCAAAGGCAGCGAATCTGGATGCAATCCATGACACAGTTCATGAGATGGCAAAGGATGAAGCGAGACATGGCAGGGCGTTCAAGGGATTACTGGACAGATATTTCGCTTAATACCGAAGTATAAGATACCGGATGATTTTTGACCGTGTTTTACATAAACCGAATTATTTTTTAGAATGTAGCTATAGCTACAACATCAGCCTTGGTTTTGTTGTAATATGAACTTGTCCACAAGAAAGGACATCAAAGAACCAAAGTTGTTATGAAAATGCTTACAAGATAGTATATATAATCCCTCATTATATATACTTCCCCCTTATATATTGTTCCCAGCAAGAAGCAGCCCCCACTCCCAAAGGGGGCTGTTTCAA
>JARKQP010000964.1 GCA_029974875.1 Mobilitalea sp.
CCATTAAATTCGTTGTTCATAAAAAACGCTCCTTTCAAAATTTTATCTAAATTTGTTTGATCAGGTATTATCCTGTTATCTCCTTTTGATAAGAACAGTTTAACAACAAATTATGTTTACTTTGTGTTCTGTTTTTGAAAAAATTATGAAGAAAAGGATTGTTTTTATCGAACGGGGACGTAGCATCCCAGTATTTTCATCGTGGGGGCTTCCTCTTTCATGCAGTGCAGGGCATTTTTAACCGCAGGAGAATCCGGGCCTCCCTCGATATCGACAAAGAACCGGTAGGCAAAGGCCTTCCCTGCAATTGGCCTGGATTCAATCTTCGTCATGCTGATATTATTATAGATAAAATGGGACAGCATGTGGTACAGGGAACCGCTCTTATGGGGCAGCTCAAAGCATATGCTGGTCCGGTCTGCGCCTTTCACATAGAGCTTCTTGTTTGAAATGACAATAAATCTTGTTGTGTTATTATCTTCATCCTGGATGGAGGCCTGGAGCAGCTGCAGCCCGAATACCTCACCGGCACGCCGGCTTGCAATGGCTGCCTTTGTCAGGTCATTTTCCTCCAAAATAAGACGTGCGCTTCCGGAGGTGCTTCCGCCCTCAATCTGCTTTATATTCTGGTATTTCTGCAGGAAGCCGGAGCACTGCTGCAGCCCCTGCTTATGGGAATAGATCCGTTTAATATTACAGAGCTTTGCTCCCGGCAGACCCCAAAGGTTATGGTCAATTTTTACCATATGCTCCCCAATGATAAAGTTATCATATTCCGCAAGCAGGTCATAAATATCCGATAAGGTGCCTGTGGACGAATTTTCTATCGGCAGCACCCCATAATCCGCCCTGCCCTCCTTAATCGTCTGCATAACCTCTTTAAAGGTGCTCATTGCAAGGCCGTTCACCCCGGAATTAAAATATTCCATCATGGCCTGCTCCGTATAAGAGCCCTTTTCCCCAAAAAAAGCTACCTTTGTATTATGATGGAGCTCCAGCTCCGGGGTCTCTGTAAGGCCAAGCCCTTCCATATTATCTAACAGCGTATACTGGAGCCTGCGGCTTAACGACATGATCTGCTTGAACAAATCGGCAATCGCCTTTTGGTTAAATTCATTCTCCGTCAAGGCTGTCAGGGCAGCCAGCTTTTCTTTTTCCCTCTCCGCATCAAAGATCGGCTTCCCCACACTTTGCTTATAGGCTGCAATGTCGATGGCCAGCTTCATGCGTTCCTCAAATAATTCCACAATCCTATGGTCAACCTCATCAATCTTATTGCGGCTTTCAATTAAATCAATCATTCATTTCCTCCATCCGTCCCCTGAAAACGGGCACTACAATATTAATTAAGGCCGGTTTTGTACCCTGCCGTAATATCCATCCCCTACAAATATACAATACACCTTAATACGGGTCTTGCATTATTATACTATTTAAGTTTGTTTTATTCAACCGGAAACTATGATACAGTAACCACAGTATAGCCGGAGCATAACTAGGCTTCTTGTCCTTATTGCATAATCCTGCCAACCGAGCTATAATTAATTGAATCGAATAAAGTAATATTTTATACTTAAATATAATTCCTGGAGGTATGACCGATGGCAAAGCTCATCATAAGGATATTTATAACCCTGACTATTCTCACCAGCGTTTCTGTGGCCGGTATTTATTTTTATAACAAGAACCGGACTTACTATAATTCGGAGGATGAGGTTGGTAATGCCGCTGGGAACATCTATAATGGCGGCCTCTTCTGTGAACAGGACGGTCATATCTATTTTTGCAACAATAACGCAGATGGCAGCCTTTTTGTCACCAACGCGACCTTAACCAGCTTCAGGCAGGTTACCCCGGATAAGGCTGTTTATATTAATGCTGACAGCAACTACATTTATTATGTCCAGGCAAATGACACATACCAGAACCAGAAAAATAAGGATGGTTCCTTCGTTTATTATAATACGGGAGTATACCGGATCAAGCATAACGGCTCCGACCTGATGGCCTTTACAGGCAATCCTGGCGCCTTTCTTACTTTAAAAGGCAATTACGTTTATTTTCAGAAATATGATGTGGACAACGGCTCATTCCTATACCGGTATAAGATAGATAAAACAGAAGAGCAGTTATTGGTTAAGGATTCTGTGATTCCTGCAGAAATAGGGAGTAATTCCCTTTATTATGCCGGCCAATCGAAAAACCTGGGCATAAACTCCCTGGATTTATCGAGCTTTACGACCCGTCCCGTAATAAAGGGCTCCTATCTGTACCCTATCTACTCCGGCGATTATATCTACTATATTAATACGAAGGATCATCGCAGGATCTACCGGATGAACAAGGATGGATCAGAGCCCACCAAGCTGGTGAACCAACGCTGCTCCACCTATAATATCACGGAAAGCGGTCAATACCTCTATTATCAGGTCGATAATAACAAGGCAAACGGTGTCCACCGGCTGGATCTGACTACCATGGAGGATGAGATTATGCTGGTCGGTGACTATAAGCAGATCAATGTCACCAAAGACTATGTATTTTTTCTTGATTATGATGGGCCAAACACCTACTATGCAGTGGCGGACGGTGAAGCACTGGTCAATATCTTCAAAGCCCCGACTTCAGCCGTTCCCGTCTCACCAACTCCTGCCGGGGCGGCCAGGTAAAAAGAACTTTATTTCTGAAAAAAGGCCTTTCCAAGGGAAGTTTCTTACTCCTGGAAGAAGGCCTTTATTTTTAAAAGCAAGTCTCTTATTTCTGGAAGAAAGTCTTTATTTCAAAAGAAAACCTCCTGTTTCTGGAAGGAAGCTTTCACTTCTGATAAGTAGAATAGGGAACCAAAGGCAAGAATAACGTCCTCCTGCCCAGCCCCATCAAAAGCAATTTTAATCGCATTACTGACCGTCTGTGCATCAACGACGGAGCAGCTGCAGTATTTCCTGGCCTCTGCGGCTAATTTGGGGGAAGCTAAGGCTCTTGGATTGTCCGGTGTAACCGTAATGATCTTATGGGCTAAGGGAGCCATAATCTCCAGGATTCTCCCATAATCCTTATCTGCTAAAACACCCATAATATAAATCAGCCTTTTATTGTTGTAATAACGCTGCAGGGTTCTCTTTAAATGCAGCGCCGCATCCTCATTATGTGCCCCGTCTATAATGAAATAGGGCTCCTTAGCCAAAATTTCAAACCGGCCGCTCCATTTCGCCTGAAGCAGCCCTTCCTTCATCGCAGCCTTGCTGATAGGATATCCCATGTCCTGCAGCAGCTCGATGGTGCCTAGAGCTAGCAGTGCATTCTTTCCCTGATATTCCCCCAACAGCTTAATCTCATAATCCTGTCCATGATAAGTAAAGGTAGTCGCTTCCAGGCTGTATTCCAGATGGGTTAACTCTTCTTCCCGGAGCACCGTCAGCCCCGTCTTCTTTTCCTCACAGGTTTCCTTCAATACTGCAAGGATGGATGGGTTATCATTACAGGTAATCACCGGCGCACCCAGCTTAATGATGCCTGCCTTTTCCCTTGCTATCTTCTCCAAGGTGTCCCCCAAATACTGCATATGATCCATACTGATGGAAGTAATAGCGCAGCAAACCGGCTGCCGGATTACATTCGTTGCATCCAGCCTGCCTCCCAGCCCTACCTCCAGAATGGCAAAATCCACCTGCTTCCCTTGCATATAGAGAAAAGCCATCGCTGTCTCAATCTCAAAGGAGGTCGGATGGTCAAAGCCTTCCCGGACCATGGCCTCACAAACAGGCTTTATCTGCCCGATTGCGTCACTGATCCCTTCTTTTGTAATGTATTCATTCTCCACCAGATTGGATGCATTCCTTCTTGATAATTGAACCCTTTCCTGATAGCTAAAAACTGCAGGAGAGATGTATCTCCCCACCAAATATCCCTCTGCTGCCAGGACTGATGCTATAATCGCTGTCGTAGAGCCTTTTCCGTTGGTTCCTGCCACATGTATGATCTTAAGCCCATCCTGGGGGTTGTTAAGCCTCCCCATCAGCTCCGTTATAATCTCCAAGCCCAGCTTACTTCCATATTGGTTAGAGGCATCAATAAATGCCCTTGCTTCTTCGTATGTCATAAATTCTCCACTTCTGTATGTCTTTTACTATTTTTCGTTCACTACCTGAAAAATAAAAAATTTCAGATAATAAGACTCATCTGCTGCCCAAAGGATCGGATGATCCGGCGCCTGGGTACGGTATTCCACCTGCCGGATCCGCTTTCTTACATTCCGGGCCGCTTGTCCGATGGTTTCAGCAAATAAATCGGGCGTCATAAAGTGGGAGCAGGAGCAGGTTGCCAAATATCCCCCATCCTTCACCAGCTTCATTGCCCGCAGATTAATTTCCCTGTAGCCCTTGATGGCATTCTTTACTGAGTTCTTTGATTTTGTAAAGGCTGGAGGATCCAGGATTACTACATCAAACAGCTCCCCATTCCTTTCATATTCCGGAAGGAGGTCAAATACATCTGCCGTTAGGAACCTCACTGTGCCAGATAGACCATTCAAAGCCGCATTTTCCGTCGCCTGTGCTACCCCAAGGGCTGACGCATCCACACCGATTACCTCCCTGGCACCTCCAAGTCCGGCATTCAGCGCAAAGGAGCCGGTATGGGTAAAGCAATCCAATACCCTCGCCCCCTTACAGAGCCTTGCTATGGCGGCACGGTTATATTTTTGGTCCAGGAAGAAGCCTGTCTTCTGGCCTTCTGCCACATCCACCAGGTATTTAACGCCATTCTCAACAATCTGGACCTTTGTATCAAAGGGCTCTCCAAGGAAACCCTTTACCCGTTCCAGTCCTTCATTTAAACGGACCTTTGCATCGCTGCGCTCATACACTCCACGGACCGGATGACCGTCCTCCTCAAGAAGCTCCTTTAACAGGTCAACGATCTCCTGCTTCATCCGGTCAATGCCAAGTGCCAGGGACTGGACTACCAGGATATCGGAAAATTTATCTATTACCAGCCCCGGCAAAAAATCTGCTTCCCCGAATATGATACGGCAGCTCTCCACGTCAACGGTGGTTTTACGGTATTCCCAGGCTGCTTCTACCCTCATTTTCAGAAAATCCCGGTCAATCTCCTGTCCCTTCACACGGGACATTATACGGACTGTAATCCTGGAATTCGTATTGATGAATCCACAGCCCAGGTAATAATCATCAAAGTCATGCACATACACTAAATCCCCATTCTCAAATTCACCGGAGATGGAATCTATTTCATTATCAAAAATCCAGAGTCCACCACTTTTTAGGTTTCTTCCTTCTCCCTTTTTTATTTTAACAACAGCCTTTGTTTTACTCATTTCATCTTCCTCCATTTTTACCGGCATTTCGTAAACGGTGTATCCTAAATAACAATCTGCTATTACGCCCATGCCTCACATCCCGCACAGAAATCTATGAAAGCGCCGGCAGGAACCTGCGTCCTTCTTCGCTTGTTAAGCTTATTTCTAATTCAAATTTTTTGAACATGCCGCTCTAGCGGCACAAACAATCAATGGGAAGAACGCTGCACCTGCGTTCTCCCGAATGGAATACTGCGTATTCTATTTGTAAAGCATAGCAGTGGTTAGGCACCGCCTTTGGTGCCTTAGAACTTCGTAAGCGTGTTTTTACGCTTTTCACACTTTCTTTCTTTGAAAAATCAACAGCTTACTAAACACATAATTAAGAACAATAACGATAACGGCTAGAAAAGCCTTAACCAGCAGACGGTAAAAGCCCATCCACACTACAAAGACCAACATACCAAGCTGCTCTATTCCCAGGGTGATTAGCCTCATGCCAAAGAACTTTGTCACCTTTTTCGCTTCATCCTTAGCATCCTCGCTTTTTGACCGGAATACATTAATTTTATTTACTAAATACGCAAAGGTAACAGCAATAACCCAAGCAATTGCATTGGAGGTAAGCGTTGGTATTCCGATTCTGCAAAGCAGCTCCAGACTTATGATATTAACAACGGTCGTAAGTGTACCGGCAATAGCGTAGGTGATTGTTTCCCTATTCACCAGCTTCCCAAACAACCGCTTTACTTTATCTCTAATAAAATCCATAAATTAAATGCCTCCAGGTAAAGTATTTCAACAGACCAATTATATCATGTATAAACCACATGATACGGCACTTCGTGCCAGGGATGCGCACTACGCTCCGCTCCGGCGCCAATGATATAATGTCTGACGACATTATATCATCAAGGCCTGTATTAATCCAGCGAAATGTATTATCTTGATTTTTTCCCAAGCATCATGTATGATATTGAATCGGGTGAATCATACGCAAACCTATAAGGAGCTTTCAATAATGAGTATATTAAATGTTACAAATCTAAGCCACGGCTTTGGTGACCGTGCAATTTTTCATGATGTGTCCTTCCGCCTGCTAAAGGGTGAGCATATCGGCCTGATCGGTGCCAATGGGGAAGGTAAATCAACCTTCATGAATATAGTGACAAACCGGCTAATGCCGGATGAAGGTAAGGTTGAGTGGGCTAAGCATGTCCACGCCGGATACCTTGACCAGCACGCCGCTCTGGAAAAAGGCATGACGCTTCGGAGCGTGCTCCAGTCTGCCTTCTCATATTTATTTGATTTAGAGGAAAAGATGAACCAGATCTGTGATTCCATGGGGACAGCCGAGGGTGATGAGCTGCAGGAAATGATTGATGAGCTTGGGACAATCCAGGATCTGTTAACCATCCATGATTTCTATATTATTGACAGTAAGGTGGAGGAAATTGCACATGCACTTGGCCTGGATGAGCTTGGCCTTGACTGTGATGTATCCGATTTAAGCGGAGGCCAGAGGACGAAGCTGCTGCTGGGTAAGCTGCTGTTGGAAAAACCGGATATCCTTTTGTTGGACGAGCCTACGAATTACCTGGATGTACAGCATATTGAATGGCTGAAGCGGTACTTAAATGACTATGAGAATGCCTTTATCCTGATTTCCCACGATATTCCCTTCTTAAACAGCGTGGTTAATATTATTTATCATATGGAGAACCAGGAACTGAACCGTTATGTGGGTAACTACGACAAATTCCTGGAGGTTCATGAAATGAAGAAGAACCAGCTGGAAGCAGCGTATAAGCGCCAGCAGAAGGAAATTGAAGAGCTGGAGGATTTTGTAGCCCGCAATAAGGCAAGAGTATCCACCAGGAATATGGCTATGTCCCGTCAGAAAAAGCTTGATAAGATGGAGGTTATTGAGCTTGCCAAGGATAAGCCAAAGCCGGAGTTCAATTTTAAGGAGGCAAGAGCCGCCGGCCGGTACATTTTCCAGACTGAGGATTTTGTTATCGGCTACGAGGATCCCCTCTCCTCCCCTTTAGCCCTTTCCATGGAGCGCGGGGAAAAGATTGCCCTGGTAGGCGCAAATGGTATTGGAAAGACTACTTTATTAAAGAGTATCTTAGGGTTAATTCCCTCCCTCAGCGGCAAGGTTACCCTGGGCGACTATTTAAACATCGGATATTTTGAACAGGAAATGGCTCCAGGAAATACCACCACCTGTTTGGAGGAGATATGGAAGGAGTACCCCGGCTTCACCCAGTATGAGGTACGCTCCGCCCTTGCAAAATGCGGCCTGACCACAAAGCATATCGAAAGCCAGATCAGGGTCTTAAGCGGTGGTGAGCAGGCAAAGGTACGCCTCTGCAAGCTGATTAACCGGGAAACCAATATCCTTTTGCTGGACGAGCCGACAAACCACCTGGATGTGGATGCCAAGGAAGAGCTAAAGCGTGCACTTAAGGCCTACAGGGGCGGCATCCTCCTGATCTGCCATGAGCCGGAGTTCTATGAGGATCTGGTTACCCAGGTATGGGATTGCTCCAAATGGAGCACGAAGAAATAATAAAACCAGTTTAGGATTTTCCTAGTGTGCTGTTAGTTTACTTATATGAGAAAGTACACCGGGGTATTAAAAAGAGTTTCGCCTTTGTTAGAACCAAGCTACCGCATTGCTTCTAAAACAATGACGAAACTCTGTTGCCGTCCGTCTGTATCCTTCCACTGTATTAAATCATATTATGCTTTTATTATGCTTTTATTATGCTCTTATTATGCTCTTATTATGCTCTTATCATACTTTCATTGTGCCTTTATTTTGCTTTCACAAAGGTACCCTCACGTATCTCCCGGAAGGCCTGTTCCAGCTCCTGGGATGTGTTCATAACAATCGGACCTCCCCAGGCAATCGGTTCACGAAGTGGCTTGCCCAGGAACACTACAATTCTCAGTGGCTCGGACTGGGCTGTTATCTCCAGCTCTTCCGCCTTTGAGAACAGAACCGCCCGCTTGGATTCCAGTGCTTGCTTCTCATTACCTCCAAAAATCCCTGAGCCTTCCAGGATATAGGCAAATGCCGTTTCCTCCGGATCTGTATTGAGGCTCCAGGTTGTGTCCGGAGATATGCTGACGTCCAGCACTGTCGCTTTAACATAGTCGCCCTGCATCGCTCCAGCTTGATTTTTATAGTAGCCGGACAAAATGCGGACAATGCTTCCCTGCTCTTCCACAAC
>JARKQP010000044.1 GCA_029974875.1 Mobilitalea sp.
AGTTTTTAGAAGGAGTTAAAATCATAGAGTTGGCCACCTTTATCGCTGCACCTGCGGCAACAAGGCTTTTAGCAGATTGGGGAGCGGAGGTAATCAAGATTGAAGCCGCCGGCGGAGATCCTGTCCGCTATGTGGGTCCTGATAAGAAGATGCCCTTGGATCAGAACGAGAGCCTGGCCTATGACTATGAAAATGCAAATAAAAAGGGAATTGTCTTGAACCTGAAGTCTGAAAATGGTATGAAGGCCTTCCACAAGCTTTTGGATGAATGCGATATGTTTGTTACAAACCTAAGGACCCAGGCTTTAGAGAAGCTGGGGATTGACTATGAGACTCTTTCTAAGAAAAAGCCGGAATTAGTATTCGGACAGATTCTTGGCTATGGACGCAAGGGACCTTTGAAGGATAAGCCTGGTTATGACTTTACCGCATTTGCGGCAAGGGGCGGCTGGACCGGTACCCTTTATGAAAAAGGAACCTCTCCTGTAAACTGCGTACCCGGCATGGGTGACCACCAGTGCGGTATCTATCTTGCTTCCGGTTTACTGGCTGCTTATATCAACGCACAGAGAACCGGTAAGGGTGACAAGGTAACCGTAAGCCTTTACCACGCGGCAGTTTACGGCCTGGCAACCATGATACACTCGGCACAATATGGGAACCATTACCCGATCAGCAGGGAGGATATGTTAAATCCGCTGCAGACTACATATATCACGAAGGATGAGGTATGGATCCAGCTGGCAATTCCGGAGTACAATAAATATTTTGCAAAATTCCTTACTACGATTGGAAGGCCGGAGCTGGCAAGCGATGAGAAATTTGATTCCTTAGCCCATGTTGCTAAGAATCCACAGGAGCTGAACCGCCACATTACAGAGGCGATTAAGGGTAAGACCCTGGAGGAGTGGACGAAGATCTTTGAGGAGGCAGACCTGTGCTTTGAGGTATGCCAGACCTGGGAGCAGGTGATTGAGGATCCACAGGCCTGGGAAAGTGATATTTTCGCGAGGCTTGATTACCCCTCCGGCCCCAAGGCAATGACCAGGACGCCGGTGATCTTTGACGTAGCAGGCCTTCCGGATTATGAAAAGGGTCCCCAGCTTGGGGAAAATACGGAGGAGGTCCTGCTGGGAGCTGGCTTCACCCCGGAAGAGATTAATTCAATGAAGGAAAATGGTGATATAAAGTAATGAAAAAAATAAAATTAACGGGCGAAGGGGGGACCGGATCCATGTCAGCACTTTCATGGCAGCATGTGCGGTAAAGGGCATGGACATAGTAATGTATACCCTTGGAATCGATATTGGATCTACAACTTCAAAATGTGTCCTGCTGGAGAATGGCAATAAAATTACCGCAACCTCCTTAGTGGTAGCCGGAATCGGGACAAATGGCGGTATAAGAGCCATGGAGGAGACCCTGGAAAGGGGCAAGATAAAAAGGGAAGAGCTTGCCTATGTCATCGCGACCGGATATGGGCGGAAGAATTTTTCGGAGGCGGACGGGGAGCTGAGCGAGCTGAGCTGCCATGGGAAGGGTGTGCATTTTGCCGATCCGCAGGTCAGAACCATAATCGATATCGGAGGCCAGGATGCAAAGGTAATCCGTCTGAATGGCAAGGGCATCCTGGAAAACTTCCTGATGAATGATAAATGTGCAGCCGGAACCGGAAGGTTCCTGGACGTAATGGCTACGGTCCTCCAGGTTCCGGTTGCGGAATTTGAAAGCCAGGCCAGATCAGCACAGGAGCCTGCAAAGATATCAAGCACCTGCACCGTATTCGCCGAATCGGAAGTGATTTCCCAGCTGGCTAATGGGAGCAGGGTGGAATGTGTCATTGCCGGGATCTGTAACTCCGTGGCAAGCCGTGTAGCTGCGTTGGCAAAGCGGACCGGGGTAAAAGAGGAAGTATTCATGAGCGGCGGTGTCGCAAGAAATGGCGGTGTCCGTGATGCCCTGGAGCGGGAGCTTCAGGTATCCATCAAATACTCGGACCATTCCCAGCTGATGGGTGCCCTAGGCGCAGCCTTGTACGCTTATGAGAAGGCCGTGGCAGCGGGACAATAAGCAAAAAAAGCCCCGGCCCAAATGCTATAAAACGAATCCCTGCATTGAACAGGGAGCATACCGTGACCCGGCTTCAAGCCTTAAGATGAATGGGAATGATATTGATCAGCGCAGATCGGTGCGCAGAATGGAGGCAGCAATGGGCGAAGAAGGAAAGCCAAAATATGTACTGGATCCCAATTCTGCAAAAGCAAAATTAGGAAACATCGCAAAACAGCATTATGATAATCTATGGGTCGCGAAGGAAAAGGGAGAGATGATTGGCTGGTGCGCCAGCAATTTCCCCCAGGAGATATTCCAGACCCTTGGCCTGACGGTCTGTTACCCGGAAAATCAGGCGGCAGCGATTGCAGCAAGAGGGGGCGGCGGACGCCTCTGTGAAGTGGCGGAGGGAGAGGGCTATTCCAATGATATCTGTGCCTACGCCAGAATCAGTATCGCCTATTCCCAGGTAAAGGACATTGAGGAGCAGAACATGCCCCAGCCGGATTACCTTTTATGCTGCAATAACATCTGCAACTGCATGATTAAATGGTATGAGAACCTGGCGAAGGAACTGGATATTCCAATGATTCTCATTGATATTCCCTTTAATCCTGATTATAAGGTGTCAAAGGAAGAGATTGCATACGTAAAGGGACAGTTCCTGGATGCCATCAGCCAGCTGGAGGAGATCACGGGCAAGAAATGGTCCGATGAGAAATTCAAGGAAATCATGAAGATTTCCAACCGTACCTCAAGAGCCTGGTTAAAGGCAACCAGCTTCTGCAAATACAGCCCCTCCCCGCTAAACGGCTTTGACCTGATGAACCATATGGCGGTAGCTGTCTGTGCCAGGGGAACCGCGGAGGCAGCGGAAGCCTTTGAGCTTCTGGCAAAGGAATACGAAGAGAGCGTAAAAAACGGCACCAGCACCTTCCGTGCGGAAGAAAAGCACCGCATTATGTTTGAAGGAATCGCCTGCTGGCCCCATCTTAGATTTACCGCAACCCAGCTAAAATCCAGGGGGATTAATCTGGTTGCTACCATATATGCCGATGCATTCGGCTTTATCTATGACGATTTTGACGGACTTATTGCGGCTTATTGCAATGTGCCGAATGCAATCAACCTGGAGCATGCAAGGGATAAGAGGATAGCCCTTGTGAAAAATAATAAGGTGGAAGGCATGCTGGTCCATGTCAACCGCTCCTGTAAGCTCTGGAGCGGCTTTATGTACGAAATGAGCCGCCAGATTGCCGAGGAATGCAGCGTCCCGCTCTCCACCTTTGACGGGGACCAGGCTGATCCCAGGAATTTCTCGGAGGCCCAGTATGAGACGAGAGTCCAGGCGTTGACGGAAATCATGGAAGCGAATAAAGGGGGACTATAGGTTGAAAGAAGAAAAAGGAAAAAGTGAAAGTGGGAGCCGGATCCATGCCGATACTTTTATGGCGGGTGGTGCAGTAAGGGACATGGACATTAGTATAGCTGGATTACAGGACATCCTGCAGGAATTTCACCGCATAGCAGCGTCACCGCAGGAACAATTTAAGGGTTATCTTGCACAGAACAGGAAGGTGGTAGTCTGTTCACCGGTTTACACCCCGGAGGAAATCATCCATTCCATGGGTCTGATTCCCTTTGGAACCTGGGGAGCCGACATGGAGATCAAGGAAGCGAAGGCTTATTTTCCCGCATTTATCTGCTCCATTATGCAATCGGTCCTGGAGCTGGGAATGAAGGGCGCTTACGACGGAGCATCAGCAATCGTAATCCCGTCCCTCTGTGATTCATTAAAATGCCTGGGGCAGAACTGGAAGTATGCGGTTCCGGGAATTGAATTCATCCCGATGACCTATCCCCAGAACAGGAATACAGCCTATGGAAGGGAGTTTACCAAGGCGGGCTGCCGGAGGGTGATTGAGGATCTGGAAAGAATCACCGGCGAAGCCTTTGAGGATGGGAAGCTACATAAATCAATTGAAATATATAACGCACACAACCAGGCAATGAGGGAATTCTCCGATTGTGCAAAGGACTACACCCTGATCAGCGCGGCTGACCGCAACGCAGTGTTCAAAAGCGCTTACTTCATGGAGAAATCCCAGCATACGGCGATGGTAAACCAACTGCTGGAAATCTTGAAGGCAATAGAACCGGGGAAGGAAAAGCGGCTTAGGGTGATCACCTCCGGTATCCTGGCAGATGCAAAGGAATTACTTAATATTTTAGAGGATAACAAAATACAGATCGTTGCGGATGATATTGCCCAGGAGTCCAGGCAATACCGTGTGGACTGTCCTCCGGCAGAAGCTGCCCTGGACAGACTGGCGGAGAAATTTGCAAATATGGACAACTGCAGCGTGCTTTACGACGTGAATAAAGGCAGGGCCTCCTATCTTACGAAGCTGGTACAGGAAAAGCAGGCAGCTGGCATCATCTACGTCCTGACCAAATTCTGTGACCCGGAAGAGTTTGATTATGTCATTGTAAAGAAAGCCTGTGAGGAAAAGAACATCCCATTACTTCAGATTGAAGTTGACAGGCAGATGGTAAATTATGAACAGGTAAGGACTGCAGTTCAGACGTTCTCTGAAATGCTCGGATAAGGGAATGGAGCTAGAAGCGATAACAATCGGAGGACAATTCCAGCATATCGTGACAGAACGCAGGGACAATCTTGCAGTTACCTGGGATGGGGAGACCTATACCTGGCAGGAGTTAGATGACCTCTCTGATAAAATGGCGGTTTCCCTGCTATATGAAGAGGTGGAAAAGGGGGCGCATTTCGCATTATGCGGTAAAAACTCGGCGGAATGGATCTGTGCATTCCTGGCAATCGTAAAGGTTGGAGCGATTCCGGTTCTGGTCAATCCAAATTTGAAGGAACGGGAAGTAAAGCTACTGTTTGATTACGCGGATGTGGATCAGGTCTACTATGATGAGGTCTTTGCCGATAACCTGACGGATAGCCTATACCGTAAGTATTTAAAGATATCCATGGCAAAGGGAATGCTTAATAATTACGGGAAGACCCAGCAAATCTCAGGTGTGGAGAGGCAGAAGCTCCTGGCCAGGCAGGCTCAGGTAACTACCCAGGACAATGCCTGCATGCTGTTTACCTCAGGCTCTACCAGCAGGCCCAAGGGAATTATGATTACCCATTACCAGCTGATGAATATAGCAAGGGAGGCCGTAGAAACACTGCAGTGGACGGGAGAGGACCAGATCTGCCAGGTGCTTCCGATGTTTCATTGCTTTGGTTTATCCACAGGCCTACTGGCCATGTTCATCCATGGGGGCTGCCTGCACCTGTGCGGCAGCCATAGAACGGGCGTAGTAATGCAATGTATAGACAAGAACCGTTGTACGGTATTAAACGGAGTTCCCTCCCTCTTCTTAGCTATCCTATATAGCAGGGAGCGGGAAAAATATAAACTGACCACCTTAAAGACCGGAATTATCGCCGGTTCACCGGTGGATCAAAAGGACTATATGGCTATTGTAAAGGAGCTTGGAATCGGGGGCTTAATGCAATCCTACGGTCAGACCGAAGCCTCACCAAGCATTACCTTTACTAATTTATCCGATCCCTTAGATCTGCGCTCCAGGTCGGTAGGGAAGGCCATCAGTAATATCGGGCTTAGGATCGCTGCCCTGGAGACGGGAGCACCCCGAAAGCCCTATGAACAGGGCGAGATCCTGATCAAAGGCTATAATGTTATGAAGGGTTACTATAAGACCCCGGAGGAGACCCGGAAGGTAATAGGGGAGGACGGATGGTTAAAAACCGGGGATCTGGGATATCTGGATGAAGCCGGGAACCTCTATGTAACCGGAAGGAAGAAGGAGATCATCATCCGCTGCGGAGAGAACATTTCCCCCAAGGAGATAGAGGATGCGGCACGTGAAAGTAAGGCGGTTGCCCAGGTAAAGGTATTTGGCATACCGATGCCGGTGGTGCAGGAAGAAATCGTAGCCTGTATTGTTGCCCTTCCGGGCTCCGGCTTAGGGGAGGAGGAGCTTCGGGGGCTGTTAAAAAATAGCCTGGCAGATTACAAGGTGCCAAAATTTATTCTGTTTTTTGAAAATTTCCCGGAACTGGCCGGTGGTAAATTAGATGTAAAAAAGCTAAAAAAAGAGGCTTACGCAAGAATCCAGCGCAAGGTAAAGAAAAATGGAGGTTAATCATGGTTTTTACGGAACAGCACGAATTAATTCGTAAATTAGCAAGAGATTTTGCACAAAAGGAGCTGACACCTGATCTTCTTGACCAGGTGGAGGAGACAGGTGTTTTCCCACAGGAAATCCTGGATAAAATGGGAAAGGCCGGCTTCTTTGGCATCAAGATCCCAAAGGAACTGGGCGGTACAGGAGCGGACACCAGGGCTTATGTAATCGTTATGGAGGAAATCGCAAGAGTAAGTGCGGTGGCAAGCCTATATGTGTCCTCCCCCAATTCCCTTTCCGGCGGACCGCTGCAGCTATCCGGCACACCGGAGCAGCTGGAGAAATATTTAAGGCCGGTGGTAACCGGTGAAAAGATATTGGCATTTGCCTTAACAGAGCCGGGAGCCGGTTCTGATGCAGCCGGCATGACCACCACCGCTGTGGAGGATGGCGAATACTATGTGTTAAACGGCCGCAAGACCTTTATCACCATGGCTCCCTTTTCCGACCATGCTATCGTATATGCAAAGACGGATATGACCAAGGGCGCCAAGGGAATCACCGCGTTTATCGTGGATATGAAGCTGGAGGGAGTATCCTGCGGAAAGCCGGAGCACAAGATGGGCCTAATCGGCTGTGGCACCAGTGATATCATCCTCGAAAATGTCCGTATACATAAAAGTGATATCCTGGGTGAGATTAACCAGGGCTTTATCAATGCGATGAAGACGCTTGATACGGGCCGTATCGGTGTGGCAGCCCAATCCGTGGGCGTTGCCCAGGCAGCCCTGGATGAAACCATCAAATATGCCAGGGAAAGAAAGCAGTTCGGTAAGAGAATCGCTGATTTCCAGGGAATCAGCTTTATGATTGCTGAAATGGCGACAAAGCTGGAAGCGGCAAAACAGCTGCTATATGAGGCTGCGTATAAAAAGGATACGAACCAGAACACAACGATGGCTGCTTCCATGGCAAAATGGTTTGCTTCCGAAACCTGTAATGAAATCTGTGCAAAGGCAGTACAGATCCATGGCGGATACGGCTATATGAAGGAATACCGGGTGGAACGCCTGTACCGTGATTGCAGGGTATTTACTATCTATGAGGGAACCTCACAGGTTCAGCAGATGGTTATTGCGGGACAATTGCTTAAAAAGTAATAAGGCACACATTTTCCGGGAGTACTTAAGAATTTATGCCGGCATTAGGCGGCGGAATGGAGACAGGAATGAAAGTATTAGTTTGTGTAAAGCAGGTGCCGGATACGAACGAGGTTAAGATAGATCCGGTAAAGGGAACCTTAATCCGTGAAGGCGTCCCAAGTATTTTGAATCCGGATGATGCGAATGCGCTGGAAGCAGCCCTGGCATTAAAGGATAAAGACCCATCCATCCATATATCAGTCATCACAATGGGACCTCCCCAGGCCTCCGTGATGCTGAGGGAATGCCTTTCCATGGGTGCGGATGCTGCGTATCTGCTTAGTGACAGAGCCTTCGGCGGCGCGGATACCTGTGCAACCTCTACAACCCTTGCAGCAGGAATCAGGAAAATCGGTGATGTGGACATCATCTTTGCAGGGCGCCAGGCAATTGACGGTGATACGGCCCAGGTGGGGCCACAGACGGCGCAGCGCCTTGACATACCGGTGGTCACCTATGTCCAGGATGTCCGGGTAACTGGGGATACGCTAACAGTCCAGCGCCAGATGGAAGACGGCTATGAAGTGATTGAGGTTAAGACCCCCTGCCTGTTAACTGCAGTGAAGGAATTAAACGAGCCCAGATATATGAGCATTTACAATATCGTTGAGGCATATAAGAAGGATATTACAGTATGGAACCATGAGGATGTTAACCTGTCACCGGAGGATTGCGGCCTGACGGCATCCCCGACCCAGGTATGGCGTTCCTTCACACCTCCGACCAAGGGTAAGGGACAGATGCTAAAGGGTACGGTAAAAGAGATGGCATCAGAAGTAGTAGCTAAATTAAAAGAAAAGCATGCGATATAGAAAGGCGGAGAACAATGGGCGTTAGAGTAATTAAAGACAAATGTAAAGGCTGTACCAAATGCGTTAAGAGCTGCCCCTTCGACGCTATTACCATGGTAAACCGTTTGGCAGTAATCGGTAATGCCTGTACCGGATGCGGTGTATGTGTGGATGCATGCCCCTTTGATGCGATAGAGAAAACAGAAGGCCAGGCAAGTAAAATAGATATTAAGGATTACAAGGGCGTATGGGTATTTGCTGAGCAAAGGGAAGGCAAGCTCATGCCTGTAGTAATCGAGCTTCTGGGAGAAGGAAAGAAGCTTGCCGCGGAAATCGGTACGGAGCTTTGCGCAGTACTTTGCGGGGATCAGGTAGAGGACCTGACAGAGGAATTATATGCTTACGGCGCTGACAAGGTATACCTTGCAGACCACCCGGAATTAAAGAATTATAGGACGGATGCCTATACAAAGGTAATTTACGAAGCAATCACACAGTATAAGCCGGAGATCATCCTGCTTGGTGCAACCCATATCGGCAGGGACCTGGGACCATGTCTCGCAGTCCGCTGCGGAACCGGCTTAACCGCCGACTGCACCAAGCTGGAGATTGACCCGGAGGATAAAAAGATCAAGCAGACCAGACCTGCCTTCGGTGGAAACCTAATGGCAACCATCGTATGCCCGAACCACCGTCCCCAGATGTCGACAGTACGTCCGGGCGTTATGGAGAAGGCAAAGCAGGAGCAGGGAAGGAAAGGCGAATGCATTAAGCTTACAGTAGAATTCAAGAAAAATGAGATCAGGACAAAAGTCGTTGAGATAGTAAAGAAGGCAACGGAGATGGCGTCCCTGACAGAAGCAGAAGTAATCGTATCCGGGGGCAGGGGTATTGGAAATCCGGAGGGCTTTGAATTATTAAAGCAGCTTGCCGAAAAATTAGGAGGAACAATAGCTTCCTCAAGAGCCTGTGTAGATTCAGGCTGGATTGACCATTCTTATCAGGTCGGACAGACAGGAACCACCGTTAAGCCCCGTATCTACATAGCCTGCGGTATCTCCGGCGCAATTCAGCATTTAGCCGGAATGCAGTCCTCCGATTACATCATTGCAATCAATAAGAATGAAAACGCTCCAATCTTTGAAGTAGCAGATTACGGTATTGTGGGAGACCTCTACCAGGTAATTCCTGCTATCATGGAGGAGCTGGATAACATTGCCGACAAGAATAAAATATAGATTTCGTTAGTGCCCGGAAAGGCCCCTTGTATGATGAGAAGCAAGGGGTCCTTTCTGTTGGAGTGAGACTTAGGATAACTTTTTTGGTATTGGCAAGTGCAGGCATATTGGTTATACTAAAAAGAAGTAAGAGAAAGAAAGATATTGAGGTAATTTGCCAAATGAACTATAAAATATTACCGCTTATAATCACCATGCAATTTGGTGATGCTCAAAATACCGTACACCCTACTTTGCTTTGGGATGAGCAGAATATCATCCTGATTGATTGCGGGTTTATCGGTTCGCTTCCCTTTCTTGAAAAGGAATTGCAGAGGGCTGGACTGCTGGTGCAGCAGCTCACGGGGCTTGTACTGACCCACCATGACCACGACCATATGGGGGCAGCAGCCGCGCTGAAAAGAGCGAATCCAGACATTCAAATATATAGCTCTGCCGGGGAAGCACCTTATATTTCTGCACAGGAAAAACCGCTGCGGCTACATCAGGCGGAAGAATTGCAAAAGTCACTCCCTCCTGAGCAGCAAACGTTTGGACAGACCTTTTGCGAGATGCTCCGCCGGGTTGAGCCAGTTTCTGTGGACAGGCTATTGTATGATAGAGAAATCTTGGACTGGTGCGGCGGCTGCCGTGTTATTGCGACACCGGGACATACGCCGGGGCATATTTCATTATTTATGGAGGAGGCTTCGGTTGTTATAACTGGTGATGCCATTGCCTTGGAAGAGGATCAGCCTGTGGTTGCAAACCCGCAATTTACACTGGATATGGAGCAGGCTGCCCGGTCTATGGATAAGCTGCTCACCTTGAAGGCCAAGACCTATTACTGCTATCATGGGGGAGCTTATCCGCCAAGCAAGGATAGCTTGTGATAACACGGATTAATACCAATGACATAACTGCATACCCGGTGGGGCTGCGACCGCTTCTGTCCGGCACGACGATGTATGAAGGAGGAGAAATATGGCAATTGAAAATGTGAAAGAGTACTTCAGGCAATATGATATGGAAAGACGGGTGTTGGAATTCGAGGTGTCCAGTGCAACTGTGGAGCTTGCTGCGGCTGCGTTAAACTGTGAACCCATGAGGATTGCGAAAACACTTTCCTTTCTGGTGGAGGGGCAGCCGGTATTAGTTGTTACCGCCGGTGATGCCAAGGTTGATAATGCGAAATTCAAGGCACAATTTAAGACAAAGGCAAAAATGCTTAGCCCTGAGGAGGCGGAAAGCCTGGTGGGGCATGCTGTCGGCGGAGTTTGCCCCTTTGCCGTCAAGGAAGGGGTTAGGGTGTACCTGGATGAATCCCTGAAACGGTTTGAAACCGTATTCCCGGCCTGTGGCAGCAGTAACAGCGCCATTGAAATGACCATGGGTGAACTAGAGCAATATTCGAATTATCTTGAATGGGTAGATGTGGGTAAGGGTTGGAATTGAAGCAATTTATCGGGAAGGCGGACAATTCCTTCAGCATGAGGGAATCAGGCATAATGTTAACCGGGGATTTGACTGGGAATTCGGCCGGGAAGAGATACCCCAAGTATCATAATCGGAGCTTTGCAGAGTACAGCATAAGAAATAAAACAAAAAATATCTAGGTACCTTGACAAAATGATTATAGAGTGATATAGTCATATCAAGGTGCCTAGATATTTTTATAAAGGAGGAATTAACTTGAACAATGAAAATCAAAAATGTAATCTATGCGACAAAGAATGTCCCGTTAACAATCTACAGTGCCATAAGGGCAGGAGGTATTTTGAAAATATGAATAAAGAGAATGATTATAATGTACAAGGACAGAAAGAACAGTTTGACCAGCAGGAGATAGGCAACCAGCGAGGAACAAGTGATCAGCAGGAAAGAAACAGGCAGCATGAGGGATATGGACATCACGGACATCATGGATATCATGGACATCAGGATCGACGGAGACCGGATGACCTCCACAAGCATTGTGGACACAATGCCCATCACAGAGATGGGTGGAAGGAAGAAATGGATGATTGGGAAAAGGGGGAGCTTAGCAGTGAATCAGATGCCGGGGATTGGGAGGAGAACGGGATTCTTGCGCTGCTGGAACGTTGCGGACGCTGTCTGCACCACAGAGAAGGTGGAAACCGGGGGCAGGGCCGGATACTGAAAATTCTTGCGGAGAATCAAGAGATTAACCAGAAGGATCTGCAGGACAGGTTAGGAATTCAATCAGGCTCTATCAGTGAAATCGTCATTAAGCTAGAGGCCAAGGGCTTCTTAAAACGTATCAAGGACGAAGCCGATAAAAGAATGACAAGGCTGGAGCTTACAGAGGAAGGAAAGAAGAAAGCGGATGAAATCGGACAAAGGGCCGGTCAGACAGATGATAAGCTTTTACAATCATTAACTGCAGAAGAGCAGGAAACCCTGACAGCCCTATTATCTAAATTATTATCTGGTTGGAAAGAGATCTATGGCAATGAACAGTTTACCAGGGGCAATCATAAAGGATGTGGACACAGAAGGCAAAGACAGCACTTCGGTAATAAAGAGCACTAAAAGAAATAAAGCCATAAGCTCAGAAAACGAATTTTTCTGGGCTTATGGCATAGAACAGATTTTATTCGGGGCTCTACAGCATGCAATATAAGGGAATTGCGATTTAACTATGATAGAATTAGATAATAGTAATGGAAAATGCACGGAATTGGAACCGTGCATTTATTTTACCTAATGTCTTAAAATATAAGAGAATTTTTAGAATCTTGGTATTGGCAAGTACAGGTATATTGGTTATACTATAAGCAGTAAAAGACGGACAGGTAAAAAAGATGATATTGCGCCAAGCAATATTTACTTTTGGCAAGTTTGTGTCTGCGCTGCGTACACAAACTTAATATGCACACAACGCGGCGCAGAAATGAGGACGCTTATGTTGAATGATTTTACGGAGAAAGTAAATAAGATCACAAGGGAAATCACGAATAGGGCACATGATACGATTGATGTTGCCAAACTGAATTCCAGCATTAACCGGGCAAAGCAGGATATAGAAGAGGATTATAAAGAAATCGGAAAAATATATTATGAGAACTTTGCCTTGGAAGAAAATGAATTATTCGAGGAACTGGTAAACAGAATCGGGGAGAATGAATTAAAAATTATCTCCTTACAGGAACAGGTTCATCAGTTAAAGAAGATTAAAGTATGTGAAGTCTGTGAGAAGGAGCTTAAGCAGGATATGAGCTTCTGCCCATATTGCGGAAATAAGATGAAGGAAGAGCCGGTGGAAGAGGCTGAGCAGGAGGCAGAGGAATCGGAAGCTGAAGAAGAACCGGAAGTTGAAGAAGAACCGGAAGTTGCAGATGAGCTGAAAGCGAAGGAAGAACCGGAGGCCTTTGAGTCAGAAACCGAATAGATATATTCAAATAGGTTATGTCCTTTTAACCTTTAATCTATGCCGTAGGATTTTGAGATCCTACGGCTTTTTTAGGCCCATGTTGTTTTTGATAATATCACCCTATGTCATTTTACATTTCACCTGACAAAAGTTAAACGGTATGATATAATCCCCTGTATAATATTAAGGTTCTCATAACTTGCCGCTATATTTTTCAAAAATCTAAAAATCACAGGTTCAGTAAAGGTGGGCCGTTTATGATAATTATCGTAAGGCAGCTACTTACAAAATCAATCATAAACGGAGGTTATACCATGAAAGAAAAAATCGCAACTGTTTTTAACACCCATACGAAGAAGATAGCCGCCATTGTAACTTGTACGGCACTCGTCTTGTCATTCGGCGCGGTTTCGGTGCTTGCAGCCGGGGGCTTGCCGGTTGGAAGCTCCCTCGTCAAGAATGAAGACGGGAATATGAGCTATTCCGTTGACGGCGGCACGACCTGGACGGAGGGTGCACCGGCAGATTACAATGTTGAGTACGGCGAAGATGGTACGGTTCTGTCTTGGGTCGGCGGTGAGAAGCCGGAACCCGGAGACGGTGCTTTTGTTACCAAAAATGAGAACGGGAAAGTATCCTATTCCACTGACGGTGGAGAGACCTGGAGCGAAAAAGCCCCCGAGGGATTCACGCAGAATCCCGATGGCAGCATTAGTGTCCGGAACAAGTAATAAAACCTATACCACCGACAAGGAAAATACCCTTGTCGGTGGTTGGGTTATCAATTTTAGGAGCGGTTCTGCATGAGAGTTCTAATGGTTGAAGATGAAAAATATATGGCAAAGGCCGTTGCCGAAGTATTAAAGAAAAACCGTTATACAGTTGATTTAGCACATGACGGTGAGTATGGCCTTGATTGCGCGGCAACAGGGATTTATGACATTATCATACTTGACATTATGCTTCCCAAGCTCGACGGGCTTTCTGTCTTGAAAGAGATTAGAAGCTCCGGTATTGAGACACCTGTTATTCTGCTGACTGCCCGTGGTCAAATTGCGGACAAGGTGCAAGGCCTTGATTACGGTGCTGATGACTACCTTGCAAAACCTTTCCACACCGACGAGCTACTTGCGCGTATGAGGGCGCTCGGTAGAAGAACGCCCAAATTAAATATTGATGGGCTGCTTACCTTTGCTAACATTACGTTAAATCCGTACTCGCTTATGCTGGAATGTGATGGGGAAGAAATCAAGCTTACGCTGAAAGAAAGCCAGTTGCTTGAGATTTTGATTAAGAACAATAACCTGGTAGTTTCAAAAGAAACTTTCATTGAGATAATATGGGGATATGATACCAATGCTGAAGATAACTATGTGGAAACACATATCTCCTTGCTCCGAAAAAAACTGTCAAGGCTCAAAACACGGGTCATTGTCCGAACAGTAAGGGGCTTGGGGTATACACTGGTGGAAGAAAGGAAACCGTGACCTATGTTCAAAAAACTCCAAAACAAACTGCTCATGATGAATATGATCATTACTTCTATTGTAATACTGGGGGCATTTGCCATTGTCTATCTCACCACATATAGCAATATAGTGGCAGAAAATGAACGTAAACTGAATGCTTTGTCAGGAGGAGCCCTTACTATCCATAGCAGTGGTGAGGACGGTGATACACCATTGCCGCCGCCTGTTAGTTCCGAAGGCGCCTCAAACACAAGTCATGTAACAGCCTTTTCCCCTGCGGAGTATTCACCCTCGTTTACGGTATTGGTAAGTGCAGATGGGGAAATTGTAAATGTTGATTCATTTATCGATATGCCGCAAGAGGTTTATGCCCAAGCGGTTTCCTTAACAGAGAAAGATAAAAGCAATAAGCGGATAGACTTCTATGACCGAAGCTGGATTTACACTTCCGGGCCCTACACGGTTAATGTAATATCAGATAACGGTCAGGCTGACGAAATATCGGATGGGAGCTATCGAATTGCTTTTTTAGATATTACAGATACCCAAAAGACCTTGCTGGATTTATTGCTGACATTCCTTTTTGTTGGAGCAGGCGTACTCGTAGTAGTATTCTTCATAAGTCTGTATTTTGCAAAGCGTTCTATTAAACCGATTGCAGAAGCATGGGAAAAGCAGCGCCAATTTGTTGCCGATGCTTCACACGAATTAAAAACGCCCTTATCGGTAGTTAATGCAAATTATGATGCGCTTGTGGCAAATGAAGATGAGACGATTAAAAGCCAACGGGAATGGCTTGATTATATAAAGTACGGTACGGATAGAATGAGTAAGCTGATAAATAATCTCTTGTTTCTTGCCAGCATGGACGGCACAAACGGCACAATATGCAAAGCGCAGTTTGATATAAGCAGGCTGATTGAGAATACTATTATGCCAATGGAACCTATCATTCGGGAAAAAGAGATAGCTTTTACAAAAACGATAGAACCGGATATTCTTATCGCAAGTGACGTGGATTTGGTCGAACAGGTTTTTACGATACTTCTGGATAACGCTTTGAAGTACACAGATAAGGCCGGAGCAATTGATGTTGTTTTGAGGAGATCAAAAAATCAAGTAGTGTGCACCATAAAAAATAGTGGAAAAGGGATTGCGCAACAAGATATTGATAAAGTCTTTGACCGCTTTTACCGTGGCGACCCGTCGCGTAGCGGCGATGGGAACGGCTTTGGGCTTGGCCTGTCAATCGCAAAATCCGCAATTACCCGCCTTGGCGGTGAAATCTTTGCTGAAAGTGTGGAAAATGAGTGGACTGCATTTACTTTTTCGATTGTTATATGACGTGGAAACAGGTTTGAAATGATACTATAAATTGTGGATTGCGATAAAATAGGGTTATATCCTTGTAACCTTTAAGCTATGCCGTAGGATTTTGAGATCCTACGGCTTTTTTGTCCTAAATTTTTCAATTAATTGTAATATGGATTTCCTTACCAAGGCTTCGGGCAATTTTAATGATGAAATCTAAGGAAGGATTATAGGCACCGCTTTCAAAACGGGAAATATTGGATTTTTGTGTTCCGACACGTAGAGCAAGCTCTTCCTGAGTGATATTCAATTGGTTCCGCGCATCAATGATCTGTGCGATCAACTCATAGCGGGGTTTTAATTTTTCGTATTCTGCCTTAAATTTTTCATCCTTCATTAGTCTTGACTGAATATCTTCAAATTTCACTCTCAATTCAAACAATCCTTGTAGCGTTCGCCTTTGATCGCAGTTGAAAAGGGTTCGCGGATATTGATCCCAGATTCTTAAGCAATAATATATCGCTGTATGCTTTAGCGCGTAGCTTTGAATTCAGTGATAATAAAAAATCTTCAACAGGTATTTCACCATTTTCTTTTTGATAGAATTCTATTTCCCAATCCAATTTGTTGCCCCCCAATAATATGATATGTCAATCATATTATATGTGTTATCGTATATGATAACATATGTCAATTGGTATTTAGCCAGATTTGGTAAAAAGGGCATCCGGGTGCTTTCCGTGTCTCCGGGTAATTTTGAAACGCCGATGGGGGAGCTGGAAAGGGAGGAAGCAGAAACCTATATGAAAAGCTGTGCCATTAAGCGCTTTGGATATCCCCATGAAATAGCCAGCCTGTTTGCCTACTGCACCAGTGAAAGTGCCGGCTACCTGACAGGCACGGATATCCTATGTGATGGTGGTCTGGTGGCCTCAGGTGTGAATCCACTGAAACGATAAATAAAATTATCCCGATCTAAGGCACCAAAAGAAAATAAATTCATATTGATACTATAAAGGAGGATGAAGCAATGGCAATGATGGAACATTTAGAGGCATTCGCTGTAAAAAAGGTACTTGGTTATATGGATAAGGATCCGGAAGCAAATCTCCCTAAGCTGCTGGATTGGTTTGACAGGTTTGATACCAAGAAAATACATGAAAGGGAGCTGGAGGCCATACGTCAGGTCATCAGCGACAAGGAGGGTAACTGGTATAAATTAATCATGAGCCTGTGGCAGGATATTGATCCGGGGGTAAGGAACCGGCTGTTTGAAAACTTCGTTGTCAATGCCGGCTTATCAGGCTACCAAAGGCAGCTGGAAAACAGGGAGAGGTATAATTGTAACATACCCTGGGCCATTTTAATGGATCCCACCAGTGCCTGTAATTTAAACTGCACCGGTTGCTGGGCAGCAGAATATGGAAACCATATGAACCTGACTTATGAGGAGATGGACAATATTGTTAAACAGGGTGTGGAGCTTGGCACCTACATGTACTTATTTAGCGGAGGGGAACCCTTAGTACGTAAAAAGGATATCATAAGACTGTGTGGGAACCATCCGGATTGTATCTTTTCTACCTTCACCAATGGAATCTTAATTGATGAAGCCTTTGCGGACGAGATGCTTAGGGTTAAGAACTTTATTCCGGCGATCAGCATTGAAGGCTTTGAGGAGGAGACGGATTCCAGAAGGGGAGAGGGAACCTACCAGAAGATCATCAAGGCCATGGATATCCTCAGGGGCAAAAGACTGCCCTTTGGTATTTCCTGCTGCTACACCGGAGCCAATGCTGAGGTGATCGGCAGTGAAGAGTATTTTGACAAGATGATTGATATGGGGGCAAAGTTTGCCTGGTTCTTTACTTATATGCCGGTAGGGAAGGGTGCGGTGAAGGAGCTGCTGGCTACCGCCGGACAACGTGAGCTGATGTACCATAAAATCCGTGAATACAGAGGTACTAAGCCTATTTTTACCGTGGATTTCTGGAATGACGGGGAATATGTGGGCGGCTGTATTGCCGGTGGGAGAAGCTATCTGCATATCAATGCCAATGGGGATGTTGAGCCCTGCGCCTTTATCCATTATTCTGACTC
>JARKQP010000053.1 GCA_029974875.1 Mobilitalea sp.
GCCGCTCCTGCAAATGTCCATACAATAAGGACAGCGTGGATGGAACTTGCAGCCTTCCGGTAATTCAGAAGGATGAGGCGTTAACCCCTTAATCGGTGTCAATCGTTCGGTACGTTTCGTGATATCCGGAAGAGATGCAAAGAGTCCCTCCGTATAAGGATGATGCTTGCGGCTTTTATCAAATACATCCTCCAGGGTTCCATTTTCTACGATTTCACCACCATACATAATGGCAACCTTGTCACAGAAATTTGCCACAATACCCAGGTCATGGGTAATAAGCAGAACAGAGGATCCCAGCTCCTTCTGGAGATTTCTCATCATTTTAATAACCTGCGCCTGGATTGTTACATCTAACGCAGTCGTAGGCTCATCTGCAATCAACAAATCCGGGTTACACGCGATTGCAATTGCAATCATGACACGCTGCTTCATACCACCGGAGAATTGATGGGGATATTCGCTTTTTCTGGAGGCCGGAATGCCAACCATCTTTAAAATATCATCCACTTTTTCTGCCACTTCCCCATGGCTGAGCTTATTATCATGAAACTTAATTACGTCCGCAATCTGCTCACCCACCCTAAAAACCGGATTCAAGCTTGTCATGGGATCCTGGAAAATCATGGATATTCTTCTTCCCCGTATGCTCCGCAGCTTCTTTTCCTTTGCCCCGACCAGATTCTCCCCGTCAAAAATAATCTCTCCGTCAACCTCCGAAGTATACTTTGGAAGCAGCCCAAGGATAGCAAGTGCCGTAGAGGTCTTCCCTGCGCCGGTCTCTCCTACCAGGCCCAGTACCTCACCTTTATTAATTGCCAGATCCACATGATTGACAGCCCGGGAAATGACCTTGTCCGTTGTATATCTGACATTGAAATTCTTAATTTCAAGTAATTTTTCACTCATCCTGAACCTCCTATGCCTTGCCCTTAAGTTTCGGATCTAATGCATCTCTTAAACAATCTCCGAAGGTGTTAATAAACAGTGCTGCTAATGCCAAAACAATGCCTGGTACAAGAACCATATATTGATTACGCATCATATAGCTAAGCCCATCGGAGAGCATCGTACCCCATTCCGGTGTAGGTGCCTTAACCCCCAACCCAACAAAGCCCAGGGTCGCCCCC
>JARKQP010000118.1 GCA_029974875.1 Mobilitalea sp.
ATGAAAAGTATAGTTAAGTCATATCTAGTGATAATGAATTATGATATTCTCATTGCATATCATAGGAAGTCTGGTTTTGGCTTTCATGTACGGCGAATGATAGAAAGAGGTGAATCCATGATATGAATTTATTAATAGTCAATGATGAGATACGAACCGCCGAGGTCATGAAAAGGGAGATAGAATGGGAAAAATACGGGATTCGGGAGGTCTATACCGCGTATGATGCCGAAAGGGGCAAGACTATCCTGCAGGAAAATGAAATTGATATCATACTGTGCGATATAGAAATGCCAGGAGAAAACGGGCTATCCCTACTAAAATGGATCCGTGGCCAGGGATATGATATTGAATGTATTTTTCTGACCTGTCATGCTAACTTTGCCTATGCACAGGAAGCCATCAGCCTTGGCTGTCAGGACTACATCCTAGTTCCTGCGAAATATGAAGATATTGGACAGGCAATTTATAAGGTGGTAAAGCGTATTGAAGGAAGGCGCAGTGATGACCATTACCGCGAATATGGAAAGGCCTTTCTTCAGGAGCAAGTGAAGAAGAAGGAAGAAGACAGGGAAAGGAAAATGTCCCCGGAGGAATTGGCGGCTGAAGTAAAGACTTATATTATGGAGCATTTAGGAGACAGTAAGCTGTCTGTTAATAATATTGCGGAGAAGTTCTTTTTCCATCCGGTATATCTGAACCGTATCTTTAAGCAGAAGGAAGGGGCGTCCGTGTCACAATTCATTATCAATAAGCGCATGAAGCTGGCAGCTTCCCTGCTGATGCTGGGGGATTTATCAGGAACAGAGGTAGCGGTACAGGTGGGGTATGCTTATTACACGAACTTCCACAATATGTTCAAACGCTTCTATGGCTGCACACCCCTGCAGTACCAGGAGGAGCATAAAGGGAATGCGTCCGCACACATCAATAACTGACGGAAGGTTCAATATAGATAGGAGGCAGTGTTATCATGGGGAAAAACTGGGCTTTCATGAGAAAAGGC
>JARKQP010000119.1 GCA_029974875.1 Mobilitalea sp.
ATCATGTCCGTCATTTCCTGAACCGTATTAACATTCGGATAGGACACATAACCATCCTCATCTGCATCCGGGTGGGAAGGATCGTATACCTTGCGCAGCGCCGTTTTTGTATCCTCCACAATCTCTGTCACCTTAACTCCATTACCCATAGTTTCTGCCGTATATTGCAGTATGTTCCCAAAGGGGCGCATGTTCTTTTCTTCAAATACAACTGCTTTTCTTCTATATACATTGCCATTCTCATCACGGGTCGTATTTATATTGGCAATATTCTGGGATATGATGTCCAACCTTAATCTCTGTGCCGACATCCCGCTGGCACTGATATTCATCCCGCCCATTACTGACATGTACGTTACCTCCTGTAAAAACTCAATTTAATTTCCAAACCCCCATATCCGTTGTCCACAACGGACATTTGGCCGCAAGGTCACGGGGTGCCGGATGTGAAATGCTATGCATTTCACATTACATTGCCTAATGCCTGAACTGTATCTATTATTCATTGGGGTGAAGCTATATCCTTAAAACTATCTGGCAGTAAGGACTGCCTTAATCCTGCTAAACTCCTGGGTCATTGATTCCAAAAGAGCCTGATAACGGATCTGGTTTTCCGCGTAGGTCGCGGACTCCGTATCAATATCGACATTATTACCATCCAGCCGGTAACTTAAGGAAGCATGATCCGTATACACAATAGTATCAACATTATTCAAATTGACCTTGGCCACCCTGGAATCCAAGGATCCGTCCCCCGATAAGGCTGCCTGCAGATGGGGCTGGAATTGTACATCCTTTCTCTTATATCCAGGAGTACTGACATTTGCGAGATTATTAGCAAGAACCTCATTTCTCTTCCAGCTTGCATTAGCTGCCTTATTTAACACATTAATGTAATTAAATGCATTAGAACCTATCATTTCCACACTCCTTTCCACCATAATAAATCTTATAATAAATATAAAAAAAACACAAGATATATTTGCGAATCTAGTAGATTAATACTATACCTTGTAAAATTATGTCCAGTAATGTAAAAACAACCACAAAATCCTGTAAATTATTATTCAATATGTCGAATATAATAACCATTCCACGCTCGTGCTTTATTCAAAAGCAATATACAAGTATTGCCATATTGGGCATTATATACAATAATAATATTTTACATTTCACCACAAAAAAAGGACTCATGGGGAAATATTCCCACAAATCCTTTTGTCCATCACGGGACCAGCGGCCCAGAGCCCCATCCCGAATGCTAAAATCCATTTATTAATCATTATTCATATTCTTTAGTTCATCAAAAACCACATCATTCAGTACCCTGATATAGGTTCCCTTCATACCGGAGGAGCGGGACTCGATAACACCTGCGCTCTCAAACTTCCTGAGGGCATTTACAATTACCGACCTGGTGATTCCGACACGGTCAGCAATCTTGCTGGCTACCAGAATGCCTTCATTCCCCTTCAGCTCTTCAAAGATATGGGTGATTGCCTCCAATTCGGAGAAGGATAAGGTGCTGATTGCTGATTTTACAATTTGTACTTTCCTGTTCTCCTCGGCGCTCTCTTCATTTACCGAACGCATCATCTCCAGGCCGACCACGGTGGTGCCATATTCACTGAGAATAATGTCATCCAGGGTGTATTGGGGTCCGTTCTTATATAGGAATAAGGTTCCCAGTCTTTCTCCTGCAATATCAATCGGAGTGATAATCGCCTGATACGTATCCACATTATCGAATTCAAAACCAAGTGTTCTCAGATTAACATTTTCTTTGGTTGATAAGATATTCAAAAGTCTCTCATTCAACAGCGTATCGATATGTCTCCCAACTGCATCCTTAATCAATTCCTTGATTTCAATAATATCACTGCGGTTCTTGACACCAAGGACCTTTCCCTTCCTGCTTATCACTAAAACATTGGATGTCAGTATCTCACTAAGAACAACACAGATGTCATTAAAAACTACCTTATGCGAGTTATTATTATGCAGCAGGTTGTTAATCTTTCTTGTCTTATCCAATAACTGTACGCTCATTGCTAAAAATCCTCCCAGCTTTCTCTGTTCCCAATTTACCTCCCTGATATGATACGGAAGCCTTTCCGTTTTCAGAAGAAGGTAATACATTCAGAAAGTGTTCCTAATTGTACTACTTTTTGATTTTATCATATCTGATTCTTAAAAACAATATCTATCTCTCTATTTTGACACACATTTATAGATAATTTTTATGTTTTTTATCCAATTTTGTATATTTACCAGTAGGAAGTATCAATTTATTTTAAAACCGGCGCTAAATGCTGGTTACATAACCGCAGGCGGCGTCTTCGCAAACCAGCTTGTTGCCCTTTTCCAGCATCAGCCCGCCGCAAAGCCCACACTTTGTCTGGGACGGCTTTTGCCAGGTCATAAATTCACAGTCCGGATTATTAATGCAGCCATAATATTTCCTGCCTTTTTTTGTTTTGCGGATTACAATGTCGCTGCCACAGAGGGGGCATGCAACGCCGATCTTCTCGAGATAGGGCTTTGTATTCTTGCAGTCCGGGAAGCCCGGGCAGGCAAGGAATTTTCCATGGGGGCCATATTTTATGACCATGTTCCTGCCGCAGAGGTCACATACCTCCTCCGTCACTTCATCCTCAATCTGTATTTTGTCAAGCTCTACATGGGCATTATTCACTGCCTCGTCAAGATCCGGATAAAAGTTTTTCACTACGGTCTTCCAGCTGACCGTCCCGTCCTCGACACAGTCTAGGAGGGATTCCAAATTCGCAGTAAAGTTTACATCCACAATGCTGGAAAAAGCAACCTTCATAATGTGGTTGACCGCTTCCCCAAGCTCCGTGACATAGAGGTTCTTATTTTCCTTTGCCACATACCTTCTGACAATGATGGTCGTAATGGTCGGAGCATAGGTACTGGGCCTGCCGATCCCCAGCTCCTCCAGGGTCTTAACCAGGGAAGCCTCTGTATAGTGTGCCGGCGGTTGGGTAAAATGCTGGCTATGGTTCAGTTCTCCCAGGGTCAGGACATCCCCGGCCTGCAGGCCGTCAAAGATATTGCCATTCTCCACCTCTTCCTCATCCGGTGTATATACGCCCATGAAGCCCTCAAATACCAGCTTGGAGGCAGAGGAGGTGAAACGGAGCTCCTTTGCATTGATCTTTACGGAGGTGGTCTCATAGATTGCCGGCTGCATCCTGCTTGCAACAAATCTCTTCCATATCAATTGGTATAAACGGAATTGGTCCCGGCTTAAGGATTCCTTGATATCTGCCGGATTAAATTCAACATAGGTCGGACGGATTGCCTCATGGGCATCCTGTATCTTCTTGCCCGTACGGCCCTGATTTTCCTCTACTGCAACAAATTGCTGTCCATAGTGCTCCCCGATATATTCCTTTGCCGCCTTATCCGCTTCATCGCTGATCCTTACGGAATCCGTACGCAGGTAGGTAATCAGACCAACCGTACCCTGCCCCTTGATGTCGACGCCCTCATATAATTGCTGCGCCAGCTGCATGGTCTTCTGTGTAGAATAATTCAAGGTCTTGGCAGCCTCCTGCTGGAGCGTACTGGTTGTAAATGGGAGAGGTGACTTCCTGATCCGTTCGCTCTTTTTTACATCGCTTACAATAAAGTCTGCTCCCTCCAGCTGCTGCAGGATCTCATTCATTTCAGCTTCGCTGCGGATCTCCTTCTTCGCACCGTTTAGCTTTGCTACCATGGGCTTCTTCTTGCCCTTTAGCTCAAACTGCGCCTCTAAGGTCCAGTATTCCTCGGGAACAAAGGCATTGATCTCATCTTCCCTGTCGCAGATGATCCTTAAGGCAACGGACTGTACCCTGCCCGCACTCAAGCCCCGTTTTATTTTATTCCAAAGGAGGGGGCTGATCAGGTATCCCACCATACGGTCAAGTACCCTTCTGGCCTGCTGTGCATTTACCAGGTCCATATCGATTTCCCTGGCCTGCTTAATGGATGCTTTAACCGCGTTTTTCGTAATCTCATTAAAGGTGATACGGTTGGCATCCCGTTCCATTAAATTAAGCGCCTGCAATAAATGCCAGGAAATTGCCTCTCCTTCACGGTCGGGGTCAGTTGCAAGATAAACCTTATCTGCTTTTTTTACTTCCTTCCTAAGCTTTGCCAGCAAATCCCCCTTTCCCCGTATTGTAATATACCTTGGCTCAAAATCATTATTTATGTCAATTCCCATTTGGCTTTTCGGTAAGTCCCTGACATGGCCGTTCGAGGCCAGTACCTCATAATTAGCACCCAAGAATTTCTTAATCGTCTTTGCCTTAGCCGGTGATTCTACGATTACAAGATGTTTTGGCATTTGATAAACCTCATTTCTATTCTACTACTATATAATAATTTCTCATTGTCTGCTTTATATACCCTTTTAATTCAAGAGCCAAAAGCTGTTCCACCAACACATCAATTGTCATTCCCGTTAGTACAGCGATCTCTTCTATGTGTCTTGGCTCCAAACACAATGAAGCATACACTATTTTTTCCTCCAATTCAAGAAGTTTATTATTTTTTTTGAAATCCTGTGATTTTTGTATACTATTCGGAAAAATATCCTCTAAGATGTCTTTCGGTTTTGTAACTAATTTTGCCCCCATTTTTATCAGATTATTACAACCTCCGCTTAATCGGTCCGTAGCCTTTCCCGGAAGGGCATAAATATCCTTTCCCTGCTCCAGGCCATAATCCACTGTGATAAGGGATCCGCTTTTTTCTTTTGCTTCGATAACTAAAATTCCGCCGCACAATCCGCTTATGATCCGGTTACGCATTGGGAAATTGCCGGCAATCGGAGATATCCCCGGTGCATATTCCGACAGGATGCCGCCCTGCTTTTGAAGCTCCAGGTAAAGCTTAATATTCTCCCTGGGATAGCATATGTCAATTCCGCAGCCTAAGACACCATAGGTCATCCCTCCCGGTGCAAGTGCCCCTTCGTGTGCATGGGCATCAATTCCCCTGGCCAGGCCGCTGACAATGCCCACACCTTCTTTTGCCATTACCCCAGCAAAATACCTTGCCATCTCCCGGCCGTAAGGGGTACATTCCCTGGCTCCTACGATTGCCAGCAGCTTCTCCTCCTTTTTAGGAAGCCTTCCCTTCACATACAGGGCATGTGGTGCATCATATATATTACGGAGCTGCCCGGGATAACGTTCATCCTCTCTTGAAACCAAATATATGCCGCCCTTAAGTAATTTAGCATAACCTGCCTTAATTATTTCCGGCCTTCTGCCCTTGCACAGGGTATGTATATCCTGTCCGCTAAACCTTAGGGAGGCAGGACAGCACTCCTGCCGGAATATCTCAAACTCCTCCGGGCCTGCTTCAAACACTGCTTCTATGCTTCCAAAGGTCTTTAGGAGTAGCTCCACCTTTTTTAGCCCAATATTTGGCAGATTTAATAACCAAAAATATAATTCTTCCTTTGTCAAGGGATTCTCTCCTTTTCTAACATTCCTATTCCAACATTCCTATCTTCCACCACCTTGCCTGTAAGGCTACTCACCCCAATATTTCTGGTCGATGCTGCGGTAGCAGATCGCCTCACTGATATGCCGGGAGGTGATCCTTTCACTCTGGTCCATATCCGCTATTGTCCGGGCCACCTTAAGGATTCTGTGATAGGCCCTCGCGCTCAGGTTCATCCTGATAAATGCTTCCTCCAACAGCTTCTGCTCCTTCGCCTCCAGCCTGCAATTTTTCTTAATGTCTCCCGGACCCAGCTCCGAATTAAAGTAGATATTTTCTCCTTTGTACCGCTCCAGCTGGATCTGTCTCGTCAGGTTGACCCTTTTTCTTATATCCTTGGAGGATTCCTGCACCTCCTGCTGCTGGAGTTCCTTGTAATTCA
>JARKQP010000165.1 GCA_029974875.1 Mobilitalea sp.
GAACTTACTCACCAGATTCAGTCTTTTCTTCATCCGTTCTTCACCCCCATCATAAATTCTCCTACCTGCTCGGTACTTAGGTCCTTCGCATTAGCGATTTTTTGAATCTGCCCGTTATAAATAACACCGATTGTGTCTGCCAGGTTCATGATTTCATCCAGCTCCAGCGAAATCAGAAGGATTGCTTTTCCCTTGTCCCGCTCCTCCAAAATTTGTCTATGGATATTTTCAATCGCTCCGATATCCAGACCACGGGTCGGCTGCACAAAAATCGTTAGTGCTGAGTCCTGCTCAATTTCCCTTGCAATAATCGTTTTCTGCTGATTGCCGCCACTCATAGAGCGGACCTGGGTCTTGATTCCCTCATTGCTTCGAATATCATACCCGCTGCTCAGCCGGATTCCATAGGCTTCAAACTCCTTCGGATTCAAAATTCCTTTCTTCGAAAACGGCTCCTTGTAATATTTTTTTAATACCAAATTATTTTGCAGGCTAAAATCAAGAATCAGACCACAATTTTGCCGGTCTTCCGGAATATAGGAAATCCCTTCCATTGTACGTTTTCGTATGGTATAGTCAGTAATATCCGTTCCATTTAGCAGGATCTGGCCTTTGTGTACCTTCGTCAGTCCTGCAATGGCATCTGCCACCTCCACTTGTCCATTGCCGGAAACACCGGCAATGGCAAAAATCTCTCCTCCATGGATAGAGAAAGAGACGTCCCTCACCACTCCAAATTTATCCTCATTTTGAACCGTCAGGTTTTTCACTTCCAATACAGTTTCTTTATAGCCCGCCGGTTTTTTCCCGGTTGTGAAAGAAACCTCTCTTCCCACCATCTTATTGGCCATTTCTTTTGTGGTCGTGGTTGGAACATCCATGATGTCGATCAGTTTTCCACCGCGCAGTACGGCACAACGGTCAGCTACTTTTTTGATTTCTTCTAATTTATGTGTGATTAAGATAATCGTTTTTCCTCCGTCCCGGAGTCCCCGAAGGATTTCCAGCAGAAATTCTATCTCCTGTGGTGTCAACACAGCAGTAGGTTCATCCAGTATTAGAATCTCTGCTTCCCGATACAGCATTTTCAGAATTTCTACTCTCTGCTGGGTAGAAACGTTGATGTCCGAGATGACTTTGGTCGGCTCCACTTCTAAGCCGTACTGCCTGGATAAGTCTGTTATTTTTTTATTTGCACTCTTAATGTCTACATAAGGAAACAGCCCTAAAATTTTTTTCTCCGGCTCCATTCCCATAATAATATTTTCCGCAATTGTATAATTAGACACCAGTTTAAAATGCTGGTGCACCATACCAATATTCAGCTTTGCTGCATACCTGGGAGAATGAATTACCTCTTTTTTACCACGTATATAGATTTCCCCCTCGTCAGGTTCATACATACCAAATAGCACACTCATAAGGGTGGATTTTCCTGCACCATTTTCTCCTAATATGGTGAATATTTCACCTTTCTTAATCTGCAGAGTCACATTGTCATTAGCCACAATGCCCGGAAACCGCTTTGTAATTCCCTTCATCTCCACGATGTAGTCTCCCATAGGCTGCCCTCCTTCTATTTCCGATGATTTTCCCTTTTTAAAAGGCACAAAAAGGATCGCCTCTTTGTGCCTTTTAAATAGCAAGTAGATAATCCATTTGCTTTGCTTTGAACCGGGGGATATTTTTTTATAATTATGATAATTCTACAGCCCTTTAAAGTTATCCGGCATCATATCATTAAAATTCGCAGCCGGTACAATATCTCCAGTTTTTACTTTTTCTAAGGCTTCGTTAATCTTAGAAATAGTATCGTCAGAAAGCTGGCATCTTCCTGCTTTACTTACATATCCTGTCGAGTCTGTATCTGCACCCAGCAAAGCATTCTCACCCTTAAACGTACCGTCTTTTATTTTGTTCAGCTGAAGCTCTACATTTTTATCCATGATGCTCAGTGCAGAAGTCAGGACAATGTTTTTGTCTCCATTAACTCCATCATTATACTGATCAACGTCACAGCCAATTACATGCACACCGGAAGCCTCTTTTGCCGCTGTAAATACCCCATTTCCTGAAGCTCCTGCTGCTACAAGGATCACATCAACCCCTTGATCAATCAGAGCTTTACCTACTACTTTACCTGTCGCCTCATCGGAGAATGTTCCGATATAATTTCCCCCCACATTCTTTTTGGTGACATCTGTTCCTGCATAGGAGGGCAGCTCTACGATTTCAGCCTTAGCTGCGTAGTGTTTCACCGCATAATTTACGCCTGACATAAATCCATACTGATAGTTTACGTTAGTAGGAAAAGCGACAGCGTTTACAACTGCAACTTTTCCGGTCTTTGTCTCAAGTGCCGCTGCAATACCTACGCAAAAAGCGCTTTCCTGCTGTTTAAACTGCATCGCATAGACGTTTTCACACTCGAACTCTTCACCGTCAGCATTTGTTGGATAAGCGTCTATCAAGATAAATTTAACATCCGGGTTTTCTTCTGCTAATGTTCCGATTCCGGCAAACTGATATCCGCAGCATACAATCACATCATAGTCTGCTACAATATCTGCTACCAGCTTAACAGCCGCTGCCGGATCACCGGACGTATCTTTTAGGTCAGTTACCGTTGATTTCGGATTATTTTTGATAAATGCCAAAATACCTTCGTAGTTGTTCTGATTGAAAGAGCCGTCATCCACACCGTTTGGGGAGCCAACAATTGCGATTTTCAACTTACCCGCAGCATCGTCACCTGATTCTCCGCTGCTGGAAGAGGTACTTGAACCGTTACATCCTGCCAGCATGGAAGCAGCTATGATTGTACACAATAAGATACTCAATACTTTTTTCATTTTAACACCCGTGCCTTTCAATTTTTTGATGACCTATTCAAAAAATTGAATAGGCCTGAATAGAAAGGTTGAAAATGTACTTTTTTCAACCTAATCCTCCCTTTCGTTAAATGCGTTAGCTAAGCTTCAAGGTTTCCTATTTAAGCTATTCTATCTCTTTTTTAAGCTATTCTATCTCTTTGCTATGCTTTTCTATAAATAAGCGTCATCCAGTGCATGCTTACACCAGCAGTCCTCATCTTCCTCCAGTAATTCAGTTGACTTTGCCAGTAAAATCTGCACTTTTTCAAATAGCTGGGACATATTGCATTTTAATTCTGCCGCACTGACATGCTCATCTTCGACTCCTGCAGCCATATTTGACACAATAGCAATTGCAGCATAGCAAATTTCGGCCTCCCGTGCTAACGCCACCTCCGGATACTGGGTATGTGCTACCAGATCGCCGCCCAGCGTCCGGAACATCTTTATTTCCGCTTCGGTTTCAAACCTCGGTCCCTCCTGGCAGCAATAGGTAGCGCCGGTCTTCACTTCAATTCCCAGCTTTTCTCCGGCTTCAAGGATTACTTTCTCCAGCCTGCTGCAATACGGGCGGGTCAAATCAACATGTGCAATTTTTCTGTCTGCACTTCCATCATTGTAGAAGAAAGAAGCCGGACGATTTTTTGTAAAATCAAGGAACTGCTCCAATAGCACAAAGCTTCCTGCCCCATAGTTAGGATTTAACGAACCACTGCAGGCTGTCGCAAAGATCTTCTTTACTCCTAATTTCTGCATTGCACGGATATTTGCCCGATAATTAATCTGCCCAGGCGATGTAGAGTGGTTCTCGCCGTGTCTTGTTAAAAATGCGATTGTCTTTCCCCCCAGATTCCCAATATTAACAACAACCTGTCCGTACTCTGTTTCAATTATCTCCTTGTGCAGCTCACTAATCCCCGGCAGTTTATATATGCCAGTGCCGCCAATAACACCGATTCTAATCTTTCCCATAATATATCCCTCATTTCATTTTCACTGCTAAATAAGATAGAACCCAGCCCCATGCTTTTCACAGTAATCTTTAAATTCCAGCTGCATCTTTTCATCAGAATCATATCGGTCCATGATCACTGTATATTTGTCTTGAATATTACAAACCTTATAAAAAGCTACCGTATTCAATTTTGTATGATCAAAAAGGAAATACTTCTGGCACGAGTTTTTTAAAAACACCCGTTTTGAGTTTCCTTCTTCTGCCGTAGCGTCAAATATATTCCCTTCCAAATCGATGGATTTTGCCGAGAGAAATACTTTGTCTATACGATACTGTTCCATCATAGTCTCCATAGTTTTATCCACAAACGACATGGATGCCTTGCGCAATCTTCCGCCAAGCAATATAACATCGGCAAATTCATTATTAGCCAGGGCTACTGCTACACTGATATGATTTGTCACTACAGTTACCGGAACCTTCAAATATGGCACCATAGCATATGTAGTACTGCTGTCATCAATAGCAATAGCATCACCTGCTTCTACTAAAGAAGCCGCAAATTTGCCAATCCTCTTCTTTTCTTTTAACTGCTTTTTTAGGCGGTTATTCAACGAAGGCTCATACATATTTCTTGTAAGCAGCTTAGCTCCCCCATGCACCCGAATCAAAATTTTGTCCTTCTCAAGCCGGTCCAAATCCCGCCGGATTGTCATCTCAGAGACTTCAAAAAATTTACTCAATGTTGATACATCAGCGGTATCATTCTCCTTTAAGTAATCAATAATCGCATCATATCTTGATCTTACGTCCATGCTGTTTCCTCCGTAATGTTATTTTTAAACATTAAGTGTTTGATTTAAACATATCACGTTATTGGACGTATTTCAAGTGCTCCACGCAAAAATAGAAAAACCTCCTTTCCTCTGCCAAAATTCATTTTCCCCCGGTTTACTCTTTGCGGTATTATCATTTTTCGCGTAATTCGCGCAAACTCTTTGTAAACGGCGGATACGCAACACCTTTTTCCGTTATTATTGCATTAATATACTGATGTGGGGTTACATCGAATGCCGGATTAAGAACCGGAGTATCTTCTGGAGCCACTTGGCAGCCATTAATATTTAATACCTCCTGGGGATCTCTCTGTTCGATGTCTATCTCATCCCCTGAAGCTATGCTAAAGTCAATGGTTGACATCGGGGAGTGGAGGAACACGGGTATACCATGCTTTTGTGCAAGTATACACACTCCATACACTCCGATTTTAGCTGCGGTGTCACCATTTGCCGCTACCCGGTCAGCGCTAACGAAGACCATATCAATCATTCCCTGCTGCATAGCATATGCTGCCATGCTATCCGTCAACAGTGTAAAGGGGATACCGTATTTTTTCAGTTCATATACATTAAGCTTTGTTCCCTGCATTCTCGGCCGTGTCTCATCGGTATATACATGCACCTTTTTACCATGTTGGTGTGCCCACATAGCCGCACCAACTGAAAGTCCATATTCAATCGTACATAAAGGGCCTGTATTACAATGGGTTAAAATATTTGCTCCCTCTTCAGGTACAAACTCCGCACCATACATGGATATCAGTCTTGCATTCTCTACTTCCTGATCAGAAATTGACTGCGCCTTTTCAACCAATTTCTGATAAAATTCCGAAAATGGCAGCTTGCTGTTTTCTTTTGCATGTTCCAGCATAATGCGTACAGCCCATGATAAATTTGTTGCAGTTGGACGGGTGGCCGCAATAGCCGGCGACTGGCTCTCCATGTAGGAAATAACCTCAGGCACATCTGTGCTCTTTGCTTCTTTAGCAGAGGTTACAACTGCAAATGCACCGGCGACACCGATAGCTGGCGCTCCTCTAACTATTAACTTATGAATTGCATCGCATATTTTTTTTACCGTATCCAATTTCAGGATGTCTTCTTTGTACGGCAACGCTGTCTGGTCAATTGCACAGAGAATATCATTCTCCCAATAAACTGTTTTCATTTTTTTCTCCTTTTCCGTCTCAGGGTCATTTGTATTTATGTTACTTTCAAACATTTTAATGGTTGTTTTAAACATATCGCAAAATTAAATATATGTCAATACCTTAGCAAAAAAATAGCATTATCGCCATTTTTCCTTCTTATTCTTGTGCATTATAACTTATTTTGATCAGCTAACTTTCTAAAGGCAATATTTCAAATTTATTTTCTGTTCAATTCAAACATTCTTTTCCCAATACTGTTGGACCATTCCGCTTTAAAGGAAGTGTTTTCAACAATAGCAGTAAAAAACTTTGAGGACATTCCTAATATCTCCGGTAAGGATTTTGGATCAGGTAACTGTATTATAATTAAGTACAACACGGCATTTTATGGATAAATCATAAGAGAACACCATCCTATATCCTAGAATGGTGTTCTCTTATCTATTAGTCCTATGAATTTTCCGCCAGATGACGGGTTAAAACGTATGTCATCTTCCTCTTTTCCCTAGCTACCCAAACTGCGCCCTTTGTCGTAATTATTTCTCCTTTTACCCATTGTAGATAGCAAGCGCTCTTTTCCTCCGGCTATATCAAATCCAGGATTTCCGCCTCGGGCACCGGCCTGCTGAAAAGATATCCCTGGATAACATTGCAGCCGCAGGCAGCCAGATGAACCTGCTGCTCTTTTTCCTCCACGCCTTCGGCAATAACCTTCAGCCCGATTTCCCTGGCCAGGGACACGATGGTTTTCACAATCTGTCTCTCAATCCCATCCGTAGTAATATTATCGATAAAGGATTTGTCAATCTTCAGCATATCGATGGGCAGGCGTTTCATATAGTTGAGGGAGGAATAGCCCGTACCGAAATCATCCAGATAAATCATAATGCCATGGCTCCTCAATTTGGCCAGCTTTGCATAGGTGTCGTCAAAGGACTCCATCAGGCAGGTCTCAGTGATTTCCAGCGCTACGCTGCCCTTCCTGAGGCCAAACCGGTCAAAGGCTTCAATAACGCCCTCTACAAAGCTGCTTTGCTTTAGCTGCATCGGGGATACATTGCAGGAAACGCATATCTCTTTATGTATCAGGCTCCGGGCAAATGCAAAGCTGCTCTCTATGACCCACATGCCTATTTCATTAATCAATCCCATTTCCTCTGCCACAGGGATAAATTCCCCCGGAAAAACAAGCCCATAGGACGTACTGTTCCAGCGGATCAGCGCCTCAATGCCCACAATCCGGCCGCTTTCCCCATCGACCTGCGGCTGATAATGCAATAGGAACTCGCTGTTCCTATATGCTTGCTTCAAGAGCTTCTCCAGCTCTGTCCTTTTGGAGAGCTCCGCTGCCATGCTGCTATCATATAGGACATATTTATCCCTCCCCCGGTTTTTCGCCTTATACATTGCCAGGTCAGCGTGCTTTAGAAGCTCCTCCACCGTCCTGCCATCCCTGGGGTAAACTGCAATCCCTATGCTGCAGGTGGTATGGAAGATAACATTGTCGATACTGATGCTTTCCTTAAATAACGCAAGAATCTTATCCCCCAGCTCCAGAACCTCTGCGTCTCCCAAGGTATTGGAGGAAAGAACCAGAAATTCATCGCCGCCCAGCCGCGACGGGATCAGGCACCAGGAAGACAGCGCGTCCAGCCGCCCCGCAATCTCAACCAGCATCCGGTCTCCGAAGGAATGTCCATGGGTATCATTGATAACCTTAAAATTATCTATATCGATAAAGAATACGATGCCGGCACCGCATTGGTCCAGCCTTTTCTGCAATTCATCCATGATGTAAGGTCTGTTAGGAAGCCCCGTCAGGCTGTCAAAATAAGCAAGGTGGTGAATCCTTTCCTGGCTGCTTTGAAGCTCCCCATATTGATTGCGCAGCTCTTCCTCCGTTGCTGCCAATTCCTCATAGATAGCCGAAAGCTCGTTGTGCTTCTCCTGGAGCTCCTTTTGGGTATTCTGCAATTCCTGGTACTGATCCTGCAGCTTTTGCGTAAACTGCTTCCGTTCCGTAATATCCCGCACTGCGGCTACATAAGCGTTTACTCCGGACCACCGCGTCTTCCGGAGCGCAACCTCCACGTCCAAAACCGTTCCTTCCAGCGGCCTCTTTGCTCTCCATTCAAAAACCATGAAGCCCCTGTCATCAATTTTTTCATTCACTTTTTCCTGCCACTGCTTTGACAGGGCCGGATCCTCCGATATGTCCGCTATCCCGTAATCCGGCATGTCCTCCCGGCGCAGCCCATACATAATGCCCGCCCGCTTGTTTGCATACAGGATCTTGCTTTCCTCGTCGTGGATCACAATGGCATCATGGATCGTGTCAAAAATTGTCCGCAAATTATTCTCCGCATAGATACGCTCCTGAACCTCCCTTTGAAGGCTCTGGTTATTTTTCAGGAGAATCCTGGCATAGATCAGCAGTGATGCCAGAATAAAAACCGTCATGGCCAGATAACCCGTCCTTTGTTTTTCCAGAATCGCTTCCAGCATCTTGTATGTACTTTCGGTATACATACCGGTACCAATATAGGCCTCAATTTCCGGTATCCCCATGACGAAAGAGAGCTTTTCCTCCACCACTGACCGCTCCGGCAAATAATAATCATAGGTCACAAAGGAACCTCCGGGCTTTGCTTTTGCTGCATTCACCAGCTCCTGTATAATATATCTTCCCCTTGCATCCTGAAGCAGCCATTG
This sequence comes from Mobilitalea sp., assembly GCA_029974875.1. Next base: position 8,531 of record JARKQP010000165.1, read on the forward strand.
GTCCGTGCCTTCCTTTTCCGGCTCATAGGGCTGGACCAGCATGATCCCATCATAGGTACTCATAAAAATATAATTGGAGCCAAACTCATCCTCGTAGGTCATTTCCCTGACAAGGCCGCTGATCTTGCTCCTGGCTTCTTCACGGCTCAGTTCACCATTTCTTAGCTGGTTAACCAATGGCTCGACGGAGTTGTAAGCCAGGTGGACCATTTTACTGACGGAGCTCTGCCTTTGCTTCGCCATATACCGCTTAAAATCCGATGTGGTGCTTTGGGAAAATGCTAACGGAAAAAATACGATCATAAAAGAATAAACAGTCAGAACCACAATCCAAACACGTTTTTGTTTCTTTGACATATTTTCCATCCCTATGTCCTCCGTCCATTCTGAATCCTATCTATATTTTAATGCCGGGCCGCCAGCTTGTCAACTTATGGCGTAAGCTGGCGAATAATTACCGAAGAAGCTTTTAACCGCCGGACTAATACAATATAAGCAGGGAACAAAATAAACACCGGCTCCTGAATAAAAAAACCGGAGCTCCACATAAACCACTCCTTCCTGTCAGCCCAAAAGGAATAAATTATATTCCTCAAGCTTACGTCAGGAGCGTTTATTGTAAAACTCCGGTCTTATCATTAGAGCAGGCTTATCATCGCAGACTTATCATCAGAGCAGACTTATCATAATGGAATTAGATTCATCAGTAACCTTATAGGTGGTTATCTTCGCAGCTAATCTAATAAAGATGATATTTTATCTTTCTCTGCTTAAATTCTTCCGCCTCAAGCTGCCATTCCTTATATAAGCACTCCGCAGCAAAATTATGGGTCCGGACATAATCGCTGCCTGTATTGTAATCTATCATCGGCTTCCCTTTCGGGGAATAGGGCTCCATATAGGAGAATTGCTCTCCTGACAGCCTCTTCACCTCCTCCAGCAGATATAAACCTGTTTTTACGCTGCAGAAGCTCCTCCGGTCCGTCACATGCAGCTGTACTCCTTTGCACAGAACATTCGCATGCTTGGAGAAGGCAGGCGTAAAATAAACCGGACGAAATAGGACACCCTCCAATCCATGTTCATTCATACGCCGTGCCAGACAACCGGCATCCAGCCACGGAGCGCCGACCAATTCAAAGGGCTTTGTTGTTCCCCTTCCCTCCGAAAGGTTGGTTCCCTCGAAAATGCAGGTTCCATTATAAACCACTGCGGTATCTACGGTGGGCATATTCGGTGACGGCATAATCCAGAACAGTCCGGTATCCTCATAATACATCTGCCGGATCCATCCAAGCATCGGTATCACCTTAAGGCCGCAGGGAATATTAAATTCCTTCTGAAATAACCCCGCTGTTTCTCCGATGGTTAACCCATACCGGTATGGGATCGGGTGCAGCCCCACAAAGGAGGTAAAGCCCTCCCGGATTAGGTTTCCCTCCACCGCTACGCCACCGAGGGGATTGGGTCTGTCAAAGACGAGAAAGATTACCCCGTATTCGGCACAGGCCTGCATACAGTAAGACATGGTATACAGGTACGTATACAGCCTGGAGCCAACATCCTGAAGATCAATTGCCAGCACATCCAGGTCTGCCAGCATCTCCCCGGAAGGCTTTTTGTTCTTCCCATAGAGGGAATACACCGGCAGCCCCGTCTTCTCATCCACATAATGTCCGACTGCTTCCCCTGCCTGGATATCGCCCCTGACGCCATGCTCCGGTGAAAATAGCTTCACCAGCTTTACTTCCTTTTGCAATATATCAACGGTACTGTTAAGCCTGCTGTCTACTCCTGTAGGGTTCGTGATCAAGCCTACCCGTTTTCCCTCCAGGAAAGTGCTCCAAGCCTCATAATTCTCTATTCCAGGCTTTACCATGCCCATTACTTCCACCTCCACGCTCTGCATCCGGCTTCCTTATATTAATTGATGCCGCCGTACTTTGAATGAATTCACAGCCATTTCATAAGCCTTCTTATTCTATCAATTTCTACCTTACCAATTCCACGGGAAGCTTGCCGCCTGCCTCTGCTTCTTTCCTAATGACCTGTACCAGGGCATCAAATACAGGGATATTGTATTCATAGGCGGCAATTTTATGGATATCCTCCCTCAGCAGGGCGACATCATAGGGATTGCGCAGGGTAACTGCCAGCAGCTCATGGCCCGCCTGGCGAATCTCATTAGCCAGGGCAATCTGCCCTAGGTTCAGATGTCCGTTATATAGGCCGTAGATCACATTACTGCCATGCCCGATTCCAGACAGTATCTCCCGGATGTCCTCATCACCTGGATTGACCGGAACATCAAGATACCTGCAGTGAAGCTTCTCCGCCATATACCTTGCAAAATGCAGCCCCTGGTCTACCGCACTGTTAGCCAGAGTGGATCGGTAAGCATAGCTTCCTATGATAACCGTATCCTCCGTAACCCCCGGCAGCTCTTTCTCCGTTACCTTTGTAATTCCCCGATGGATCATCTCCCTGACCATATCTTTATGCTCCTGGCTCCCGATGCAGCCGATTTCATCCTTAGAATAATCGATTCGGTACTTTTCCTTAAACTTCAGAATATTTTCAACCGCCCGGTCGATCATCTCCATGGATATCTCCCCGGCACCCACCGCTGCTTCAAGCTTGTGAACTGCTTCGATTACCAGAGAGGGCGTGTGGGAGATGCAAAGCAGCTGCGCTCCCGCTTTTACCGCTTCTACTGCTCCCTGGGCGGTTCCGTAGAAGGTCTTGATGGCTGACATCTCCAGACAGTCTGTGATAATGATGCCTTCAAACCCCAGCTTTTCCCGCAAAACGCCGGTTAAAACGGCCTTTGACATCGTTGCCGGCTTTTTCTCCGGCTCCAGCTTTGGGAACAGGATATGGGATGTCATAACACAGGGCGCTCCCTGACGGATGGCGCTTTGGAAGGGAACCAATTCACTTGCCATCAATTCCTCCATATCCTTTTCTACCACCGGCAATCCCAAATGGCTGTCCACCGCCGTATCCCCATGCCCGGGAAAATGCTTTACGGTAGCCATGACACCGGCTCGGAGCAGCCCCTTCATCATATGGCATCCATATTCCTCCACCATATGGGGATCACTTGAATAGGATCTTACGCCAATCACCGGATTATCCGGGTTCGAATTCACATCCAGCACCGGAGCCAGATCCATATTGATTCCCAGAGCCTTTAATTCTTCTCCCGTTATTCTGCCCGCCTGATAAGCATATTCCTTGTTCCCGGTGGCTCCGATCAGCATGGCTCCCGGCACATTGCAGGCCTGCTCCGGTAGCCGGGTGACCACCCCGCCTTCCTGGTCGACGGAGATAAACGCAGGATATCCTGTGCTTTTCTCTATCCTTTGGTGAAGCTCCCTGCAATTTTTGCGTATCTGCTCTACACTAAGAAGGTTATAGGAGAAAAAGATGATATTTGCCACCTTATATTCTTCAATTAATCTTATCATATCCGGGGAAGGTTCAGCCGTCGGATACCCTGTCATTATCATTTGACCAATTTTCTCTCTAAGATTCATGTTGATGCCCATGCCCATCATTCCGGGCATTGCCCTTATACTGCACAAATCGCAATGAAAGTGCCAGCATGGACCCTGTCCCCCCTTCGTTCATTAATTTTATTTCGTTCAACCTTTTCATTTCCAGCCTCCAAATGCCTCCACTTATCTATAGCCCTTCCTGTATTACCCTGTAGGTCTCCTCCGGTATCATAAAGGTCTCCGCCCTGCCCTTCCTGCATTCAATTCCGCGGACACGGCTCAGATGGTCATAATATTCCAGATAGGGGAAGGAGGTACTGCCAGTAACAAACCAATGGGTTGCCACCGCTTTTTTCCATAGTTCATAGCCCTGTGTCGTATCGATATAAAGATAGGGCTTATAGCCGACGGCATCCTCCCAGTTCTCCGCATAATATAAGCGCTCTGCAAAATGGGGTGCAGCTGCTCTCTCAAAACCGCCTAAAGCCGCATAATACCGGGCATCCGTTACAATCTTATGGGTATTGTTGTGATCCTTATGCATAGCGCTCTTATAATGGGTAATCAGGATATTCGGCCGTACCTTGCGTATGACATCGCAGACCTGCATCCGAACCTCATCAGTATCCGGTAATTCACCGTCCGGATAGTCAAATACAATGGCCTCACCGTTTAAAAGTCCGGCAAAAGCCTGTGCTTCTTCTACCTTCTGTCTCCGGTAATCTGCGATGTCCCTTCCCTTTGGCGCTCCCTTTTCACCTGCAGTTAATGCCAGCGTGACAATATGTGCCCCTTCCAGGGCATGCTTTGCCAGCGCCATCCCTGCGGTCAGCTCCATATCACCGATGTGTCCCCCGACAGCCAGAACTGTCAACTTTTCTCTATCCATAATAACCCTGCCTTTCTTCCCACCTGCAGCTTTGGGCTGCAGGCACAATTTTGCGCGTGAAAAATCTTGGTTTTTCACACGAACGATTATTTGGCCATGAGGCCACTTAAGGTCGGATGTGAATTATGCTTTTCAAATCATTCACACCAGCCTCTAGCCTCCTATATCATTTTCCTCATAATTGCAAATTGTTGTACCGTTCTGAAGCCGGCCTGGCTATATATCTTACCCGCAGGATTCTCCGATCCGGTATATAAGGACATATACTCCGCCCCCGCCCTCTTCTCTTCTTCACAAAGCTTATAGAACAGTATAGTACCCAGTCCATGCCCTTCATGCTCCTTCACAACCCCGATTCCCGTAAAGTATCCCCTTCCACTCTTCTGCCTTATGACGGGGCCTGCAAAGCCGACCGCTTCCCCGTCCTTCGCCGCAATTACTATGGGGATATGCTCCCTGGTGGAATTAAGGATTTCCTTCTCCCATAAGGGATTCTCCAGCCGGGACAGCATCTCGGCCACCTTGCTGTGGCGTTTTTCATCAAACAGGGTAACCTCATAATTGGAACTAGCCGCCTTTTCCTCCTTCTCCCGGATGGCTCCCGGAATATGAAATTCCTTAAGGTTAAGATACATTGCATTCTCCGTGGCACGCTCCACATAGCCAAAGCTTAATAATTCCCGGTACAGCCGGCTGTCCTTAAAAACCCCGGGTGCATTGTTATGCTCATGCTGCTGTGTATTCTTAATATACCAGGGAAGCATCATGGGATTAAAGAATAACACCTCCGATTGTGTCTTTCCTGCCTTTATGAATGTTTCTTCAATCACACTTAATAACAATTGGTAATTCTCCGTGCTTTCGTAGGGCTCTTTTATAATCACGCAGGTAATGTACCCGCTGGTATGGCCCAGGGGCAGGGAATCTCCCATACAGCCGCAGGCAAAGCCGACAAGCTCCCCCTCCTCCCGCATAAGAAAGGCCTGTTCCGGATTAAAGTAAGGATTCCGGGCAAAAATCTCTGAGAATGATGTCTCGTTCAGTTCTTTATATCCTATTATAGTTGCAGCTTCATTCCATAAGCTGATAATATCTTTCGCGTCCTTTTCCTGATATGTTTCTATCATAATAACCTCCA
>JARKQP010000208.1 GCA_029974875.1 Mobilitalea sp.
TACCGCAATGCAATTTTATATAACCAGGCAAATATTGAGAAAAGCTATGGGGCTTTATATTCCCTGCTCTACACAGAAGATAAGGATAAGGAAAAGCTGATAAAAGCAGCAAATAAGTCAGTTATATCGGCCGAGGAATCACTGGCAGAGGCTAAGTCGGAATGGCAGAGGCTAATGGATAAGGCAGAAAGGTCGGTTTCAGAAGCGGAGGAGGCAAAGAATAAGGCGGAGGAATTGTATGACCAAATGTTAAATAGTGCTTATGATGATTCACAGGAGCTTCAGGCAGAAGAAGCGCAGATAATAGCTGCGGAAAGAAATTTAGAAGATGCCAAAATGGGGCTGAAGGAGGCAAAGAAAAGCGATGCAGATACGGCTGAGGATAACCGGATTAATAAACAGGTCCAAAGTATAGGTGTAGAATTAAGTGAAATGGATATCCAAAGCAAGAAGGAAGCCGTGGCAGAAATAAAAGGCATATTGGAGCAGGCGGGAAAGGTAGCTTCTCCGGTAACCGGTGTATTGGTAGAGCTTGGGATTGAAATAGGAAACCCTATAACCGGAGCTGAGAGGGTATGTTTTGCACTCCGAAATTACGGATTTGAAGCTAAAGTATCCAGGGAAGAGGTAAAGCATCTTGCTGTGGGGGATGAGATGATCCTACAGGTAGGTGACAGCAAAGAGGAATTATCCGTATTATTAGAAAGTATCAGCCCGGAGGATGCACAAGGGAAGCTTACCATAACAGGAATTATGCCAAAGGGTAATTATTCTGTAGGAACACCTGCTTCCTTTAAAGTAAGTAAGAAATCAGAGCAGTATAGAAACACCATACCCATCCAGGCGCTAAGGATGGATGAAAATAATAAGACCTATGTTTTGGTTGCAGAGGAATCCAATACCATCCTGGGAAATGAATTAATTGCATTACGTATGGAGGTTACTGTTTTAGGAAAGGACTATACCACAGCCGCCATTGAGGATGACCTTTCGGACAGTATCATTGTCAGCAGTAATAAAAATATTAGAGCAGGCGACCGGATCCGTTTCAATGACAATGATTAAGAAAATAAAAAGTCCGTTCCTTATTCTGCTCTCTTTGGCGGCGCTGATGATATGGGGC
>JARKQP010000216.1 GCA_029974875.1 Mobilitalea sp.
AGACAAAGACAGTGGAAGAAAATATTGAGCTTTTCAAGGAGATCTGGCCACCAATCATTAAGCTGGCGGAAGAGAACAATGTTAAGGTTGCGATTGAGAATTGCCCGATGCTTTTTGGTAAGGATCAGTGGCCTGGCGGACAGAACCTGGCAACGACACCAAGCATCTGGAGACAGCTGTTTGAGCTTATTCCGAGCAAAAACTTCGGCTTGAACTATGACCCATCCCATTTCGTATGGCAGATGATTGATTATATTAAGCCGATCTATGAATTTAAGGATAGAATTTTCCATGTACATTATAAGGATATTAAGATTTATGCTGATAAGCTGAACGACGTAGGCATTATGGCGTATCCCTTAAGCTTTATGTCACCGAAGCTTCCGGGACTTGGTGATGTGGACTGGGGCAAATACGTCAGCGCTTTAACTGACATCGGTTATGATGGCTACACCTGCATCGAGGTGGAGGATAAAGCCTTTGAAGGCTCTAAGGAAGCAGTCCTTAACAGCCTGAAGCTGAGCAAGAAATATATGGAGCAATTTGTAATCTAAATAGCCATAGCAGGGGGCTGGTTTTTCAGCTTCCGGTAAAAGGTGCTCTGCCGGCCTGCCTTGCAGGGAGGGTATGTGTTGGAACCATCCCCAGGGCTGCCGGCAGAAGCAGTAATGGATAGAGATAAAGGAGGGCGCTTTCATGGGATTGGTAATGAAGTTAAAATTTACTGATATCCTAAGGGACGGCACATTACGCAATTATTACGTGAATGGGCAGAAGCTGGGATTTCAGTTTGATGTACGGTTAGGATATTACCGCGGACATTTTCTGTCCGTTATTGATGAGCTTTCAGTTACAGTGGACGGCGAACAGGCGGATACCAATGACATAACCTTCTGCCTGAACGGGAAGGAATTTGGCATCGTAGAATTGAAGCACCAATTTTCTGAGTTTTGGAATATCATTACCCCGGCAACAATCAAGGTCCACAAGCCGGGCGGTCTTACACCGGGAGAGCATGATGTCAGCCTGACCTTAATGCTTCATAGCCCATACATGCCTCTCCCTGGAGCAAAGGAAGAGCATTGCTACACACCGATTGATAGCTGTGACCAAAAAATAATGGCTTTGGCTGACGAAGGGAGGAATCAGATATGACAAAAGTAAAGCTGGGGATTACCCTGTATAGTTTTACCAAGGAGTATGTTTCAGGTGAATATACCTTTGAGGATTGCATCCGGCGTTGTGCAGAAATTGGTGTTGACGGCTACGAGCTGGTGGCAACCCAGATGATTCCATCCTATCCTTATATCAGCGGGGAATTTTTAGGACAGGTCAACCGGTATGCGGCGGAGTACGGGGTAAAGCCGGTATCTTACGGCGCTAATACGGACCGGGGAATGCGTTTTGATAGGGACTTAACAGACGATGAGCTCTTTGCAAGAACGGTGACGGATATTAAGAGTGCCCATAAGATGGGCTGTAAGGTAATGCGGGCCCAATATCTCCTATCGCCAAAGAATCTGGTACGGATTGCTCCCTACGCAGAGGCCTATAATGTAAAGGTAGGCATTGAAATCCATAACCCTGAGACCCCCAGCACCCCGAAGATGCTGGAATATCTGGAGGCTATTGAAAAATCAGGATCAAAATACATCGGATTTGTACCGGATTTTGGATGCTTTGCTGATAAACCCAACGTGGACAGCTATTATGGAGCCCTGGAGCGGGGTGCCAATAAAGAAATGCTGGACTATGCGGTTCAATTAAAATATGATGATGTACCAATGCCGGAAGCCCAGAGACTTCTGATGGAGAAAAATGCAGACGGGCAGGTTATGTCTTCCTTCTTTAACATGTACGGATTTTTAACCTTTAATAAGAACCCGGATTTTGAAGGACTGAAGAGGATCATGCCCTACTGCGTCCATTTCCATGGAAAATTCCATTTTATGAAGGAAGACGGGAATGAAATGAGCATCCCCTATGATAAGATCCTCCCCATCATTGATGAAGCTGGTTTTGATGGCTATATTGTATCCGAATACGAGAACCATGTCAGCGGGCAGGCCTTTGAAATGGTAAAGAAGCATATTGAAATGGAGCGCAGAATCTTAGGAATTAAATAAAGCAGGAATTTATAAGCCGGATGCGGGTCTGCTTCCTATGGGCATAATTAAAGATCAACGACGTGTGAATAATGAGGATGATTACAG
>JARKQP010000235.1 GCA_029974875.1 Mobilitalea sp.
GCGCTTAATCAGCTCAAGGGCAGCTTCACTTTTGCCGATACCGCTTTCTCCCATGATTAAGATACCTTCACCATATACGTCCACAAGTCCTCCGTGGATTGTGATCCGGGGTGCCAGCTCTACGTTCAGCCAGCGGATCACCTCTGCCATAAAGGAAGAGGTAGGCTTTGAGGTGCGGAGAATCGGAACGCCCTTTTCCGTCGCCTGCTTTATGAATTTCTCACTTACCTCCATATTCCTGCAAAATACAATACAGGGGACATGGAAGTCCATCAGCTTTGAGAATATCTGTATTCTCTCCTCACTGCTCATTCTTTCCAGAAAAGCCGCTTCTACATGGCCGATGACCTGTACCCGTTCACTGTCAAAATGGTCAAAGAACCCAGCTAGCTGTAAGGCAGGCCGATTCACATCAGGCTGGGAAATCTTTATTCTCTTAATGTCAATGTCCGGAGTACAATTCTCCAAATTCATCTTTTCAATCAGACGAACCAATTCTACTGTATACATATAGCCTCCTTCTACGTACTGCAATAGGTACGTATAAAATATAATTTGGGTGGGATATCAAAAGCCGGATTGCTCCAGCGCTTACTCATAACAGTTATAATAGCAGTCCGTGTCCTATAATCCGTTCTATTCTACCACATCTTTCAACAAGCTGTAAATGCTTATTCTGAGGGTTTATGAAAGAAATCATAGACCTGCTCTGCAGCCTGGCGGTTCATGGAGGGAACCTGCATAATTTCTTCCACCTCCGCAGCCTGAATGGCCTCCAGGGACATAAAATATTTCATAAGGGCACGTCTGCGTGTTGGCCCGACACCGTTAATATCATCCAGGATGGAACGCACCTGATGCTTCCTATGCAGGCTGCGGTGGTACTCAATGGCAAAACGGTGGGTCTCATCCTGGATCCTGGTGATCAGACGGAAGAGCTCACCGCTCTTATCAATGGGAAGCTCCTGGTTATTATAATATAAGCCACGTGTTCTATGGTTGTCGTCCTTTACCATTCCACATACGGGGATCTCCATATTCAGCTCGGACAGCACCCTGAGCGCAATACCCACCTGCCCTTTTCCGCCGTCCATGAGGATCAAATCCGGATATCTTGTAAAGCTTCCGAGGGATCCATCCAGATTTTTTTCCTTCAGCTGCTCCAGTTCCCTTTGT
>JARKQP010000325.1 GCA_029974875.1 Mobilitalea sp.
AGATACTGCGGGGCGGTGCTTATAAGCCGAGAACCTCTCCCTATGCCTTCCAGGGTCTTGAGGAAGAGGGCCTGCGTTATATGAAGGAAGCCCGGGAAGAGACGGGGCTGCCCGTCATCTGTGAGGTAACCAGCCTGGAGGCGATTGAGACGGCTGTTAAATATGTCGATATGCTTCAAATCGGTGCGAGGAACATGCAGAATTTCTACTTATTAAAAGAGGCCGGAAAATCCGGGCTGCCCGTTTTATTAAAAAGGGGACTTTCCGCTACCATTGACGAATGGCTGAATGCCTCGGAATATATCCTTGCAGAGGGTAATCCCAATGTAGTGCTCTGTGAACGGGGTATCCGTACCTTTGAAACAGCAACCAGAAATACTTTGGATATCAGTGCGGTTCCTGTAATTAAAGAAAAGAGCCATCTGCCGGTCATCGTAGATCCCAGCCACGCAACCGGGGTTCGTGCCTATGTAAAGCCCCTTGCCATGGGCGCCGTTGCCGTCGGTGCGGATGGACTTATGATCGAAACACATCCAAACCCCTCAACTGCACTATCTGACGGTCCCCAGTCCCTGAATTTCGATCAGTTTGATGCATTGCTCCGGGAGCTGGCTCCCTTGGCTTCCCTTCTTGGTAAGACCTTGTAGGAACTGCATCCGCAGACCATGTCTATGAATATCCATAGACGATACTTATAACCTATACTTACGGACTATACTTATAACCTATACTTATGAACTATACCTATGAGTCATACTTATGAACTTCTTTGTAGACTATAGAGATATAACTTATTATAATATGATTAGAGCGTCAATAGTCTTTCTATAACTATCGCGGTGAATGCGAGTGCATATATATGCATATGGCGCAGACCGGGCCTCGTATGATTACCTGCACTTGGTAATCATACGATGTTAAAGGCAAGCCAGATGCATATTTATGCGCTCGCATTCGCCTCAAAGCCTAAATTTTACCCATTTGACGCTTTAATCATAGTTTTAATCATATTATAGAAATAACATAGAAATAACACAGATCAAGCAGGAGGTTTTCATGAAGGATTTTGAGAGCGATTTTAAGGGCAGTTTAAGGATAGGCTTTATCGGCTTTGGTTTAATCGGAGGCTCCATAGCAAGGGCATTGAAGAATATCAATCATGATTATTATCTGTTCGCCTACGATTATCATAAAGACAAGCCCAGCTCAGACCTTAAGGCAGCTCTTACGGATGGGGTTCTTAATTCCATCACCTCTTCCCTGGGTGAATACTTCCCGGAATGTGACCTGCTATTTTTATGCGCGCCGGTGTTATCAAACATCAATTACCTTAAGCAGCTAAAGCCCCTCCTAAAGCCCTCCTGCATCCTGACGGATGTGGGCAGTGTAAAAGAAAACATCCACGCTGCCGTGGAAGGGCTTGGCCTTACGGAGCAATTCATCGGCGGCCACCCAATGACCGGCTCGGAGAAAACCGGCTATCTGAATTCCTATGCCCTACTGCTGGAAAATGCTTATTATATCCTTACGCCCACTAAGGATGTCCCCCCAGTCATGGTGGATTTTCTGTATGGGCTGGTTAAAAAGCTGGGCTCCATACCGATCCTTCTGGAGGCCAAGGAGCATGATGAGATAACTGCCGCCATCAGCCATGTCCCCCATATTATTGCCGCACAGCTTGTCAACCTTGTCCGTGATTCCGACAGCGAGGCGGAAAAAATGCGTGACCTGGCTGCCGGAGGCTTTAAGGATATCACCCGTATTGCCTCCTCCTCCCCTGTCATGTGGCAGAACATCTGCCTGACCAATTCCGGGCAAATCAAAGGGCTGCTGGACCGCTACATAGCTTCCCTCCAAACTGCCTCGGAGGCTCTTTCCAATATGGACGGGGATTATCTTTACCAAATGTTTGACACCGCCGGAGAATACCGCAGTGCAATACCCAATAAGTCCATTGGTATGATGAAAAAGCTTTTTGAAATTTATCTGGATATCGTAGACGAAGCCGGTGCCATCGCAACCATCGCCACGCTTCTGGCAAGCAACCAGATCAGCATCAAGAATATCGGGATCATCCATAACCGTGAATTTGAGGAAGGTGTCCTTCGGATTGAATTCTATGAGGACCAGCCACAGGAAAAAGCAGTTACCCTGCTAAAAAGATACAATTACCGTATCTATGAGAGAACGTAAGAGAAAATAAAAATCAGAACCGAACGGGAAAACCATCATAAGGAGAGATAATACCAATGAATTTTTATAAAAAAAGCCCTCTGAAAGGGATTGTGACCATACCCGGTGATAAGTCCATCTCCCATCGTGGAGTTATGTTCGGCGCTTTGGCAAAAGGTACTACGGAGGTCACCAACTTCCTCCAAGGTGCAGACTGCCTATCCACCATCCAATGCTTTAAGCAGATGGGCATCGATATCATCAATAATCCTGCCTCAGATTCCGTCATTATCCACGGAAAAGGCCTCCATGGACTGACAAAGCCGGCCGGCCTCCTTGACGTCGGCAACAGCGGGACCACGCTGCGCTTAATCTCAGGTATCTTAAGCGGCCAGACCTTCGCCACCTCCTTAAACGGGGATGCCTCCATCCAAAAAAGACCCATGGGACGCATTATAGCCCCACTGTCCATGATGGGTGCCGACATTACAAGCCTTGGGGAAAATGGCTGTGCCCCGCTGGCCATCAACCATGCGGGAGAAAGAACTGCCAGGCTGAAGGGCATCCATTACCTTTCACCGGTAGCCTCCGCCCAAATCAAATCCTGCGTATTACTGGCGGGAATGTATGCGGATGGGGAAACCTCCGTAACCGAGCCCACCCTTTCCAGGAACCATACGGAGCTTATGCTGTCACAGTTTGGCGC
>JARKQP010000297.1 GCA_029974875.1 Mobilitalea sp.
AAAAAACGTTTCATAACTTTCCTCCTAATCGCTTTTATAATTTAATTGTGTTACAAGGTAAATTATAGCGCCGCGAAAGCTCTTGCGTTATACCGATTCCGTTTTATTTACTTCTCATTTTCCGTCATGGCAGAAAATCAATCCGTTCTTATTTCGTCTGCTTATGCCTAGCCTTATATTCCTGGGGCGGCATTCCCGCCTCCCTTTGAAAAATACGGTTAAAGCTGGAATAATTGTAGTACCCCACCATGGCAGCTATATCGCCAAGGGTCATTTGGGTATGGTGCATCAGCCATTTTGCCTTCTCTATCTTCTTTTGCATCACATACCTGCTTAGCACAACACCCTCCTTCTGCTTAAAGATCCGGTTAAGGTAATCCGGACTTAGGTGGACATGGGCTGCAATTTCCTCCATGGAAAGCTCCTCGGAAAGCCTGTTTTCAATATAGCGTTTTGCCTTCTCCACAGGGGTTATTACTTCACTGTCCTCCTTTTCATAGGCCTCCAAACGTTGGATGGCGAACTCTACCCAACGCAAAAAATTCTCATAGGAGATGTGGGCATTACCGGCATGGTATTTTGCCGTATCATCTGAAAACAGGCAGTCCAAAAATATATTGTGCCTGTTACTGAATTCAAAGAGCAGATATTGAAAGCCCTTGTGGATCTCCTCTAAGTATCTCCTGTTCATCAGTTCCTGTTCCACCGCCTGCACCAAAACCTGCTCTATATTCTTACGAAGATGGGCGTACTTCTTCTCCCGGAGCAGCTCCAGCCAGAGCTCCAACCAGACCGGCTGGCTCTCATTACTGTACTCATACAGGTATTTTTTACAGCGGTCCAGGAACAGAACCTTCTGTGACAGCATCACATTATTATAATTCATCAGCTGAAGCTGCTCCAGCTGTTCCGGTATGCCATACAGCTCCCCGCTTCCCCCAATATAACAATATGTAACAACCTTATAATACTGCCCGGCTGCCTCTACCAGCAAAGCGCACCGCTCCTGGATGACAGCCTCCCATTCCTCCTCTGCCTTTTCCTCCTCCAGGCGCAGTATAACTAATACCATCTCCTCAGAAAAAGGAAGCACCTCACGCACACCGCCTGAAATATCAAACAATTCATCAGCTATATTGCGCAGGGCATAGAAAAATAGTCTCTGGTCATCCCGCGTTATGTTCTCGGGCCACTGCTTCACGCAGAGCAATACGGGAAGATACCGGGCATCAAGGGGGATGTCCATATGCCTTACCTGGCAGTAATGCCGAATGCTCTCCTTCTTTGGCGGAATATCACCGACAAATAAATCCTTCCAGAATTGCTTTACGATATCCTTGCGCCTTCCCATCCAGTAGGAATTAATCAGCTTCAGGTGCCTGCTTTCCTCTGTCTTCAGCTTTGCCTTGTACAGGATTTTCTCCAGCTTCTCAAAATCAAGGGGCTTTAAGATATAGTCATAGCTTCCCAGCTGCATCGCTTTTTGGACATAAGTAAACTCCGCGTGGCAGGTCATGAAAATGCAGCCCATGTCCTCCGTATTATCCCTGACCCATTCTACCAGCTCCAGCCCCGAGCCCATGGGCATCTCAATATCACATAACAGCACATCTATGGGGTACTGCTGGATCCGCTCTATGGCCTGGGCTTTATTAGAGGCAGTATAGACCTCATCAAATTTTAGCCTCTCCCAGCAAAGATGCTTCATAATCGTCTGAATTGCACCGAGTTCATCATCAACAATCAGTAGATTCATATGGTAACCTCCCTTGACAGTTCTTTGCCTAATAGTATAATGAAATCAATTAGCTTGTCCAACAGAAAGAAGGTATTTTCATGATCCAATCGATAAAAACAGTCCTTAATTCCATCACCTCCAAGCTCATAGCCGGTATTTATGTGATTGTCATTCCGTTAATATTATTATTGATCTAGAATAATGAACAGTCGCGCAACATCCTTAGTACGCAGCTGACCAATACCCATGAAAACATGCTGCAAAGCTACCAGCAGCAGGTGGATCTCCAGCTAAATAGCACCCGTACATACATGACAAACCTTGCATTATTTGAAAGTGATCCACTTCTGGCTGCCTTCAATACAGATGAGGCAACGGCACAGTATGCCAAGATACGTATTCGAAACACCTTGGAAGAGAGATCTCTTATGAGCAACCTTGTGGATGGCTATTTCATCCGTCTGCAGACAAGGGAGGGTGAAAGCTTCATCATTGCCACAAGCAGCTCCTCCTATGGCTCCGACCGGGCACGGATACACGAATATGTGAAGGAAAGCAGCAGTCCAAAAGACATCCGCATCACCTCCGGTAAATCCAAATGGCATATCCAAAACCTGGATGGTACTAACTACCTTATTTTTATGATAAACAATGGGACGGATATCTGCGCCGGAGCATATGTTAACCTGTCCCTGCTTCCCTCCCATCTGGCAGGAAAGGATATATCACCCAAGCTCCTATATGTTCCGGAGGATGAGCTCCCTGCCCTGCGGGCAAGCCAGCCCTCGAATATAAGACTCATTTCCCATAATTCCAGGGAAGCATCCATAGCCCTGGTGACCCTTCTTGACGAAGCGGAGATCCTGGACTCCCTGCCCTTCATGCAAAAATATACCTACCTGGTTACCATCTTATTGATTTGCTTAATTATCCTCATGTTCCTCCTGATCCGCCGCATTGTAACCACGCCCCTAAGGCAGCTTACCCGCGCCATGTCCCGTATCCAGAACGGGGATTTGGACCACCGTCTGCAGCTTAAGGCCGCCTCCAATGAAATTCAAATTGTAAACAATGCCTTTAACCGTATGATAGACCAAATACAGAACCTTAAGATAAATGTATACGAGGAATCCTTAAAGGCCCAACGTTCCCAGCTGCGCAACCTGCAGCTCCAAATCCGCCCCCATTTTTTAATCAATTCCCTGAACATGATCTACAACGCGGTTGAAAATAATTTTAAACCCCTTGCCACAAAACTTATCCTCCATTCCGTTGATTATTTTCGCTATATGGTCAAGGTGGATGAGGATTTCGTGCCCCTCAATGAAGAACTGGATCACGTAAGAACCTATCTTGAGATCCAGTCCATACGCTATCCCGATATGTTCACTTATTCCATCGATGCAGACCAACGGGTGGAAGACGTGCTTGTGCCTCCGCTCATCATCCAGACCTTCGTTGAAAACTCCATCAAATATGCTATGATGATTACCTCCACCGTCCACATCAGTATTACGGTTACTTCCTATGAAATCGATTTTGTCCCTTACGTGAGCTTGACTATTTCTGATACAGGCTCAGGATACCCCGATGCTATTTTGGATATCCTGCAAAGAAATGGGAGGATTGTAGATGCGGGCGGCGGGCATATCGGGATACGCAATGCTATCCGCAGAATGGAGCTGCTTTTTCATGGTGAGGCCAAATGGAAGTTTTATAATGACAATGGTGCAGTAAGTGCGGTGACCTTCCCGGCAAAGTTTTCAGAAGAAGCATGAGCCTGGCTTCCAGCTTATCCGCTGGTTTCATTTCACAATACTAATCTATGACCTTTTTAGGGGGGCTTACAAAAAGTCCCCTCGTCACTCAAGGCTTGGCATTCTGCCTGCCAAATACATTTTATAATTTAAAATTCATTTTGTATTCCAAAATTATAATCTATATTACAAAATAGAAAGAATCATATAATTTCAACAAAGTTACTAATTTTTATCAATTACTTTATGCATTTTTACAAATAGCCTTCAATGTTTCAAAGACAGTACAATTCCCTCTCAAACCCTTTAAGTCCATTCTCTGACCAAATCCTCCTTAATAGCAAAGGGCTATGGTAACAGGTCTTTTGCTTCATTCTTATGTGGTTCAATTTATGGTACAATATAATTTAGGTATTATATATATCCACCTGCGGACATTGGTGCCGATTAATGAGGGGGCCTCTTGGTGTGAAGCACCACATACCATATGCACATATGCAGGTAACAAAACCAGAAAGGATAACGAATCTGTCTTCTACCGAAAGGAGTGGAATTATGAAATGCAAAAGAGTTAACTTGATAGCCGATGTTTTTAAGTTTGAATTTGGAAAAGGATACGAAGATGGCTACGAATTGTGGTCGGATATTGTAACAAGCGGCTGGATTATCACAGACCACCTGATCAAGGTGACGCGGGAAAATGGCTCTATTGAATGCCCTTACATATCCCATAGCCGCGGCAGAACCTTCATCGGCCAGAATGACTATATTATTATCGATTCCGACGGAACCAAGCATGTATGCGGGGCAGAAAAGGTTTTCACCCGTTATCAGCCCTTGAATAGAAATTAGGTAAACCGTGAATGCCATGCTGATTACCTTCACTGCCCACATCAACATTAATAAGTTGTAATTATCACTAAAAGTGTGATTCCTTTTGATTCTCTCTTCCCAAGGAAAGGCTTTTATGCTAACATAAGACATATTAATCTAAAGGGAAAAATAATATGTCGCAAAAAATCATGGCATAAATAATTCAATGTTGCAAAGGGTGGCTGTAATGGTAACAGGAAGCAAGGAACTCATAAGAGATATCAATACAAAATTAGTGCTTGAAACAATCATCAGTAATAATAGTATTTCCAGAGCCGCTATAGCAAAGCATCTGGGATTGACAAAGGCAACTATTTCTGCGATTGTACAGGAGCTGATTAATAAAAAACTGGTGATTGAAATAGGCAGTGACGATACCAGCCTGGGCAGAAAGCCAATTTTATTAAGCCTCCACAAGAAAGCGGGCTATGTGATTGGAATTGATATTGGCGTTGATACAATCTCTGCCCTGGTATCTGACCTGGCGGGTGAGGACTGCAGCCTAAAGCAGATTAAAACCCCGAAAAACACTTCAAATATGGTCAGGGTATTGACTGAATTGATCGAATCCATGAAGCTCCCCAGGGATTCTGACTATGGATTAGTAGGCATTACCCTTGGAATCCATGGTGTCATAACAAATAACCAGGTTTCCTTCGCACCCTACTATAACCTAACCGGAATCGACCTGGCGGGCGACTTAGAGAAGCATTTTGGCGTACCCGTGTATCTGGAAAATGAGGCCAATCTTTCGGTTATTGGAGAAAAGACCTTTCAATATGACTATTCCAATATTGCAAATATCAGTGTGCATTCCGGTATCGGCCTTGGCATCATCATCAACCACCAGCTTTATACCGGCTACAATGGAAGAGCCGGGGAATTCGGGCATACCATTATTGATATCGAAGGGCGGCAATGCCCCTGCGGCAACAAGGGCTGCTTTGAGCAATATGCTTCCGAGCGGTCTCTGTTAAAGGAGTTTTCCTCCTTAAAAAACCTGGAGGAGACAAGCTTCGAGCAATTTACGAAAGACTATGAGGCAAACGATCCCCATGCCCTTAAAATCATGGAGGACTTTATCAAATATATGTCCATCGGGATTAACAATATATTAAACGCTTACAACCCTGATATTGTAATCATCAACAGTGCCTTTACAATCCAATTCCCCCATATTACCAAGCGGATCCAAGCTGCCCTAATCAGTAAGATGAACAGCTATATCAGCATTGTCCCCTCCGTGCTCCAGGATACCTCTATCCTCCTCGGCGGCATCTGTGTTGCGATTAAGGGCTTTTTAGGGGTAGAAATCCTGAAGTTGAACCATATTGATATCCGGGGGTAGTACCTTAATTTTGATAACATTGGAAAGAACCAGTGTAGTGCTTTCATATTTTGATAATATTAAAAAGGGTCTGGGGTAAAGTTTCATTTTAGGCTAAACTTTATCCCAGACCCAAATAAGCTGTTCATTCCCTCACTAAAACTAAGGGACATCTGATTATTTTTCTTTTCCTAGTTCTCACTCTGATTTTGCTTTTGCTTCTCTTCCCTCTTCTTCTTTGCCATTAATCCGCCAATCCTTCCAGATTCCTTTGCGGTAAGGGACTTCCAGCCACCCTCTTTTACTTTATCCAGGTAACCAAGCTCCTCCGCTATCTCATACTTGACGGCCTCTTCCGGCTTTATATGCTCTAAATCAATTTCCTTTTCCTTGTCCTTACTCATAGGAACACTCCCATCATTTCGTTTATCCATAGTCGGCTGCGGAACCCAAAAAACTGGCACAATTTTTCACTAGCTATGTTGTTCGCAATTGACTATATTCACCTAGAGTGTTCCCATCTTATATCAATCTATTCTGATTTCTTTTGCAAGGGGAAGGGAATAAATGATCATTTCCTTTACCCTCTTTTTCTGCATCTGCTCAAGTGCCCTCCGGTAGTATTCAAGCTGTACCTTATAGCGCCCGATTAACTGCTCCTCACTGTCCACCCAGTCGGATTTATAGTCGACTACTACCAGTTCCCCGTCCTCTTCAAAATAAACATCTATAATACCCTGGATCAAGATCAGCTCCTCACTGTCAGAATCCTTCATTACCTCGGAGGCCTTGACGCCCATGACAAACTGCTTCTCCTTGAATAGCTTCTGCCCAGCTCCGGCTTTCAGCATCCGTTTTGCTATATTACTCTTAGAGAACAGGTAAATATATTTTAAGTTTATTTTTTCCGAATCCTCCTGTTTGATATGACCATCAGCAATCATGCGGTCAATCTGTACCTGGACATCGGTTCTATCCTTCACACCGGAAAGCTCCAGCAGCTCCAGTACCTTATGGTAAAGAGTACCCCTGTCCGTTCCTGAGACTACCTTTTCTTCCTGCCTGATAAAGCTTGGCACGGTTGCACTCTCAGGCTCAGGCCTCAATATAAGCTCTTGTTCAAGATGAAGCTGTGAACTTTGTCCCGGGTACAACTGCATACTATGCTCCTCATCCAGGTTCTGCCCTATTTTTTTAAGCTCGGAAACCGTCATTTTTATCTTTAGCCCCGCCTCATTTAAATATGGGTAGCTATAATCGAATCGTCTCTTGATCTCATCCCTGAGCTTCGAACCGCGGGTTTCTTCTGGATTAATCCTCACCAAATCCTCTCTGTCCTTGTTCAAAAAGATCTGTTTGGCTACCTCCTGTTTTAGGATCTCTGCCAGCGAGTGGATGCCTACAGCCATGTCCTCCCTTTTCCACTCATAGGGCAGGCTTAAAAGCTCCGGCTGCTTTCCCATATGGTTGATCATGGCAGGCAATACCCAGTCCATATAACTCTTAGCAGATACCAATTCAAAGAAGGAAAATCCCCCTGCATTTCCCTTCAAGGCCTCCACTGATTTTATAAACCCTGTTAAAATCAGCTTCTCCTTAGCTCTCGTCATGGCCACATATAGCACCCTGAGCTCTTCCCCAAGGTTTTCAATCTGGACCTTCTTCTGGATCACCTTCTTAAGAAGGGTCGGTATCTTGGTCCGAAGTTTGCCATCGATACATTCCGGCCCGGCTCCAAGCTCACTGTGCAATACAATGCTGCTCCTCAAATCCTGGGTATTAAAGGACTTGCTCATTCCGGCCACAATAACAATGGGAAACTCCAAGCCCTTACTTTTGTGGATGCTCATGATACGGATAGTATCGTCCTGTTCCCCAGAGGTAGAGGCCTCCCCAAAATCAATTTCGTATTTATGGAGCTTCTCCATATAGCGGATAAAATGGAATAAGCCGCTATAGCTGCCCTTTTCAAACCGTACCGCCTGTGATACCAGCATGTCCACATTCGCTTTCCTGCGGTCACCGCCAGGCATGGCGCTGATATAGCAGTAATAGCCTGTTTCATCCAGGACTAGCTGTATCAACTCATGGATCGGCTTATAGTTCACCATGGAACGGTATTTTTCAAGGAAGGAAAGGAAATCCTTTATTTTGCTCTTTAGCTCCCCATCCGTCCCTTCCTCCCCATAAGCCAGCAATGCGGAATACATGCAGATACCCCGGTTGGCTGCGCGAAGGGTAGCCAGCCCGGTTGAGGTAAGACCTACGATTGGTGAATAAAGTACTCCCACCAGCGGGATATCCTGGCGTGGATTATCAATAATCCGCAGCAGGTTTAATAAGGTCGTAATTTCCCAGGTCTGAAAATATCCTGTCCCCGTATCAGCATAAGCAGCAATTCCTTCCTGCATTAGGGTGTTAACGAATACCTCCGACCAGGAGGACATGCTCCGCAGCAGGATGACAATATCCCTGTAGGCCGCCGGGCGGTATACCTTCTTTTCCTTGTCCAGCACCAGCATCCCATCCACCGGGTCAGTAAGCTCCCTTATCTTCATTGCTATGGCTCTGGCTTCCAGCTCCTTCTTGGTATATGCCCCTTCCTCCTCTGTCTCCTCATCCAATCCGGTCGTAGAATCAGATTCCGGCTCCAATTCTTCATCCGTTACTAAAAGCAGCTCTACCCCACCCGGCAGCCGGGATTCCAGTATAGCTCTCTCACCAAGCACCTCGGAGGCAAACTGAGGCTCACCGTCATATAATCCTCCATACTTTAAGGAAGCTGCCTCATCATAGACAATTCCGCCGACGCTGGCCTGCATAATCTGTTCAAAGATCTTATTTACAT
>JARKQP010000379.1 GCA_029974875.1 Mobilitalea sp.
CTTTACTGTATCAGACTATACAGGAGCAATCCACGGACCGTAACGGTGATCCGAAGCCCATGGGAATACAGGTAGGCTTGGGAGTCCGTAATTCCGCTATTGCAACACAGTATACCCAGGGTGCATTTTCAGAGACAGGGAACGATACCGACTTTGCCATTAGTGGAAAAGGCTTTTTCATGGTGCAGACCCCGGATGGGGAGGTTGCATACACCCGCAACGGCGCATTCCAGTTTGCCATCGGTCCGGGGGGAATGACCCTCGCCACGGCAGAAGGATATCCGGTTCTTGATACGGCTGGAGAGCCTATCGTCTTGGAGGATACTTATAATTATAATGTGACCGATATTACCATCAACGAATATGGGGAGCTGTATTATACGGATAGGACAAGCAGTACCACCCCCACCCCTACAGAGGATGGGGAGGAAGCGGTTGGGGAAGAAGCAGCTGTGGAAGAAGGAAGTGCTGCCGAAGAAAGCCAGGAAGGGCAGAACCAGACAATCTCCCTCGGAATCCGTATAGGTCTCGCCCAATTTAATAATCCCAATGGCCTGCAAAAGATCTCTGACAGCCTTTTTAAAAGCACGGACGCTTCAGGGGAGGCACGGCTGGAAGCTGAGGATGGGGCGCTGAAAACCAGCACCATCAGGTCTAAGTACCTGGAGGCCTCCAATGTCCAGACAGTGGATGAAATGGTTGGCTTAATTGTTGCCCAGAGGGCTTACGAAATGAATTCCAAGGTTATTACTGCGGCAGACGAGATGCTGAAGCAGGCAAATAATTTAAGGTAAATAGGAGGAATGCGGTATGAGTATTTCCATTGACGCTGGTTCGTCCTTATATACAAATATTCTGGGCAATACCAGCAATACCAGTAAAACAGATAGCATAACCCAGGCATTAAAGAATAGCTCCGCTACCGATGATGAATTGATGGAAGCTTGTAAAAGCTTTGAATCCTATCTTTTAGAACAGGTTTTTAAGGGCATGGAAAAAACAATAATGAAGGATGACGAGGAGAAGGAGAACGACTATCTGACCCAGTTTGGTGACATGCTTTATGAAAAATATGCCGAAGCTGCAACAGAAAGCCAGAGCTTGGGCATTGCCCAGATGCTTTATGAATCGATGAAACGTAATTCATAAGTAATAAGACTTTTCAAGTCATTTCAATCCTAAGTCCCGGCAAAAGGGATTCGGTTGAAATGACTTTTTAACATTTATTATCACGGAGGCACCCATGGCAGAATTGGTAGAAGGATATATCGAGCGGGTCATATACCGGAACGATGAAAATGGATATACGGTACTGAGCCTCCATATGGGGGAAGAGGAATTAACCTGTGTGGGTAATTTTCCCTTCATAAGCGAGGGCGAATTTATTCATGCCAAAGGCAGCTATACAGAACATGCCGTATATGGACAGCAGTTTTTGATCGAAAGCTATGATGTAAAACAGCCGGAGGATTTATTCTCCGTTGAAAGGTATTTAGGCTCAGGCGCAATTAAAGGCATCGGAGAGGTGCTGGCGGCAAGGATCGTCAAAAAGTTCAAGCTGGATACCTTCCGCATTATAGGGGAAGAGCCGGAGAGGCTCGTAGAAATAAAAGGCATCAGCGAACGGATGGCGAAGAATATTTACCAACAGTTTGAAGAAAAACGGGATATGCGGGATGCCATGATGTTCCTGCAGCAGTATAATATCACGGGCAACCTGGCGGTGAAAATATTCTCCGAATATGGTCCTAGAATGTATGATATCTTAAAGGAGAATCCCTATAGGCTGGCAGAGGATATCGCAGGGGTGGGCTTTAAGACGGCGGATGAGATTGCAAGGAGGGTCGGCATCGGCAGTGACTGTGATTACCGGATTAAAGCAGGAATTCTCTATGTGCTCCTCCAGGCCAGTGCGGAAGGGCATGTATTCCTTCCGGAGCGGGAGCTCCAGATGCGGGCGAAGGCCTTGCTGCTGGCGGAGGAAGACATGGTTTTACACCAGCTGAATGCATTAATGCTGGAAAAGAAGGTTATCATAAAGGAAGAGGAGGAGCATAAGCTGGTTTACTCCTCAGCATATTATTATATGGAGTTAAACATTGCCAGAATGCTCCATGACCTGAATATCAGGTATGAGGTTCCGACAGAAAGCATACGCCGCAGGGTGTCCTCCATTGAGCAGCAATTTGAGATCCAGCTTGAGGAGCAGCAGAAGGTAGCGGTAACGGAAGCGGCAGGGAACGGCCTGCTTGTTATAACCGGAGGTCCCGGAACCGGAAAGACTACAACCATTAACACCATCATTAAGTTTTTTGAATCAGAAGGCATGGATATTCTTTTGGCAGCCCCCACGGGAAGAGCAGCCAAAAGAATGACGGAAACCACCGGATATGAGGCGAAAACAATCCACCGCCTATTGGAGCTTTCTAAGATGGGTGATGACGGGGAGAACCGCTTTTCCTTTGAGCGGAATGAAATGAATCCCCTGGAAACAGATGTCCTCATCATCGATGAGATGTCCATGGTGGATATCAGCCTGATGCATGCATTATTAAAGGCGGTAGCGGTAGGCACGAGGCTCATATTGGTAGGGGATGTCAACCAGCTGCCTAGTGTGGGGCCAGGCAATGTGCTGCGTGATATCATCAACTCCCATACCTTTAACGTGGTTAAGCTTTCTAAGATCTTCCGCCAGGCGGCAGACAGTGATATTATTGTCAATGCCCATAAAATAAATGATGGGGAGCATGTCCGCCTGGATAATAAAAGTAAGGATTTCTTTTTCCTGAAGCGTGAGCACCCGGATGTAATAGCGGCGGTCATGGTGAACCTGATTAAGAATAAGCTTCCAGGCTATGTAAATGCCAGATCCTTTGACATTCAGGTCTTAACCCCGATGCGGAAGGGGGAGCTGGGAGTGGAACGCCTGAACCAGATCCTGCAGCAGGCCTTAAATCCGCCGTCCAAGGATAAAAGGGAAAAGGAATACCATGATGTGAGGTTTCGCGAGGGTGACAAGGTAATGCAGATTAAGAACAATTACCAGATCACCTGGGAAATCAGAAACCAGTTTGGTATCGTATCCCAGAACGGCACAGGAGTGTTCAATGGTGATGCGGGAGAGATCAAGGAGATTAACCTGTTCTCGGAACACCTGCTGGTGGAGTTTGATGACAACCGCCTGGTGGAATATAGCTTCAGCCAGCTGGACGAGCTGGAGCTGGCCTATGCAGTAACCATCCATAAATCCCAGGGAAGCGAATATCCTGCAGTGATTTTGCCGCTGCTGGACGGGCCAAGGCTGCTGTTTAACCGGAACCTGCTGTATACTGCGGTCACGAGGGCGAAAAGCTGTGTTATGATCGTTGGCAGTGATTCCATGCTGCAATTCATGATAAATAACAAGAGCGAGCAGAGCCGTTATTCAGGATTGTGTGAGCGGATCAGGGAATTCCGGTGACGGCGCCTTGGTTACGTAGCCAAGATGGGTAGGCATGGGACCTGATGAGTAGATTTTGGGCTTGAAGGACAGGGCTGAGAAGCAAGCGGGGAGTGGATTTGGGGATATTTAGAAGATTATAAAAAGGAAGCTTGATAAAATTGGAAACCCTATGTATAATGTTCTTGTGGTATAATGCCGCCAGGCATTATACCGGCGCCGGCCAACGGGAGTGCGCATCCTGGCACGAAGTGCCATACCATGGTGCTTTTTCCATGGTATAATGCCGCCAGGCATTATACCGGCGCCGACCAACAGGAGTGCGCATCCTGGCACGAAGTGCCATACCATGGTGCTTTTTCCATGGTATAATGCCGCCAGACAATTATACCGGCGCCGAAAGTAGTGAGTGCGCATCCTGGCACGGAGTGCCATACCATGGTATTTTTCCATGGTATATTAGTTGGTACACTAATAAAAGATAATGAACCGGATTTGGAGGAAATAGCGTTGGCAGATACAACATTAGTAATTATGGCAGCAGGTATGGGGAGCAGGTATGGAGGTATTAAACAGCTGGAGCCAGTTGGCCCGGGCGGGGAAATTATCATGGATTATTCCATTTATGATGCAATGAGGGCAGGGTTTAATAAGGTTGTATTCATTATCCGCAAGGACCTGGAGCAGGACTTTAAAGAGGTTATCGGAAACCGTATTGAGAAATTAATTAAGGTGGAATATGTATTCCAAGAGCTTGACAATCTTCCGGAAGGCTTTAAAAAGCCTTTGGAGAGGACAAAGCCCTGGGGAACCGGACAAGCAGTGCTTTGCTGCAAGGATGTTGTGAAGGAGCCCTTTGCCGTTATTAATGCGGATGATTACTACGGAAAAGAAGCATTTAAGTTGGTGTACGATTTCCTGAATGAGTCTTTCCATCCAAGTAACGAGTACTGTATGGCGGGATTCATCCTGGGCAATACCTTAAGTGAGAACGGCGCGGTCACCCGTGGCGTATGCAAGGCAAATGAAGCCGGAAAGCTTGTTGATATTGTAGAAACCTCAGGGATTGTGCCGGAGGGAGACCATGCTGCCGCGAAGGACAGTGAAGGCGGGGATATTAGGATAGATCTGCAGAGCGTAGTATCGATGAATATGTGGGGCTTTAAACCGGAGCTTTTCGGATACCTGGAGAAGGGCTTTGTAACCTTTTTATCCAAGCTTGGAGAGAATGAATTAAAGAAGGAATATCTTCTTCCGACGCTGGTAGGGGAACTGGTGAAGGCTGGAGAGGCAGAAGTATCCGTATTGACAACGAAGGACCGCTGGTTTGGAGTTACCTATAAAGAGGATAGGCAGGTCGTAGTGGATTCCATCCAGGCTTTGATTGATAAAGGTGATTATCCTCATAAATTATTCGTATAGAACGGGGGGCGGTATTTGTTCCAGGAAATTCTTGATATCATTTATCCGGTAAGGTGTCCCTTGTGCGGTGATATTGTAGTTCCTAAGGGAAATAAGAGCTGCCCTTCCTGCAAGGCGAAGCTGCCATATATCCAGGAGCCCAGCTGCATGAAATGCAGTAAACCTTTAGAGCAGGAAGAAAAGGAATACTGCAGTGACTGTGAAAGGAAGGCCTATCATTTTGACAGAGGGTATGCCGTCTGGACTTATAATGATGTTATGAAGAAGTCCGTTGCCAACTTTAAGTATCATGGCAGGAAGGAGTACGCCGCCTTTTATATTGAGGAGGTAGTAGAGAGGTACAGTGATAAAATAAAACGGATGAAGCCGGATGCCATCGTTCCCGTTCCGGTCCATCGGAGCAAATACCTGGAACGCGGCTATAACCAGGCGGATATTCTTGCCAGGGGCATTGGAAAAATGGTCGGGGTTCCAGTGGTTTCCGACCTGCTGCTACGCAATAAGAAAACAATGCCGCAGAAGGAATTGAGCGATATAGAGCGCTTGAGGAACCTGACGGGTGCATTCCGGTGGAATGAGGCAGCTTCCAGGAGGTATGGCCGGGATTTGGCAAGGCTCTTGCTGGTGGATGATATTTATACAACAGGCAGTACCATCGAGGCCTGTACCAATATTCTAAAGTCCCAGGGGGTTTTGGAGGTTTATTTTATCGTTTTATGCATAGGAAGAGGTTTTTAGGCTGGGAAGGCTAAATGACCGTCAGGATATGCCGCGGGGTTTACACCGGCAAGTGCTGGCAGGAGCTGGAATGCCTGGACGTAATTACGAAGGAGGTAAGTATGGAAGTTAGGAATTGTAAGGGCTGTGGTAGATTGTTTAACTATTTGTCAGGACCACCCTTGTGTCCTTCATGTGTATCAGCCATGGATATGAAATTCGAAGAGGTAAAAGAATATGTCTATGACCATCCAAGGGTAGGTATCCAGGAAGTGTCGGAAGAACTGGACGTAAGTGTTGCACAGATCAAGCAATGGATCAGGGAGGAAAGACTTGCTTTTGCAGATGACTCCATGATTGGGCTGGAGTGTGAAGGCTGTGGGGTTACGATCAAGACAGGGCGCTTTTGTAAGGCCTGCAAGGATAAACTGGCAAAGGGGCTTAATGACCTGTATCCTGCGGAGAAACCGGTACAGCAGCATAATAGGGACCCAAGAGAGAGTCCCAAGATGCGCTTCTTAGATAAAAATGGCAACCGCAGAGAGTTGTGATAACATATGGCAGGTATTATTTCACCAACCGGATTCCTTTATCGGTAATTGAAATAGTGCCTGCTTTATATAATTTACCAATGGCTCTTTTGAATGCATTTTTGCTTAGCTTGAATTCAGCCTTAATATCTTCCGGGGAAGAAGTGTCGCCGTAAGGCAGGGCGCCTCCCGCAGCCGTTAGCTTTGCCAGCACCAATTCAGAATCCGCATCCATCTGCAGATGGGATTTCTCCCTCAGGCTGAGGTTGAGCTTGCCGTCTTCCCTGACGTCTAGAACACGGGCGGTGATGGTATCACCGATTTTAAGGGAAGAGAAAAGCTCATTTTTCGGTATCATGGCGGAATATTTATTATCCACAGCTACAAATACGCCGAAAGCGTCGATGGAATCGTAGACGATACCGGTTACCTGGTCATCCTTTTTATAGTCGGAGCCGGTTGACAAAAGATCATATACCTTCATCGTTGCACAGAGGCGGCTGCTTTTATCGATATAAAGTGAGACCAGAATCCGGTCTCCCTCTTCAACCT
>JARKQP010000384.1 GCA_029974875.1 Mobilitalea sp.
TGCATCCCTGTAACTATACTCCCCCTCATTTTTCTTTACATAGGTATTCTTGCGGATACCGAAGACCGAAGTACCATCGCTGCCAAATTCAGCAATCAGCGCCGAATCCGGTCCGTAATATTTTGTACTGCTTCCATCATAAGTCCAGACCAGATTACCAAGCAATCCAATGGTATAATCCTTATCTGTGACAGAATCATATGCGGTAAAATCAAAGCCGCTTGTATCCGTAATGACACTGCTGATTCTGGCAGCTGCGGAAACCTTCACATATACCTCCTTACTATAGGAGCTGTAGTACATCTTCCCTTTACTCTTTGCATATGCCCTGACCTTATAGTAATAGCCTCCTTCGGAAAGTCCACCATCTTCATAGGCATTGAGATTACTTGTTTTTATTTTGGTATATCCTGCACTTTTTTGTTTTGAACGATAAAAGATATATCCTGTTGCCTTACTGACTTTTTTCACCTTCAGACTGACAGAAGCTTTTGACAAGCAGGATGCCGTAAGCTGCGGTTTACTCAATGTTATTGTGTCTGCTTTTGCGCTGACCGGGATTGTAGCCATCGATAAAATCAATGCGCACAAAATCATACTGACCCCTCTTTTTACGATTCCCTCTAAATACCTCATAATCACTCCCTGACCTTCCCTATTTAATGATCTCGATTACCTGTTTGTTCAAGAATCCATCGCTATTTAGTATTCTGCATATATTCTCCCCTCCCATGTAGTATCAAGGCTGTTCCCCTATTTTTCTTTTTGCAACTATCATAGCAGAAAATTATGGATTTTAATTACAATTTCAAAATTGGGCTTTATTCCATCAAAAAAAGCACAAAAAAATTCCGGTCATAAACCGGCTGTCAGTAATTTTACTATGTAAGCGAAGCACAGGTAAATTCACTTGCCATAAATTGAAAAGCTCTGTATATCCCACCAAGTTGTGTTACTTGGTGGGATATACAGAGCTTTTTATAACCCCGCTGTCAGAGACAGCATCGCACAATAAATTCCATCTTTCCAGCCAGCCTGGAATTCACCGTTATACCGGAGGGCAATATCTTGAATAATCTCCTGACCATAGCCTTTTCGCTCACGGGAATGAAGCTTCTTCGGCTCTAAGGAGGAATTTTCAACCTTAATGTGAAGATAGTCTTCCTTTCTCACAGCCTTTACACTAATAAAACGATCTTCCTCGGAACAATTCCCGGCTGCATGGATGGCATTATCCATCAGGTTCGTAAAAATACTGCACATATGGACCGGCTGTATATAAGGTTCTTCCTCCATCTCCAGGGAAGTATCCAGACGAATGGCCTGTTCCCGGCAAAGCGGTGCCTTTTCGTCCATGACCGCATTGACCACCGGATTACCGCAGTAGGTATATTCCTTTGTTTTCGCAATCTCTTCCTTGAGCGCATCTAAAAGTTCACGGGACTGTTTCGTATCCCCCTGTTCTGTCATATGGTATGCCGTAAGCAGTTGATTATTAAAGTCATGCCTCAGCTTTGCCATTTCACCCCGTCTGGCTTCGATCGACTGATAATGGACATTCTCCAACTGATAAAGCTTTTCCAGCTCCTGGAGCTGCCTTGCCATTTCCTCCTTCCTTCCCTGCTCCATCAGTACATAGAGCAGGATAAAATCAGCAACAAAACCTAGAATCACACCAATGCAGACAAAAAAGTCATTATAGAATATCTCTGTATCAACTCTGCCATTCATGAAATAGAGTGTGATCAGCTGGCTGACCGGAAACATAAAAAACAACCAGATTATCCGGGATGACTTTTTATAATTAATGATCCTGTTCCATGTAATGAGGAGCAAAATTGAAAGAATCATTACAATTGCAACATCTAAGGACACGAATACAACCATTTTAAGGCTGTTAAAACTGGCATCAAAAACGGTGCCTGAATATTTCATCAGAGATATACAAAGGATGTCACCAATATATGTAATGATTGTCCATAATATATAGAAGAGTATCTTTTTCCATAGCTTATCCTTAAAACCTATGACCAGATAAAGGACCGCTGTGGCGATACACAGCCAGTACATGATTTCTGCCAAAATGTCATCCGCATGGGTAATTTTTATATATGCCGGCAGCAGATTAATCAGCGTGAATATCAAGGCCAAAGTCCAACGCGGCATTTGAGTCCGGCGAGGCTCAAATGCCAGGGAAAACTCCATTCCGGTCAAGAACATAGTCAGACACCAGAGCGTGAAATTGATCCATAAATACATCTTAATTTCCCCCTATAATATTTCTCCCATATAACGGAAATACGCCGAACGGGTCTCAGCATATTTTGCCTTGCTGACCGGCAGCTCCTCTCCCCGTTTCAAAATAATCTGCCTATTCTCAATCCGCCGGATATGGTCCATATTCACCAGATAGCTTTTGTGGCAGTGCAAAAACTGCTTTGGCAGCCGCTGCTTCAATAATTCCAGGCGTTCATAGCATATAATCCTATCCTGCAGGGTATGTATAATCAGCTGATGCCCCTGACTTTCCATGTAACAGATTGTATGAAAGGGAATTGCGTGAACTGCGCTGTTATGTTGAATGATCAGCTTCTGGGTCTCCAGTTTTTGAAGAGCATCCCAGGCTTTTTGCAGCATGTTGTCCAAAAGCACGGAATCAATTGGTTTTAGCAGATAACCGCAGAGATTTGACGGCTTTAAAAAAATTCTCTGTGAAAATCTGTCATTATAGCCGGTTACATAGATAATCTGTGTGCACGGACTGGCATTATTAAGCTCAGAAGCAAAATCAATTCCATTGAGGGACTGTTTCCATTCAATATCCATAAACACAACGTCAAAATATTCCCCCTGGTCTACCGCTTCCAGCAGCCGCTCCGGTGAAAGAAAGCTGCGCAGTGTCTGGATTTTTGCATGATGCTTCAAAAGCATCCGAAGTGAGTCCAATGCTATTATCTCATCATCGCATATTGCGACTCTCATGGTATTCCTCCTCTAACCATAACCCTATCTGGATTAATCCGGGGCTTCATTATTTTTTTACCAGCCTGCTCACCCTGATGGTGAAGAATATGGGTGTACCAAAAGCAACGGCCAGAACAACCGGAAGAAAATAAACCGGTAACGGACGTGCATGCATGCTGTTATAATTCAGCCAGAAGAAAATGCCTAATACCACTGCCTTTAACAAAATCAGCATTGTTTTTAAGTTCGAGTACACAATCTCCCTGTTCTGGTCAGTGACCTCTACCGGTACATTCCAAACGGATGGGAAAAGACCAATAATTGTCAGCAGAAGGTATAATAATATACTGACAATCGGCAAGATTAGTAATTCTAATTTATTTCCCCAACGGTCAACCTGCCCCAGTGCATTGTAGTGCCCGGGGATTTTCTCCGGTATACTGCCCCAATTTAGAAACAGGAAGATAAACATGGCTGCTAATATTAGGATTCCAATGACCTCCAAGATAATTTGCAGCCTAGTGTACTTTAATTTAAAGTTTCTATTTCCCATTCTGATCACCTTCCAATATAGCGGTTATATTCTTTAAGCTTTCTTTTTTATAGCTTATCTTTTCCTTACTTGCTATTATATTCCCAGGCAACCATTCTGTCCATCCTTAATCCTGGTCAACTGCTTAACATTAGAGGCTGGGCCAGCATGATATTGCTGATATATAATGGAGCTTAAGCCCGGTGGCAATTGCCTACCCTTCTTTTTTGCTATTCTTTAGAAGTAAATCACTTAATTCCTGTAATAGCTCTTTGTCAGAAGGCGTCATCTTGATATTTGTACTTAGGTTTCTTCCTTCCGGAGTGGTTATTGTTATGTCAATAATTGTCCCCGCCTCAATGCCTGTGTTCTCCACTGCCTTCATAAACAGCGGGAACTTTGGATGATTCTGCACGAATTGGTTCCATGCGCTTGTAAGTTTAAATAATTTTGCCGGATTTACCATGTCTTCTTTTCACCTGCACCTTTGTTTTAGAATAATATTTATGGAGGTAATATATCATATTGCTGGTTTTAAGTCAAAACGGAATTCATGAAATTTATACACCTGCAGCTTTTGCCCCCAGAACAAGAACTATCTGAAATGATAGCTTCTTGAAGGAAATTATTTTATAAATAGATTGAAGAATAATGATAAGTATTAATAATATTATATAAATTATAGGGGATAATGCCAATGACCGAGGGGACTGACAGCTTCCAGATTAGCTTGCCAATGGGAGCCTTCCTAAGCATTGTATCTTGCTTTTCATCCATCCAAACACCTCCGCCTATGCCTCCTCCAGGATTTTTAAGTACTTCTTGATATTCTTCAGCGCGAAAAGTCTTTGTATCTTACCATAAAGAAAATCATAACGGAAGGTTTCCGCAGCCATGATGGTGTAGATATATAGACCATAGAAGGCTCTCCTGATATGATCTCCTTTTGTTAAATCACGCCCAAACTCAGCTTGTTCCTTATAGATGCCCCATAGGTCAGCTTCCTCATAAATATTGTCCAGCAGCATTACGCTTCCCCCGAAATCCGCCATAGGATCTCCCCAGAAAGCCCGCTCAAAATCAATAATACCCTCCAGCACATAGTTCTCTCCCTGCTGCTTTACAAATACATTCCCTGCCCATAAATCATAGTCTACTAAGGAAGGCTCTTTCACTCCTTCCAAATAGCCCGATTTTTCCTTTAACACCTTTTCATATCTGTCATAAGGCAGTTTGGTACCATTCTTCTTTCCATCCTCCAAGATCATGGACATCATATTCAGAAAAGCATCCTTCCAGGTCTTAAACTGGCGGCTCTCATCCTCTGTAAAATATCCGAAATATTCCCCTTTGATATGATGAAGCTGCGCCAGGCAACCCGCCAGCTCCTTTTTCAATTCTACCAAGTTTTCCTTTGACATCTTTTTTTGCACCTTGCTCATGGCTACGCCTTCCAGGACGGTCATAAAGAAATAATTACCCGGTATCTGCTTTTTACTAAAGTCATAGGCCAGAATCCGCGGAGTCGGAATTGCAGTCCTTTCTTCAATCATTTTAAATACTGCAACCTCCGTGGGCATCGGGTCTTTTTCATAGGTCAGAGTTTTAGTCCCCGGCTTTAGGGATACCTTCAAGACAATACTGTCCTTCTCGTCCACCCGCTCTATGAGATAGGCCGAATTAAACATCCCACCCTTTAATTCCGTAATATTGCCCACCCGGCAGCTATCACCGAAGTTAACTTTAGCCAGGTTTCTAATCTGCTCCTCCGTTAATAAATTCTTCGTTATACTCTTCATTTTCATGCCCTCCCAGAATTTTAACCGTACTCCTCATGTCTAACATTGTATTCTTTTCCAACCATTGTGCAATCCTCTAATCTAACCTGAGCTATCCTTTATTCTTACTTTTAAGATAAAGGGCATAAGCATATCCGGGACTACAAAAACGACTGTCCGAAGGTATTCTATTTATGTAAATACCTCTGGACAGCCTAAGCAGTAAGGCTATCATCATATACTAATCTCCATAATGACCTTTACACGAAAGAATCTCCAATACATCACCATTAATCCGGTAAACCAGTCTGTTAATATCATCAATACGCCTGCTCCAGAAGCCACTTAAATCCCCTTTCAATGGCTCCTGGCTCCGGCCTGCCAATCCCATCAAAATCACCCCTCTCAATATCCTTTAGCAGCATATTGATACGCTTGAGAGTCTTTTTGTCTTGTGTTTGCCAGTAGGTGTAATCTTCCCAGGCTTCATCAAACCATATCTTTTTCATTCATCCACCTTAATGATGTCGTGTTCTACACCCTTCCCTGCATTAATAGCTTCCAGGCCTCTACGTAAATGAGCCATGTTGCTTTCGGAATAGAACGGATCAACAGATACCTCAAATGGTATCCTCTTTTCCCTGCTCATTTTCTTTGCAAATATGGTAAATGCTGTAGTCATGGTCATGCCAAGCTCCTGGCAAATCTGTTCCATGCTTTTTTTTAGTTCTTCATCCATACGAATATTCACTAATGTCTGCGCCATAATATAGCACCCCCTTTCCTATTTATATAATATCACTTAGTAAAGACAATTGCAATACAATGTCTTTATATATAATATGCTATTTTCTCTACTCTATACACCTGTTTTATCTTTTTTATAACTTTTAACACAGCCAAGCACTGTTAAAAGGCAAATAAACTGTAGCTAAGACAGCTCTCTAATTAAGGAAGCGTGGGCAATAAAAAAGACTTTAAATCCCACATTTCCAGCGGGACTTAAAGTCTTTGGGGGGCTGCTAAATTTAATGGTAGGTAAAGAAGGGCTTAGCTGTGTCTGTAAACCTCTACACCCATGTAGTTTGTAAATGCTTCTTCTATGATATCCGCCACATGTCCGCGTACGAAGCAAACATGATGCTCAAAGCCATTCTTGCACATATATTGCATTAATTTCTGTAATTCCGGTACATAGCAGTTGGCGAGGCCACCCTTGGTCGGAATCTCTTCCTCCTGGAAACGGCCCTCTCCCAGGTAAGCCTTCATAATACCCTTCTGGTCATCCGTAGTCACCCTGAAATAGGTCATATCCCCCGGTGCTACCTGACCCTTACATGCACCAAAGCAGTTTTCCTTTCCTAGGGTGCTGCCCAGCACGTCCAGACACTCAATCTCAATCTCAGAATCAAAGAAGCTCTTCGGGAAGTTGGAGCAGTGCAGGGATACACAGGTATCACGCTCTTCACGGATATTATTATTCCAGTCCATCAGCGCAGGAGCGGTGCCTGCTGCCAGATAAGCCGTCAGCATGGATACTGCGCCGGTAACATCGCTCTCGCAGGCAGAGGGCTTTCCTTTATCGCCCATCATACTCATGGCAAGGCAGGTAGCACAGCCATAGTTATTTTCAACACTGTCCCAGCATTGTACGGTGGAAGCATCACAATCCAGCTCCTCCACCGCTTCCTCAAGCACATTGCACAGCTTTGCCTGGCGTTCAATCAGCTCGTCATCAATGAAATCCGGGATATTTCCATAGGCTTTGATCTCTTCCATTTTGGAGGCTATCTTCTCTTGATCATCATAGTTCATAGCCTTGAAGATGATCTCCGAAAAATCTACGGTCTGTACCGCGATACGGTGCTTCTGCAGGATCTTCTCCGAAAAACGTACCGTATTAAAAGCAATGGGGCGCGCTCCCAGCATAGCGATACGGGAACCCTTTAAGCCGTTTACTACGCGACAGACACCTGAGAACTTCTGGAGATCCTTCTCAAATTCCTCACTGTCAAGCTTACAGGTGTGAAGCTCCGTCAAGGAGTATTTAATATTTCTCTGATAGAGGTTGTTGCAGAGGGATAGCTTACCGCAGAAGGCATCCCGGCGGTTGCTCATGTCCATCTTATCCCAGTCATCATCACAGGCCTGGATTAAGATGGGCACATCCAGCCCTGACAGCTCAATTGCTTCTGCCACACCGAGCTCTTCGCCAAAGTTCGGAAGAATAACGATAATTCCATCGATAATATCCCTGTTTTTCTTAAATAAATCTGCGCATACCTTCGCTTCTTCATAGGTTACAATTGCACCGTATTCTGTATCCTCTTCCCCGACTATGACATAGTCATGCCCCATGGAATCCAGCAGGCTTGTGATCTTTTCACGGGCTGTTTTAACCAGATGGGAAGGGAAAAAGCCTCTCGTTGTAACAATTACGCCAAAGGTTTGTTTTTTCATAGTTTTTACTTTACCTCCATTTGTTTTTGTATCGATTGTTAATTACTAAGTATTTCGGTTCCAGCTCTATGCTTCTAGCCTGATATTTTTAGCTTTATGTTCCTGCTTTATGTTCCATTTTATGTTCAGCTTATGTTCGGCTTATGTTCGGCTTTATATTCCGCTTCATCCTTTCGAGCTTTCATAAATCTTTAAGGTTATTTTATCAGCATACCCACTGCATTTTTCCAGCCGTCATAATGCTTTTTCCGCTGTTCTTCTGTCATGACGGGGCTCATGGCAGTGTGAAGGCCGCGCCTGAAGATGGTTTCCGGGGCAGCACATCCGGAAGCAATTGAGGCCAGGTATGCCACGCCTGCAGCGGATAATTCTTCAATTTTTGATACCGCCAGGTCTACGTTCAGTAAATCTGCCACGAACTGCATCAAGAACTGGTTCCTTGTCGCTCCTCCGTCCACGCAAAGCTTCTGCAGCGGATTCTGGCAGCAGGTGTTCAGCTCTTCCACGATGTCCTTGATTTGAAAGGCAATGGCCTCCAGGGCTGCACGTACAATATGTTCCTTCTTTGTGGATGCCGACATACCGCAGATGATTGCCCTTGCTTCATTATTCCAGTAGGGCGCTCCGAGGCCGGAAAAGGCCGGTACCAGATATACTCCGTTGGTGCTTTCGACAGACGCAGCAATTTCCTCGGATTCTTTGGCATTTGCAATCAGCTTAAGATCCTCCGCCAGCCATTTGATGATTGCTCCGCTGTAGTTGATATTCCCCTCCAGGGAATAGTTTACCTTCCCCCCAATTCCCCAGGCAAGGGATTCCACTACCCCCTTCGAGGCTGCCTTCGGGCGCTCTAAGCCGGCATTCATCATAACGGAGGTTCCTGTTCCAAAGGTTGCCTTCGCCGTAAAGGAGCTATGGCAGCCATTTGCATAGAGCGCCGCATGGCTGTCGCCCATCATCGCATGGACAGGAACCGGCGTATCGAACAAACCCTCAAGGCTGGTATAGCCAAAGAGGCTGTCACTGAACTGTATCTCCGGAAGGGCAGATCTCTTAATCTCAAACAGCTCCACCATATCCGGATCCCACTGCAGGGTATCCAGATTCAGCAGCTCCGTTCTGGAGGCGTTGGAATAATCCGTCTTAAACTCCTTGCCTCCTGTCAGCTTGTACAGCAGCCAGGCATCAACATTGCCGCAGTATAATTTATCCGCTTTCAGCAGCTCCTTCGCAGCCGGAACATTACGCACAATCCAGGTGAACTTCGGTGCCGAAAAGAAGGGGGACAGGTTCAGGCCTGTGACGCGGCGGACCAGCTCAGCCTTACCGGCCTTTTCCATCTCCTGCGTAATATCCATTGCCCGCCCGCATTGCCATACGAGGGCATTGTATACCGGTTCACCGGTCTCCTTGTTCCAACAGACTGCCGTCTCACGCTGGTTCGAGATTGCCACCGCTTTAATCAGGGCTTTATCAAGCTTACTTTCCTCAACTACCCTTTTACAGGCCTTCACTGTATTTTGATAAATCTCCGCCGGATCGTGCTCAACCCAGCCCTTCTCATTGGTAATCTGGCGGTGTGGAATATCGGTGCGGGAGACCAGTTCCCCCTCCGCCGTGAATAGGATAGCCTTCGTTCCCGCAGTACTTTGATCAATTGAAAGAATATACATGGGTTCCTCCGTTTTTTGCAAATTTCCTTTTCATAACAGAAGGCTTTACAGAAGCAGTCCTTCATGCATTAAGGCCATGTGCTTATTTTTTATGGTTCCAACAGCTTAGCAGCCACCGCAGCTACATTCTCCGGCGTTAATCCATAATGCTCAAAGAGCTCTTTTGAATTGCCTATCTTGATTTCCTCATCCGGGAAGCCAAGGATTTTGACCTTTGCCGGAGCCTGTTCGCTAACCACATGGGTAACTGCTTCTCCGAGTCCGCCATAGATGCTATGCTCTTCCAGAGTTATGATTCCCTTTGTTTCCTTTGCTGCTTTGATTACGCTTTCCTCGTCAAGGGGCTTAACGGTAAACATATCCAGAACCCTTGCACTTACTCCCTGCTCCTTTAGCAGTGCCGCTGCTTTTTTCGCTGCAATAACCATCTCACCGCAGGCAATGATGGTAATATCCGTACCGTCACAGACCAGCTTTGCCTTGCCAACCTCAAAGCTTTCTCCCGGCTCATAAATACCTTCCACGTCACCCCGTCCCATGCGCATGTAAGTCGGATGGTCCGTATTTGCCAGGTACTCCGTAAGATATTCCGTCTGGACATTATCAGAAGGAGCCAGCACAAGCATGTTTGCCAAAGCCCTCATGCTCGCATAATCGTGGAGGGAGGTATGGGTTCCGCCAAGGGGTCCATAGCTGACACCGGAGCTGACACCTATAATCTTGACATTTGTCTTATTATAGGCCACATCCACCTTCACCTGTTCAAAGGCACGTGCCGCTAAAAAGCAGGCAGGACCTGTGACAAATACATTGTTCCCTTCCTTTGCAAGGCCGCTGGCCACGCCAACCGCGTTCTGTTCCGCGATTCCACACTCAATAAAGCGCTTTGGGAATTCCTCGGCGAATTTTCCTATGGTTACACTGCCCCGGGAGTCCGTCGCCACGGCATAAATCTTCTCATTTTCCCTCGCCAGCTCAAGTAATTTTGCTGTAAATGCTTTTC
>JARKQP010000400.1 GCA_029974875.1 Mobilitalea sp.
TTCATGCCCTCTAGCCTTATAGTATCTGGTTTTATGGCATTCAGATCCGCACTATTTTTCAACGCTTTCATTATAAAATAATACTTCCCGTCTTCCTTTACCATATCCTCACCTGCAATCAGAAATCCTTCCTCCTGCAGCATGCGGCGAACTTTATGTATTTCTGACTGGGGTTGCAGCACCAGCTCCTTCACTGACTGTAATACTTCTTTGTTATTTGTGAGAATTTGGACCATAAGGGCTCCGCCCATCCCTGCAATTAATATCGTATCCGCTTCTCCTGGCTCCAACTTCTCCAGTCCATCTGATTTTCTGGTTTCTATGATATCAGAATGGCCATACTTTCTAATATTCTCCTTCGCGCGGTCAATCGGTCCCTGATTAACATCCATTGCAATAATACCTGGTGCTATGCCATGCTCCGCTAAGTAGATCGATGTATATGCGTGGTCGCAGCCAACATCAGCAACCCTGCTGCCAGATGTCACAAAATCCGCTACCGTCTGCAGACGTCTTGATAGTCGCATTGTGTATCCTTTATTATCTTCTTGCATATATGCTCCATTATACCATTATATTCTAAGCGCGCGTGCAGGCACACTTTTTGACCTAAAACCAAATTATTATGAGTTAAACTACAGACCGTATTATAACTGAATTATAAACTGAACCATAGACTGCATCGTAGCCAGATTATAAATCAAAACATGGACTGCATCCTAACTGAATTATAAATCGAACCACAGACTGCATCCTAACTGAATTATAAACCAAACCACAGACTGCATCCTAACTGAATTATAAACCAAACCATAAACTCCCCATAACGCAACGCTTATAGACGGCAACACTGATTCCGTAAACCAAATGCAACCATCAGCAGCATTTGAGGACAACAAAATCCATGATACCTTTCTAATGCTATGCATGCGGGGAGCTTAAATCAGTCCGGTTATTCCAAATAATCCTTTAATTTTCTGCTGCGGCTGGGATGCCTGAGCTTACGGAGCGCCTTTGCCTCTATCTGGCGGATACGTTCCCTGGTTACATTGAACTCTTTTCCTACCTCCTCCAGGGTGCGCGCACGTCCATCGTCCAAGCCGAACCTTAAACGGAGCACCTTCTGCTCACGCTCTGTTAAGGTTCCCAGCACTTCCACCAATTGTTCCTTCAATAAGGTAAATGCCGCTGCATCCGCAGGCACCGGTACATTGTCATCCTGGATAAAGTCACCCAGGTGGCTGTCTTCCTCCTCACCTATGGGGGTTTCCAAAGACACGGGCTCCTGGGAAATCTTCTGGATTTCACGGACCCGGTCAACCGGCATATTCATTACCTCTGAGATCTCTTCCGGAGAAGGTTCCCTTCCTAATTCCTGTAATAACTGACGTTGCACCCTTGTCAGCTTATTGATTGTCTCCACCATATGGACAGGAATGCGGATCGTCCTAGCCTGGTCAGCAATGGCTCTAGTGATTGCCTGTCTAATCCACCAGGTCGCATAAGTACTAAATTTATAGCCTTTGCGGTAATCAAATTTTTCAACAGCCTTAATTAAACCAAGATTCCCTTCCTGGATTAAATCCAAAAACAGCATGCCGCGTCCGACATAACGCTTTGCAATGCTGACTACCAGACGGAGATTTGCTTCTGCAAGGCGTTTTTTTGCATAATCATCCCCATCCTCCATCTTTCGTGCCAGCTCAATCTCTTCATCCGCATTCAAAAGCTGCACTTTTCCTATTTCCTTCAAGTACATACGGACCGGATCTTCTATATTGATACCCTCAGGAACGGATAAATCTATGGTCTCTAAATCCTCTTCATCGTCCAGGATGATATCCTCTTCATCCTCTTCAGAAATTCTGAGGACGTCAACATTATGCTTGTCCAGGAAATCATAGATTTTTTCAATCTTGCCCGGATCCAATTCCATGTCGGCAAAAAAATCATTTACTTCCTGAAATTCAAGTACATTTTTTTTCTTCTCGGCAAAAACTAAAAGTTCCTTCAGTCTTTCCGTAAACTTTATAATATTTTCGTCCATAGTTGATCCTTCCTTCTTAAACTCTTTTTATATTTTAACCACCATTTGATGAAATAT
Organism: Mobilitalea sp.; assembly: GCA_029974875.1. The sequence continues at coordinate 2,105 of JARKQP010000400.1, forward strand.
GCAATTTACGCCATTTGCGGCTGCAATCATCAGCTTAGCTGTCAAATGTAAAGCGTTTATTCTTAAGTTCTCTCTGCTCCTGGAATATCCTCGTTAATAATTCCATGTCATTTATCTCTGCTGCCTTCTGGCTCCGCTTGTCC
>JARKQP010000417.1 GCA_029974875.1 Mobilitalea sp.
GATCCCATCGGAGCTTTTACAAACACCGTAGAGCGTGGATTTGTCTTCCAGTTCGAGGATAGGAAAGTCATTGCATTTACTGATTATCTCTTCACGGAGGCTATGGTCATGAAGCAAAGGGTCGGCATCCGACGTATCAGATATGGGCTTGCAAAAGCCGGAATCACCGTAAAAGCAGCGCATTGGTATTTCGTATAATGCGTAAACCGCATTAAAAACTAATTGGATATTATCCATTATGTACACCTATCCTTTCATAGACGGGTCAGCAGATTCTATAATGGTAATATAACATAACATAGAATTGAAGTAAATATTTGAATAAATAATAAATTATTTAATATATAAACCATGCAGTGCAGCAGTTTTGAGGTAACATGCAAGATTGCAACCTTGAATTTATAATAGTATTATAAATGACTATAGCAGAGACATAACACTATCATAAAGAGACTTAGGAATTATAAAGAAACTTAACATTAATTATAAAGGAACTAATGACATTATCTATAGAAGAAAGGGGTTAGGACATGGGCAGAGATATCAAAGCGATACTAGCAAAGCTGACACTGGAGGAAAAGGCAAGCCTGTGCTGTGGGGAGGGTTTTTGGACAACACAGGCGTTACCTGAGCATGGAATACCGGCAATGATGCTGACGGATGGACCCCATGGGTTAAGGAAACAAAGTGGAGCCACAGATCATATGGGAATAAATGAAAGCGACAAGACAACCTGCTTCCCGACAGCGGCCGGACTGGCCAGCTCCTGGAACAGGGAATTGATCCAGAAAGTGGGCGTCGCACTTGGGGAGGAGTGCCAGGCAGAGGATGTACAGATTATTCTCGGACCTGGTGCTAATATTAAGAGGTCACCGCTTTGCGGAAGAAATTTTGAATACTACTCAGAGGATCCTTACCTCTCAGCCCAGCTGGCCGCTAAGCATATTCAAGGTGTGCAGAGCCAGGGAATCGGAACCTCCCTCAAGCATTTTGCCGTCAACAACCAGGAAACCAAGCGGTTTAACATTAATGTAATTATCGATGAGAGGACTTTGCGGGAGATATATCTGGAGAGCTTTGAAGGCGCGGTGGTTGAGGGACAACCCTGGTCGGTAATGTGTGCATACAATAAGATCAACGGTGAATTCTGCTCCCAGAA
>JARKQP010000436.1 GCA_029974875.1 Mobilitalea sp.
TCGTTGACGATATCGATGGAACGGACCTGTCCATTTTGTTGCTTCAAAATAAGTATCATTTCTAGATAGTTCTCTGTGGATTCATTTATCTGCACATCATCACCTCTTCCTTTATTCTATCCTAGTTTATGTAATTCTTCAACAATAATTATGTATAAGCAAAAATGTAGAACAAAAATCAAGGAATTAAAAATAAAAATTCATAAGCTACGGTTAGGTTATCTGGTTACATTGTGCGGTTATAGTATTTAGCGGCATTGTGCGGTTACATTGCCCTGGCAGGGGTATCCAGAGTTTGGATATGTAATTTCCATAAAATAAAAGCCTTTTTACAAATAAAAGTATATTGACTTTAGTCAAAAAGGTGTTACAATAATTATAACGTTATAACGTTATAATTATTACAGATAAGGGGGCAACTATGAATCAGTCTAATATAGACAAAAATTTGAAAATACCGCTTCACCATCAGATTTACATGGATTTATTGGAGAAAATACAAAAAGGGCAGTATAAGACCAATGATAAAATACCGGCAGAGCCTGAGTTGCAGAAGATGTATGGCGTTAGCAGAATCACGGTAAGAGGTGCAATGCAGGAGCTGGAAAAGGAAGGCTATATTAAGAAGTACAGGGGTATCGGAACCATTGTCTGCGAGCCGAAGAGAAAATATGACCTGCAGCATCTGACAAGCTTTAGTGAGGATATCAAGGAATATGGAGAAAAGTCCAGCTCCGAGCTGCTGAATTTTGGACTGGTAAAGCCGTCGGAAAAGGTTGCAAAGGCCTTGAATATCACGGATGAGGAAGTATATTTTATTGAAAGAAAGCGTCTTAGGGGAGAGCTAATTGTAGGTATTAATAAGGCATATATTAAGAAAGTGAATTCCCTGGTGCTGGAAGAAACCGAGTTTAAGCCGGAGACATCCCTCTATGCCTTATTAAAGAGTAAGGGGATTTATTTGACGAATGCCATTGAGTTTCTGGAGGCACAGATGCCTTCCGGTGAGCTTTGCAGCAGCTTAAATATCAAGAAGAACCAGCCCATTTTCTATCGGGAACGAACTACTTTTGTGGACCAGGATCCGGTGGAGTATGTTGAGATGTTCTATCGGGCTGATATTTACAAATACAGGGTATCCCTGGATTTGGACAAGAAATAGAATGTCAGAAAAATAAAGGAGGCATTTATGTGAAGCTATATGATATTCATTCACACCTGGGAAAAACCAGCTCCGGAGATGAGAATTCACCTTCTGAAATAGTAAATGACCTGAAGCAGTATGGTATTACCAAGGTTGGGATAAGCAGCTTATCGGGAATATCTACCAGGGAGCAGAACGATCTGGTATACAGGGCAATGCAGGAATATCCCGAGAATATCGAAGGGTATGCATTTATCAATCCCAAGGCGCCGGATGCAATTGATGAGGTTGACAGATGCCTTGGGGACTTGAAAATGAACGGGATCAAATTCCATTCCTGGAAGCATGGCTACTACCCGGATAACCAGCCTGCATTGCAGGACATCCTTTTTGAAATAAAAAAATATGGTGTCCATGTTCAAACCCATGTGGGAACCGCGCCTTTTAGCACACCCTATGCATGGGCGGAGTATGCCAGGAAGTTTCCCGGAATTGATTTTGTATTTACCCACATCGGATATTATGAATTCGGGCTGTCTACCATAGAAGCCGTCAGGGATTTAAAGAATGTCTGGGTGGAGACCTCCGGGCAGATGGATGTGGAGGTACTTACCAGGGCTATAGATATCCTGGGAGCCGAGAGGGTCTGTTTTGGTACGGATTGGCCATATAAGCCGGTAAATATTGAGGTTAAGAAATTTTATGAGCTTAAGGTGGCGGAAGACAAGCTGGAATATATCTTCCACCGAAATGCAGAATATCTTTGGAGAATGGAGTGAAAAAATGATTCATGTATTAGTGGTAACACATGGGGGCATGGCGGAAGGAATGAAAAGCTCTGTCAAAATGCTGACCGGTGAAATAGGAGGTGCCGACTTTATAACCTTTGGTGAGGATATGGGGGCGGATGAACTAAAGGAGGAGCTGGATAAAAAAATAACCGGTGTATCGGAGGAAAAACAGTATCTGATTATGTGTGACATTAAGGGGGGAACCCCCTTTAACGTTGCAAGCAGGTATTCTTATAAAAATGATAATGTAGCAGTCTTTTATGGGGTTAATCTTCCTGTCTTGATTGAAACCCTGATGGGTATGGAAGGGCAGGACTTGAAACAGTTGACAAAATATCTTAAGGAAATAAGTATATCGACATTGGGTGTCAGTGAACTCTGACAAGGAAGGGAGCAGGTAAAATGGAAATTAGTGTATTTCGAATTGACGACAGATTAATTCACGGACAGATTATCACGGCGTGGATCGCATACTCAGATGCGAAAACAATTATTGTGGCAGATGATAACGCAGCAAAGGACGAATTTACCCAGTCCCTGTTAAAAATGGCAACCCCGGATACGATAAAGCTCCATATTCTGAGCGTAAATGATGCAGTTGAATTATTAAAGACAGACCAAAGCAACACAAAGGTATTATTGCTGATCAGGACGCCCCAGGGTGCCTATGACATCCTCAATGCTGGAATCCATGTGGACAGCATTAATATCGGAAACCTGAATATGAAGAAGGGTAAAACAAAAATACTCGGCAATTTCTGGGTCACACCGGAAGATGTCGATTATCTGAATAAAATCCATGGGAAAGGAGTGGGTCTGGAAGTACGGGCGGTGCCCAATGAGAAAAGTCAGGATGTTATGGAATTGTTGAAGAAAATGAAGTAGAGGATGGAGGTATTTTTATGAGTTTATTAGCACAGGCAATTTTAGTAGCAATATTTGTCACAATAGCATTTATCGATTCCCACATGACGCAGACGCATATTTTCCGGCCAATCTTTGTAGGGCCGGTTGTGGGATTGATTATGGGGGATGTGCAGACGGGTCTGACCGTGGGCGTGACAATTGAATTAATGTTTTTGGCGGTGATCTTTGTTGGTACGGCGGTGCCCCCGAACCCGACCATCAGTACGGCAATTGCCACCGGTATCGCAATCCTTGGAGGAGGGGGAGCGGAGCTGGCCGTGGCGACTGCATTGCCGATATCCTTTATCGGCCAGATGGCAGAAACCTTCCAGAATACAGTTATTAACGTATGGTTCATGCATAGGGTTGATAAGGCCGTTGAAAAGCAGAATAAAAATGGAATTATTATGAATAACATGGTTTTACCGATGGCGATGAATGTGTTATTATATGGTATACCTACCTTCCTGGCAATTTATTTTGGGGCGGATTATGTACAAGCCATTATTAATGCAGTTCCTTCGAAAGTAATTACCGGACTTTCTGTCGGCGGTGCCATGATCGGTGCAGTTGGATTTGCACTTTTGTTGAACTCCATTAAATCAAGAAAATTTTGGCCATTCTTTCTTTTGGGATTTTTCTTTGCGTCCTATCTGCAGATCAATATGATCGGAATTGCAGTATTGGCAGTGATATGCGTGGCGATGTACTATTATTTTATGCTGGCTGACAATAAAGAAAAGGTACAGGAATAGGAGGTAGGATGAATATGGAAACAAAAACGAACGCAGGAACCCAACAGAAATTAACGAAAAAGGATTTATGGAAAATATTTTTCAACCAGCTCACAATCCGTTGTGCCAATAATTATGAAAGACAGCAGAATGCCGGCTTTACCCAGGCCATGATGCCTGTAATAGAAAAGCTTTATGATACTCCGGAGGAGAAGCAGGAGGCCTATGAGAGGCACATGGAATATTTTTTGACCAATGACATTACCTCTGCGATTCCGGTTGGCGTGGCAGCGGCTATGGAAGAACGGTATGCAACGGAGGGAGATATTGATCCCAGCTCCATTAATGCAGTAAAAACAGCTCTGATGGGACCGTTGGCGGGACTTGGGGATTCCCTGTTAAATGGAACCGCCAGACCCCTGCTGGCAGGCTTGGCAATATCCCTGGTATCAGCAGGTCTGGGGTGGATTGGTCCTATCTTCTTTGTCATAGGGATGGCAATCGTATCTTTGGGGATCAGATATCTGGGAGTATTCCACGGATATAGGCAGGGTGTGAAATTCGTTGAGAAAATACAATCCTCCGGACTGATCAGTAAGATAGCTGATCTGGCAGCCATTGCGGCCTACGTAATCGTTGGCGGGTTTGTGCCATTGCTGGTTACGATTAATATACCGATTACCTATACGAACGGCGATACTACGCTTAGTATCCAGGATACCTTGAATGGTCTTATGCCGGGGCTTTTGGGATTGCTGTATACATTAGCAATGTACTGGCTGATTTCTAAGAAGAAAATATCCGCTGTGAAATTGATTCTGGTTACAATGGTAGTTGGTATTGCAGGTGTATACCTGGGAATTCTGGGATGATTTAAGAAAAGTTTTTTCCGACAGCTGCTAAAGCCCTGCTAAAAGCAGCTGCCGGATTAAGGCATTGAACAAATGCCATCCTGGTTTATAAAAAGGAGATGGTCAGAATGATTACGGATATCCACTCACATATCAAGCGTGATGACGGTGCACAGGAAAAATTGGAAAAAGCCCTGTTGGAGGATATGGATAAAAATAATATTGCGGTTAGGGTGGTTTCCTCCCTTGAAGGCAAACCAATCACAGAGCAGAATAATTATATATCAGATTTTGTTAACCGCCACAGTGACAGGCTGGTCGGCTGTGCAATCATCAATCCCAGGGAAGCTGGCAGTGTGGAGGAGGCGTGGAGAGCCTTGAACCTCCCGGGGATGAGGCTGCTGGAGCTGAACTCCTTTGAGCATGGCTATTATCCTGAGCTCTGCGGTAATATTGAGGGTGTCCTTGAGGCGGCGGAAAATAAGAATGCCCCGGTAAAACTATTTACGGGCATAGGAGCCAGGGCAATTCCCCAGCAGTGGCTTGGTTATATAAAAAGGCATCCGAAGGTTAAGTTTATTTTCCTCCATATGGGCTGCTTTGACTATGGCTATGGTTGTGTCGACCTTGCAGAAGAATATGGAAACATCTATCTGGAGACTTCCAATCAATATGAAGTACAGATCTTAAAAAAAGCTTTTTCAAAGCTGCCGAAGGAGAAGATCGTATTTGGCTCCTCGTATCCGGAAAGGCTGACAAAATGCTCCATTGATGTATTCGAGATGTTCCATTTAGAGAAAGAGTATCTGGACAATATTTACTTTAAAACCGCAGAAAATATACTTGGTAATTAGCATTTGCGGCCGGATAGGGAAAGGAATTGCATTGCAGATGACTTTCCGGGCGCTGTTTACTGGATTTAGGGGAGGATTGTATGAGAGACGAATGGAGATTGATACGGGATGTGCTGCCGGACTATGTAAAGGTAAAATTCGATGATATTGTGGAACAAAGAG
>JARKQP010000439.1 GCA_029974875.1 Mobilitalea sp.
TTTGGAGTTTGGCTGAATGGTGTGAACTTTTAAAGCAGCGTTATCCAGAATTTACGTATCGTGTAGCAAAGCTTCCATGCGAAGCTACAATTGAAGTGAATCAATTGGTTGATAATGCTCCTATGTCATTGGAACGATTAATAACCGATACAGGCTACGTTCCAGATCATGATAGTCCCCAAAGGGCGTTTAGCTATTACATGAAATGGTTGGAACAGCATCATGATTACTTAAAATAGAGCAGGAGGAGTTTAAATGATAGACAAGAAAAAAGTCATATTAGACGTCGATACAGGCTCAGATGATGCAATTGCTATTATGCTAGCGGCATTATCGGACGAGCTGGATGTGATAGGAATAACCGTTACATGGGGAAACAGGCCGGTTGAAAACTGCGTGGAGAATACGTTGAGGGTATTGGATTTATTGAAGCTTGGAAATAAAATCCCGGTTTATCGCGGATGTCCACAGCCGATCGTGCGCTATCTTACCAAGCAGAGGAACGCAGCACTTGAAAAGGATGGAATCAGTATTGAAGTTGAAGGAAAATCATTTACATTTCATCCCGCATATCTTGATCTGCCCCCGGCTATATCAAAAGCAAAGCCTAAGCACGCATGTACATACTTGGTAGAGACCCTCCTGGCTTCTGATGAAAAAATAACACTGATCCCAGTAGGACCTCTAACTAATCTGGGTATTGCCCTTCGCATGGAGCCAGAGATTGCTGGACATATTGAAGAGATTGTTCTAATGGGTGGTGCAGTGGGAATGGGAAATATTACACCCTGTGCAGAGGCAAATTTCTACCATGATCCTGAAGCTGCCAAAATCATAATAGATAGCGGCATTCCTTGCCGCATTATTGGACTTAATGCAACGCACTCCGCCGAATTGACACTGGAGGATGCTGCTGTGCTAAGCTCTATTGATACCCCAGCTTCTAAATTAGCAGGAGCTTTAATTGAGACTAGAATAAAAGCTTTAAATATTATGGGAAATGGAAATGGATATTCTGATGCAATCCATGATGCTTTGGCGGTAGCAAGTGTAATAGAACCTTCTATAATAACGGAGGAAAGAATATTACGCTGTGATATTGATATCAATGGAGGAGCTTCCGACGGAATGCTGATTGTGGATCAGAGGATGGGCTATGAGGCCGATAGTACTGTAATTACACGTGTAGCTTTTCAGGCAGACAAGAGAAAGTTTTTCAGTCTTTTGTGTAATCGCTTTGGAAGGCTGTAAGGGTGAATGGAGGAGTATGGTGAATAATACATCAGATATTAGCTTGGATAATATCAAAAATTGGTTGGAAGGAATCAACCGCTTTAATGCCACACCTGGAGATGGGGATGGTACCACCAGGCTGGTGTTTACAAAGGAAGAAGTGGCAGCAAGAGACCATTTAATATCAGTTATGCGTGACATAGGCTTAAAGGTTGAAGAAGACGGCATAGGAAATATCTTTGGTGTGTTAGAAGGAAGTGAGAAAGAGCTGCCGCCAGTCTGGTCGGGGTCTCATATTGATACCGT
>JARKQP010000442.1 GCA_029974875.1 Mobilitalea sp.
GCCTTAATATGCTTATAGCTGCCATAGTCCATCTCATTCTTTACGAAGGGGTGCAGCTTCACAAAGACAACCTGGTCATCCGTTAATTTGCTGTCGATCTCTTCAAAATATTTGCCCAGCAGCTCCAGCTGCTTGCCTGTCTCCTTCTTGTGCAGCAATCCCCTCCAGGTCGGCATATATACAATGACCTGTTTGTCCGTCAGCCCAGCTTCCTTACGGATCTTATGGTACCTGTCCTTGTAGAAAAAGACTGAATTTCTGGGATAACCGGAGACCAGCATAGTACCCGGATAAATATTCTCAAGCATATAATCCTGTGTAAACACCTGCTTTGAGAAATCATTCTGATACAAGAGATAGTCCGCTATCATAAAGTTTCTCTGGACATTTCCAAGGGCATACTCACGCATTGGCACAATACGTCCCATGGCCTTAAGCGGCGTTCCATGCCAGGTGTTTAAATATACCTGGTCCTTCTTCTTAATATAATAAGGCGGGAAGCTGGTATCCGTAACCAGGTATTTTGCAGATGCCAGGGCTTTGGCATAATCCTTGGAACGGATATCTATCATCTTAACATTACTGATCCCGTATCGGCCTAGGAGGGACTGGTATTGCTCCATATAATCCTTTTCCATGGCCAAAAATACCCGGTATTCCCGATAGGCCTCCTTCGTCAGCTCCTTCATCAGCGCAAAGATATTGCCGGCAATATCCTCACCGTGCTTTGATTCAAATAGGATATCCCTTGGCCTTACACTCAGCTTTTCATACATTTTCGTATAATATACGGAACCATTCTGTAAAAGGATGTGGAGGAAGGGCAGCTTCTTCTTTATTAAAGAAAAACGGTTCTTGCTTTTCTTGAACTTATTAAGCCTCTTTTTCCACTTGCTGCCGAAGTCCCTCAGCTTAAGGACGGTCTTTGCCACAGCGTCAGGAGTAATTTCACGGATGTGGGTAAGACGCATCATCTTTTTCTTATTGGTATAAAGCTTTAGCTTTGCCTTTAAGCTGCCGGAAGAATAACGTAAGTAATGGTTGCTACGCCAGTCCGGCATTTCCTTATCGAGGAACTCCTGGGTTTCACTGATGATCTTTAGCTTTACGTCCATTTTCCCCTTATTCGTCCCCTTAAACAACGCAGGATAACGGTACAGGAAATGCCTGGTACAGATATATTCCAGCTCATCATGGTAGATATCCATGTAGCCATACTTTTTCATAAAGTCAAATACCAGCTTGAAGGCTTTTACAATATCAAGGGTCTGCTCCGAAAAGCTGTTCAGGAATCCGCCCTGGGTGGTTCTTCTGTAATTATAAAGAGGTTCTTCCACTACACCGATGCTGCCGGCCTTACAACAGGCTTCAAATACCAGCACCAGAACCTCAAAACGCATCTTTTCCGGAAATTTAAGCCCCTCGAGGATGCTTCTTCGGAACAGCTTGTCCCAGGGGAAGGGTGAGATATGGGCTAACTCGTACTTATTATCCTCCAGCTTGAAATTACGGTTGATCAGCATGGTAGGATATGCTTCCTTGGTCATTTCCCCGATATGCTCCCTCTCATAAACATTATATCTGCCGCAGATTACGATATCGTTGCCATCCTTAGCCGCCTTATTATACAGCTTTTCACACATATCCTTCTCAATAAAATCATCGCTGTCTACGAAAAGGACGAATTCTCCCGATGCCCTCTCCAGGCCATAGTTCCTGGCATGGCTGACACCCCGGTTTTCCGTAGAAAATACCTTCATCCGGTCCGGATACCTGCTTTGGTATTCCTCCAGAATCTGCAGGCTATTATCCTTGGTTCCGTCATTCACTGCGATAATTTCGATATCCGGTAAGGTTTGGGTGAGAATACTGTCCAGACATGCTGCCAGATAACGCTCCACATTATATACGGGCATGATAACGCTTATTTTATAGCTCGAATTTTCCACTTAACATTCCCTCCAAATTTGATAAGCACTCCCGGAAATTCCTTATACGCCTCTTTGCGGTTGATTTTCCGGAAGCCTTCTGTTTTCAAAACTGCTTAATTCACTGTCCTGTTAAAAGTGCTGTTAATATCTACCTGTTTGCAGCTAAGCCCTAAAGATATGTAGATATAAGCGTTCTGTTGATTTACCGTCTAAATATTGATAATTATTATTTATAAATGAATTGATTATTTCCAAATCAAAAGCATCCTTCTTTAGAAGCCGGATAATTTCCTGTGTTGTCCCAGCAACAGGTCCCGGCACAAACTCCCTGTAGGGATGGTAAAACCCTCTGCCCTGGTCCGAAAACTCCTCCAGGTCATAAGCATAGAATAGCATGGGTTTCCTTAAGAGACAATATTCAAAGATCACTGAGGAATAATCTGTTATCAGGTAATCCGTAACCAAAAGCAGGGTATTGATGTCAGGATACCCGGACATGGAAATGACATTCTCCGGGAATTCCCCTTTATATTGCCCTTCCTTTTGGTACATTTCCATGACAAAGGGATGCAACCTTAACATCAGGACATAGTCCCCGCCCAGCTCCCTCTGCATTTTCTCCGTATCAAGCGCCAGCTTCGGTTGCTTCAATTCCCTGCCCCCCGACGTCGGGGCATAGTCCCGCAGCGTCGGCGCATACAGCACCAGCTTCCTCCCTGCCAGCTCCGGGTATTGTTTAAAAAATGCATTCCTACGTTCTTCCTTCACCTTCCCATCAAAGAAAATATCCGTTCTTGGAAGCCCGTATACAAAAACCCTCTCCTTCGGGATCCCAAAGGAGCCCGAATATTCCTCTTTGGACTGTTCAGAGTTTACGATCAGATGGGTAATCCTGCTGTTTGCACGGCGTTCCAGCTCCTTTAGCTGCCCTGTATTGACATGCTGTCCAAAGCGCTTGATGGTGCCTGTCCCATGCCACAGCTGAACAACACGGACTTTTTTTGAAAAGCGGATGAATGCCATCGGCAGGAAGGTATTATCCATCAGCACATATGCGGAGGTCGCCAAATGGTAGGGCTTTTCTATAAAGAAGGACAGCTTCCCCTTCCAGATGCCCGGCTTCTTCGCCAACTTGCGGTCTTCTTTTCTGATATACTGAAAGCTGTATTCCTTATCCTGCTGCTTAAGATAATCCACTACAACCGCAACATTTCCGTCCTTACTGTTATCATGTGTCATAATACAGAATACTTTCTTCGGCTTCATCGGACAGAAGAAACGGAATATATAATAAAAACCTGCAAAAATCAGATAACCAATAATCTTCAATCCAATTTTCCTTTCTTTTTAAGAAGAATTTTTTCTCCTTTCTTTCTAAGGATAACTTTTTCTTCACACTCTTTTAAGGGGATTTTTCTTTTCCTTCTATGGAATTTTTCCCTTTCTCCTTCTTTCTCAAGAGAGCCCTTTCTTCTTTCTCAGGGAATTTTTATCTTCTTTAGCGAAAAGCTTTTTCCTTTAAGGTAAACCAACCAGCTGATTCGATCCTTTTTACGAAGGAGGTAATTTCCCGCCAGGGCGTCGGCAGATTAAATCGACAACCTGCTTTGCCGCATCCCCATGATCCGCATGATTATATTTTTCCCGGAATGCAGCATATTTTTCCTGGTACTCCTGGAAATTATATTCTTCAATTGCCTTTACCAGCTGCTGTGATGTAGTGACAATAGGCCCCGGCGCCTCTTCCATAAAGTCAAAATAAAAGCCCCTGAGACTATCCTTGTACTGCTCCAGATCATAGGTATAGAATAGCATGGGCCTGCAAAGCAGGCTATAGTCAAACATAACGGAGGAGTAATCCGTTATCAGCATATCAGAAGCCAGGTAAAGCTCAGCGATATCCGAGGAGGCGCCAAACTGGTACAGAAAGCCCTGGTATTTTTGCAGATCTAACCGCTCTCCTACCAGATAGTGTGCCTTTATGGCAATCACATAGTCCCCGGACAGCCTTTCCTGCAGAAAATCATAATCCATCCCGGAGCTGAACTTATAGGTCAGATGTCCATAGTGCTCGTTATCCCTCCAGGTCGGGGCATAGAGAAGAATCTTTTTATCCGTTGGAAGACCCAGCCTTCTTTTTATCTCCACAATCGAAGCAGCGTTGTTCTTATGAAATAAGATATCATTCCTGGGATATCCTATTTCCAGGATCTCCTTATGGAAGGCGAAGGCTCTCCGGAATATCCCGGTTGAGTAAGCATTCTGGGATAGTAGGTAATCCCAGGTCTTTGAGTTTGAGGCAAATTTCCGTTTATAATCCTCCAGGCTTGTTTCTCCTGCCATGGATACCTGCTCCAGATCCAAGCCAAGCTTTTTTAAAGGGGTTCCATGCCAGGTCTGGATATAGGTAGCAGCTTTTCTTTTTTTCAGGTAAGCAGGCATCCTGGTGTCACTGACCCAGACCCCCGCCTTTGCAAACAAATAGAAGTAAAGCAGGCTGATGCGCTTCACTTTCTTTGCCTTCCCCGGCAGGGAAATACAAGGCTCCTCCAGTATAAAATAGCACCGGTAGCTCCGGTCCAGCCCTCTCGCCACCAGCTCTTCATAGATAAATCTGGGATTACCTGAATAATTTCTTCCCAGATTGCTTTCGAAAAGGATAATGCCAGGATCCACCTTATTTGTCAGGATGAATAAATGGTAAAGCAAAAGCATCGGTATTTTCATTAGCTTTTTTATGATCGTTTTCATATGGCACCCCTTCAGAGGATTAAGCTCCCATCTTATTAGGAATGTAAATCCGTCTTAATCTTCGTTGTAGAAATACCTTCGGTACGGGGTAAATAGATGACCTCGCAATAATCCTTTAGGAAGTCAAACTGCCCCTTCCAGTCATCTCCCATGACAAAGACATCAATCTGGTTATTCACCACATCGTCAGTTTTCTGTTCCCAGGTATATTCCGGAATCACTTCATCTACATATTTAATCGCTTCCAGTATGACCTTCCTGTCCTCATAAGGATGGTATGCCTGCTTGTGCTTAATGGCGTTAAACTCATCCGAAGAAAGGACAACTACCAAGTAATCTCCCAATTCCTTGGCTCTTCTTAATAAATTAATATGACCTACATGGAGCAAATCAAAAGTTCCATAAGTAATTACTTTTTTCATTTTTATTTGGCCTCCTCGCGATTTACTTTTATTTTAGCTTATCCTGATAAATCTCACAAACATCCAGTACATCACCCTGGGCAATCAGTCTTCCCTTCTCCAGGAGAATTGCCTTATTGCAGATGTTCTTCACCTGTTCAATGTTATGGGATACAAACAGAACCGTAACACCATCCTTGAACATGGACTTTATCTTTTTCTCACTCTTTTTACGGAATTTCGCATCCCCGACGGCAAAAACCTCGTCCAAAATCAGGATATCAGGCTCCACGATGGTTGCGATGGAAAATCCCAGCCTGGATTTCATGCCGGAGGAATAATTCTTCACCGGCACATTGATGAAATCTCCCAGCTCCGAAAATTCCACGATTTCATTGAACCGTTCTTTGATAAATTCCTTGGAATAGCCAAGCACCGCACCATAAAGATAGATATTCTCGGCACCGGTATACTGTAAATCAAAGCCTGCCCCAAGCTCCAGCAGCGGCGCGATCTTGCCCTTTGTTGTCACACTTCCCTCTGTTGCCTTAAGTACGCCGGCAATTACCTTAAGTAAGGTACTCTTACCTGCACCGTTTAATCCGAGGATTGCCATACGGTCTCCATGTTGAATTGAAAAATCTACATCCTTTAAAGCCCAAAATTCCTTATATCTTATTTTTCCCTTTATCTTTTTGATAATAAAATCTTTAAAATTATCTACTTTTTCGGCACCCATGTGAAATCTGACACCGACATGATCTACCTTAATTACAACCTTAGCCATAAATACCTCATTTCACCGTAACCACGGCATATTATCAAATGTTCATAATAAACTCGTCCTGCTTTTTATAGAAAACAAAAATGCCAATCAATAATGCAACAATACTAAAGATGCTTGAATACAACAATGCATTTAAGTCAAGAGGAAGACCATAAATAACGGTATTCCTAAAATTCAGAATGACGGAATACAGTGGATTGATATCAAGTATCCATCTATAATTCGAACTAATCTTTGCTGGATCATAGAAGATAGCTGAGCAATACATGATCAGCATAATAATAACTCCCCATAAGTATTCCATATCCCGGAAGAATACTGCCAAGGTAGCAAGAATTAAGCCTACGCCAAGCACCATGACAAATAGAATAATCAAGGGGACGATTGCTTGTAATAGGTAAATGGTTGGCTTTACCCTTAAAAATGCGGCTACTGCAATTAAAACCAATAAGGAAATCAAAAATATAATATACTGTGACAAGATGGAGGATAAAGGGTAAATATACTTTGGAACATACACCTTTTTGATCATCTGTCCATGAGTACGAATGGATTTCATAGCTGACTTTGTAGCATTTGAAAAATAGGAGTAAAGCAGTCTTCCTGAAAGCACATAAATAGGGAAGGTCTTATCATTCCTGCCATAAAAGCTAGAAAACACCATTGTTAATACTAACATGGTAAGCAATGGTTCGATTAAGGTCCAAAGAATTCCCAAATAAGACCTCCGGTACTTTAACTTAATATCCTTTATCACTAGCTCAGACAATAAAAAACGATATTTATTGAAATTCTTAATTAGCTGTTTCATAAAATCTCCTTATATCAAATAAGTTCTGCCCTTATAAAAAACCCCTGCGGCAGCTTCATGTATCATAGACGAAAAACCGCCTGGACAACCTTCTGGGAAGCATGTCCATCCTCCCAGGAACAATATTTATCATAAAATTTATTATATTTCTCATGGTACTGCTGCTTCAGTTCCTCCATGTTACCAATCGCCCGGACAACCTCTTCGGTCGAAAACAAAAGCGGTCCAGGCAGCTCTTCTTCAATATCAATATAGAACCCGCGTAATACATCACGGTATTTTTCAAGATCATAGGTGTAAAACAGCATAGGCCGTCTTAAATTGGCGTAATCAAAGAAAACAGAGGAATAATCCGTAATCAGGATATCAGCAATTAAATATAACTCCGAAATATCGCCGTAATCGCTCAGATTATAGGCAAAGCCACTGAATCCGGTAAGATCCAAAGCATCCGCTATATAGTAATGGGTACGCAAAAGTATTACATATTCCTCACCCAAGCGCTCCTTTAATAGCTGCAAATCCAGCTTCAGGGAGAATTTATAGCTGACCTTTGTATAATATTCATCATCCCTCCAGGTAGGCGCATAAAGAATCACTTTCTTATCCTTTGGAATACTGAGCGCTTCCTTTACCCTGGCAGCAACTTCCTGCTTATCCCCGGCATGGAGGATATCATTTCTAGGGTATCCGGTTTCCAGCATTGTCTGGTTAAATTGAAAGCATCTCCGGAAGGTATCACTGGAAAACTGGTTTGCTGCTACCAGGTAATCCCACATCCTTGCCTGCTGTCCGGTCTGCTGTTTAAATCTTTTTGTGGCATGGCTTGTATCCTCCAGGTCAAACACCAGCTTTTTTAACGGTGTTCCATGCCAGGTTTCTAAAAATACGCTTCCATCCCTTTTCCGGAACCATTCCGGCTGCCTGACATTAAAGACAAGATATTTACTCCGCGCTATATAGTAAAAATAACGGAGGCTAAAACGCTTTACCTTCTTATGGGTATAGGGAATTGTTGTATTCTTATTATCTATCACCCATATATACCTATACTTCTTCGGATGGTTTTTTGCTAAGTATTCATAAATATACTTCGGGCTGTCGCTGTAGCTTTTTCCAAAAAAGCTTTCGAAGAAAACCAGATCCTCCTTCAAAGACAGCTTCAGGAAATAGGTTTCATATAAATGTCTTGAAAAGCTGCGGCTATTCTTTGTAATACGTTTGAAGTCCTTCCATTTATTGTGCCGGATTAGGATTTTCTCCGCACGTTTGATATTTTCATCCTGGAAGGCTTTCAGCAGCTTTCTTTCATAACCGGAACAGCTTCCCAGCACAGCCTGATCCAGTCCACTGATTATCTGGTGCATCGTATTGAATTTCTTCAGACGCTGTGGGTCCTCATGGTTCGTCTGCAGCTTCGGCGCATAAAACTCGAGGCAGTACTGCAGCATTTTTTCATCCAGGCAATTCTCCAGCTCCTTATTATCCTGCAATAAGCTTCTTGCATATTTATAGGTATCCGTATATTCACGGAAGCTCTTGCTTCCCTTCATCTGGCTCAAGGAAGGAAAGAAGGAATTTTCCATGGAAAAATTACTGGCAGTGTTACCATGGTTCCGTTTCATATAGGCGGCTCCCGGAACATACTCAAAGCTCCTGGCCTTATCTAAAAATTGCAATTCAAAAGGATAATCGGATAAAAACTTAATCGATTCCTTAAAGCGCAGCTTATTTTCCTCAATCAGTGAGCGTTTCATCAGCTGATGAAGCACGGATATATTCCTGACACCCTTATACTTTGATACCAAATGGTAATAAGCCGTTTCCTGACTGGACAGCTCCTTAACAGGGGGCTGTTCCCCATTAAAACCGTCCTGCCGGTGCCCATTCTGCCCTTTGCTTCCATCCTTTGCGGAGGTGCTCTCCGGTTCCAGCTCGGAGGCTTCCGGCAAACCTATGTCCTCCTCGTCTTCCCCTGATTCAGAGGAAGCATCCTCCATATTAAAGTTTGCCATAAAAACACTTCTGTTAAACCAAGTCCATATTTTCTTCCCATAGATAAGGTCGGCATTTGTTTCTTTTGCCATGTCCGCCAATTGTTCCAGTGCATTCGGACTGATATAATCATCACTGTCTAAAAAATATACATATTCACCGGAAGCAACTGATAATCCTAAGTTTCTTGCAGCTGCCACACCCTTTTTGTCCTTTAAGGCGTATGTGTGTAACTCCAGCCGATTTTGAAACCCCTCAAGCAGTGGCTCTATATCCTCCTGGATCTGGTCACACACCAGAATGACCTCCATATCCTTTAAGGTTTGTTCCGCAAGGCTGTCTAAGCAATCCTCTAAGAATGAGATTCCTCTAAAAAAAGGAATAATGACACTTACCTTCATTAAACTCCCTCCAAAGTCCTCTTAGTTTACACGCGACATTATATCATGTAAAAAACACATGATATGGCTCTTCGTGCCAGGGATGCGCACTACGCTCTGCTCCGGCGCTATGATATAATATCTGGCGATATTATATCATGTAAAAAACACATGATATGGCACTTCGTGCCAGGGATGCGCACTACGCTCCGCTCCGGCGCTATGATATAATATCTGGCGATATTATATCATAGGGATTATAGCATTCCACGTCCTGCAAGTCAACCTGCACGAAATCCTGCATCCAAAAGATGCTTGAAATTATAAAGGAATTATGTTATATTAAATATAAAGAAGGCACCCACTCCAAAGGTGGATGCCCCCGAAAAAGATCATGTGCCCTTACGGACACCGCCTATCCTGTGGGTCAGACAGGATAGGCATTTTTATTTACGCTTGTTTCTCTTATCGAGAAAGGCAAGCAACGCAATAATCAAACCGCCAAAGGATATCAGCAGAGCTGATATTCCCAGAAAGATGTTTATGATCTCATAAGCTGTTATATGCGCCACCTCCCTTCCTATGTATTCCGGAGAACCGGTCATTCATTGGCTCGGGAGGCTACTACCCTGTCATGGGTACCTTTATAGGGAATTTTATCACACATTCTAGCCTGTTTCAACAGAATTCACTTTGTACAGGAAAAAAATGCCTATCCTGTGTGGCTGACAGGATAGGCATTTTTATTTACGCTTTATTTAAAAACCACTGGTTATCTGCTTTTTGTTCTTAATTATGGGTGTAAACGGTTCAATGCGCTAAAGATAGCCCTGATGGATGCCCTTGTAATGTTAGAGCTGACGCCTACACCAAAGGTAGCCTTGCCCGTTGCCACATCCACCATCTGGATATAAGCTGCCGCCTGGGCATTTGCCCCGCCGGCCAATGCATGCTCCGTGTAGTCAAGGATCTTAAACTGGATTCCCAATTCCTTTTGCAGACCCTGCTGTACTG
>JARKQP010000537.1 GCA_029974875.1 Mobilitalea sp.
TATCCATCGTTGGTATGATTATTTCAAACGATGCTTATGGACCGATTGTAGACAACGCGCGCGGTCTTGTTGAAATGGGAGATCTGGGCGACAAAGCCCTTGAGATCACGGATTCCCTTGACAGCGCAGGTAATACGGTAAAGGCTGTAACGAAGGGCTTTGCTATCGGTGCTGCAGGACTTACTGTAATTGCTCTGCTCGGTGCCTTCATGAGTGAAGTAAATACGGCTGCGGTTGAGCTTGGTATGGTGGCTGAGGGTACACATTACATCCAGGGCTTTGATATCATTAACCCGGTTGTATTCTTTGGATTATTGATTGGAGCAGCAATCCCGGCGTTATTCTCTGCCATGCTGATGCTTGGCGTTGACCGCAATGCACAGCGTATGGTAGCTGAGATTCATCGTCAGTTCAAAGAAATTGTTGGCTTAAAAGAGGGCAAGGAAGGTGTTGTACCGGAATACGATAAGTGTATTGAAATTGCAACAGACGGTGCAATCAAGGAATTAATCCCTGCCGGCCTTATGACCATCATTATGACAATTCTCGTGGGTGTTATCGGAGGTGTCCATGCCATAGGCGGTTTCATTACAGGAAACATTATCAGTGGTTTATTATTCGCCCTGTTTATGTCCAACTCAGGCGGTCTTTGGGATAATACAAAGAAATATATTGAAGCGGGACATCATGGCGGAAAGAATTCAGCGGCACATAAAGCTGGTGTAGTTGGCGATACGGTAGGCGATCCATTTAAGGATACGGCCGGTCCTTCCATTAATACACAGATTACGGTAGTGTCTTTGGTAGCTTCCTTGACGGCAACTATTTTCCTGACGATTAACCTGTTCGGATAATAAGAGAAGAACCAACGAATCAATATTATATAGTAAATATATAACAAGCTTATCCGGCTGCTTTTTGGCAGACTGGATAAGCTTGTATTTGCCTTCGCCACTTTCTATGACTTCTATCAGTCTTATATCAATCCTGTGGTTTGTCCTTAAGCGCAGTTATGGTGGAATAGACGACCTTTAGCTCGTGTACGCTGCAATCCTGCAGGCTGCGTTCAATTTTATACAAAAGCTCCCGATCGCTCTTCCGCCCGGGAAAGAAAACGTCATCGACAGAAAAGTTCAATGTTTGAGCCAGTTTATATAAAACCTCTATGGACGGATTCCGTGTGCCTGCTTCAATTTGTTTAATGTGGGAAGGTGCAACCTCGATGATTTCCGCAAGCTGCTCCTGGGTAATCCTGTTTTCTAATCGGGCAGCTTTGATTGCCGCGCCCAGGGCTTTGTTATCTAATGCCATATTCTTTCAGCCTCCTATATAGTAATCTTACAGATTGCCAAAGGTCTTGAAAACTATCAATAAGAATACTATAATAGACACTAAGAGTGACCCTAAGCTTTGTGGGGTAATAAAAAGGATTGGGAGGAAGGGAAGATGGGGAACTACAGCTTTACGGGTGAAAATAGGCCAATACAGATATTGATTATTTCGGACCGTTTAATGGAGCAGGCGAAAGTGTTAGCCGATTTTTTTGACGGCCTTGAGGATTTCCATGTAATCGGAATAGCAGAAAATGCGCGGCAGGCATTGCAGCTTGCAGAGAACAACAGGATTGACTATCTTATTATTTCTGGTTATTTGAGGCTGGAGGAGACATATTGCGTCATAGCTGAGCTTCGGAAAAGGGATAAGAAGCTGCTGGCGGTGCATTGGGCCATCCTTGATACGTTGATCGATATTTTCTGTCAGCGTTATAAGATACCCTTGAAATTTGAGCGTACTCTTCCGATGACAGATTTCGCCGGGTTTCTGAAGAAGCATAGGAATGATGGAGTGGCTTGACGGTTAAATGCCGATTAGTATAGAAGGAAGATTTTTGTCGGGAAAATTAAGGGGTATAAAAAATAAAGTATTTTCTATTTTCCCACAGGTATAGTATAATAGCCAATGAAGCTACAGACTGGTAGATATGGCGGCCGATGGTTGCCGGCAGGAAGCATTTTAGGAGCTGATGCGGCGGAAGGTATATTTTAGCGGTTCATTGCAGAATATATAGGTGCTTAAAGGCAGCATGGAGGGTTATTATGACGCAGTTGTATGAAATGAAGGAACAGGAGGAACGCTTTGTACTGGTGGGCATTTCCTCCTTTGAAAAGGATGATACGGAGGAATCCTTAGAGGAGCTGGAGGAGCTGGTCAAGACGGATGGAGCCATTGCTGTCGGCAAGATCATCCAAAATAGGGAAAGCATACATCCGGGTACCTATATAGGGAAGGGTAAGATTGAGGAAGTAAGGGCTCTGGCTATTGAAACGGAGGCAACGGGAGTAGTCTGTGATGATGAGCTCTCACCAGCCCAGTTAAAGAATCTGGAGGATGCCTTGCAGATGAAGGTGCTGGACCGTACTGTCATCATCCTTGATATTTTTGCCAACAGGGCTTCCACAAAGGAAGGAAAAATCCAGGTCGAGCTTGCCCAGCTGCGGTACCGTTCCACAAGGCTGGTCGGGCTGAGGAATTCCCTGTCCAGGTTGGGCGGCGGAATCGGTACCAGGGGGCCAGGAGAGAAAAAGCTGGAGATGGACCGCCGGTTAATCAAGGAACGCATTACCCAGCTAAGGCATGAGCTGGAGGACGTAAAGTCAAACCGTGAGACCGCAAGGAGCCTCAGGAGCAAGAACCAGATCCCGGTGGTAGCCATTGTGGGCTATACGAATGCGGGAAAATCAACGCTGTTGAACTATTTAACCGATGCGGGGGTGTTGGAGGAGGATAAGCTCTTTGCGACCTTGGATCCCACCACAAGAAGCCTCGCCCTGGCAAGCGGACAGCAGATCCTGATGACCGATACCGTAGGCTTTATCCGGAAATTACCCCATCATTTGATCGAGGCCTTCCGCAGTACCCTGGAAGAGGCCAAATATGCGGACATCATCCTCCATGTGGTGGATAGCTGTAACACGGACGCGGACCGGCAGATGCATATCGTCTATGATACCCTGCACCGTCTGGGGGTTCAGGATAAGGTGGTCATTACGGCCTTTAATAAGCAGGACAGACCGGAGGCGGAGAAGGTAATCAAGGACTTCAAAGCGGACCATACGGTAAAAATATCGGCGAAAACAGGAATGGACGTGGATAAGCTGCTGGATTTGATCGAGAAGGTATTGAATGAGAGAAAGGTGCTCATAGAAAGGGTATTTTCCTATCAGGATGCAGGTAGGATCCAGGCCATCCGCAAATATGGACAATTACTGGAAGAGGAATACCAGCAGGAAGGAATTTATGTGAAGGCCTACGTGCCGGGGGATATCTTCCAGAGCCTGGAATAGGGAATATATGGGGCGTTGAAGGGTTTTACCGGCATAAAGCCTGGATTTTTTTATAGTTCTTTATTACTATTTGATATACTAGATATAGTATCAGCGTTAAAAAACTGATGCATATCTAGTATTTTTTTATTGACTATATCTGTAATATCTGGTAGTATATGTAACATAGGTTAGCGCAGAGGTACAGCTGTGTTAGATGCGGGAAGGGAGTTAGTTACATATGATTAACGTTGTAAAAAGAGACGGTCAGGTTGCCGGATTCGACCTGAAAAAAATCAGTGAAGCAATCACAAAAGCCTTCAAGGCCACAGAAAAATCTTACACGGAGGAGATAGTCAGTTTATTGACACTTCGGGTTACCTCCGATTTTCAGAAGAAAATTAAAGAAGAAACAATCCATGTAGAGGATATTCAGGACAGCGTAGAAATAGTGCTGGAACAAACCGGATATACGGACGTGGCGAAAGCATACATCTTGTACCGCAAGAACAGAGAAAAGATCCGCAACATGAAGTCTACGATTTTAGATTATAAAGAAATCGTTAATAATTACGTGAATGAAGAGGACTGGAGGGTAAAAGAAAACTCAACGGTTACATATTCCGTAGGCGGACTGATTTTACATAATTCGGGAGCCATTACGGCAAATTACTGGCTGTCCGAGATCTACGACGAGGAAATTGCAAATGCCCACCGGAATGCAGACATCCATCTGCACGACCTGGCAATGCTGACAGGATACTGTGCAGGCTGGTCTTTAAAACAGCTGATTAAGGAGGGGCTTGGCGGCATCCCGGGCAAGATCACATCTTCACCGGCGAGCCATTTATCCACCCTTTGTAACCAGATGGTCAATTTCTTAGGCATCATGCAGAATGAATGGGCAGGAGCCCAGGCGTTTTCCTCCTTTGATACCTATCTGGCACCCTTTGTTAAGATTGATAATTTGTCCTACCGTGAGGTGAAGCAGTGTATCCAGTCCTTTGTTTATGGTGTGAATACGCCGAGCCGCTGGGGAACCCAGGCTCCGTTCTCTAATATTACCCTGGACTGGACCGTGCCGAATGACTTAGCTGAGCTGCCCTGCATCGTCGGAGGCAGGGAAATGGGCTTTAAGTACAAGGACTGCAAGAAAGAGATGGACATGGTAAATAAAGCCTTTATCGAAATTATGATTGAGGGCGATGCCAACGGAAGGGGCTTCCAGTACCCGATTCCGACCTATTCCATTACCAGGGATTTTGATTGGTCCGATACGGAAAATAACCGCATGCTCTTTGAAATGACGGCGAAATATGGCACACCTTATTTCTCCAACTATATTAACAGTGATATGGAACCGAGCGATGTCCGTTCCATGTGCTGTAGGCTGCGCCTTGACCTTCGTGAGCTGCGCAAGAAGACCGGAGGGTTCTTCGGTTCCGGTGAGAGTACCGGCTCTGTGGGCGTTGTTACGATCAATATGCCGCGCATCGCGTATCTGGCTGCCGATGAGAAGGAATTCTTTGCACGTCTTGACCGTATGATGGATATTGCCGCCCGTTCCTTGAGGGTGAAGAGGAAGGTTATCACAAAGCTTTTGGAGGAAGGCCTGTATCCATATACGAAGCGTTATCTGGGATCCTTTGATAACCATTTTTCAACCATCGGCCTCATCGGTATGAATGAAGTAGGGCTGAATGCAAAATGGCTTGGCGGGGATATGACCCATAAGGAAACCAAGGAGTTTACAATTAAAACCTTAAATTATATGAAGGAGCGCCTTTCGGATTATCAGGAGACATACAAGGATCTCTACAACCTGGAGGCAACGCCGGCAGAATCTACTACCTACCGTCTTGCGAAAGCGGACAAGAAGCGTTGGCCGGATATCAGGACCGCAGGGCAGGAAGGTGACACACCTTATTATACGAACAGCTCCCATTTACCGGTAGGTTATACCGAGGATGTTTTTGAAGCCCTGGATATCCAGGATGAGCTTCAGACCCTATATACCTCAGGAACAGTGTTCCATGCATTCCTCGGGGAGAAGCTCCCTGATTGGGAAGCGGCTGCGAAGCTGGTCAGAACCATTGCCTCCAATTATAAATTGCCGTACTATACCATGTCACCGACCTATTCCGTATGCAAAAAGCATGGATATCTGGCAGGGGAGCAGTTCACCTGTCCCCACTGCGGCGAAAGGGCGGAGGTATACAGCCGTATTACGGGTTATTACCGTCCGGTCCAGAACTGGAACGAGGGTAAGGCCCAGGAATATAAGAACCGTAGGATTTATGATATCACCCACTCCAGGGAAATGGAGGATGGGATTGCCGGGCAGGAGCCGCTGTTAATGGAGGAGGAAGACCTCAGGGTACAGGATGGGCTATACCTGTTTACCACAAAGACCTGTCCAAATTGCTATACGGCAAAGGAATATTTGAAGAACCATACCTATGCAATTGTAGATGCTGAAGAAAATGTGGAACTGACAAGGGAATATGGCATTATGCAAGCGCCTACCCTGGTAGAGGTCAGAGCCGGCAAGGCAAAGAAGTATGTAAGTGCCCTGGGCATTAAGGGCTATGTGGATGAGCAGATGATATGTATTAATTCCTAGGTAAATGTCCATGACCATTTTAGTAGCTGCTTTGATGTAGTTGAAGCGGCAGGGTTTACCTATTTAACAAGCTTGCAAGATAACTGACATATATAGTATTCGTACCAGACACGGTGTATTCCCCAAAGTATGCCTGTCTGGTACGAATACTTTTTTGTTGGTGGAAGAGGGAGATTTCTATTTAATAGATGACAATAAGGTTTCCAAGGAGCATGAATAGATACAAAATATCTATTTTGTGCTCCTTTCGTTTGTCAATAATATCGGAAGGATATAAAGATTATTGGGATCGTATTGTGTACATCCACTATAAATAGTTCAGAAAAAGCCGATTCTAAGGAGCGGTTTGTCTATATCCATAATGGACGGAATGGATTATCCTAAATTCATAATTATTTTGTAAACTGCGAGATGAAAGGGGGTTTATGCGTACATGGGGGATATTATACTTAAAATTTCTCATATGGATAAGTCCTTTGGAGTTGTAAAGGCACTAAAAGATGTGAACTTTATGGTAAGGAGAGGCGAAATCCACGGACTGATCGGTGAGAACGGTTCAGGAAAGTCCACAGTTTCTTCAATTGTTGCTGGCATGAAAAAGGCGGACAAGGGAGAGATGGAGTTCCTCGGAAAAAAGTATTCTCCTGATAGCGCTTGCGATGCCAGCAAAGCAGGTGCATGTATGGTGGTTCAGGAGCTGGGGACGATTCCGGGAATTACGGTTGCGGAAAATCTCTTTCTGGGAAATGAGTCAAGATTTAGCAAAGCGGGCTTTATGAATATGAAGAAGATGAACCAGGATGCAGAAAGAATTCTTTCCAGGCTGGGCATCGATAAAGTCAGGCCGGGTAAGTTGGTAGATTTTTATACCTTTGAGGAGCGGAAGTTAGTCGAGATTGCCCGGGCAATGTACAATGAACCGGAGCTCCTGATTATTGATGAAACGACGACAGCCCTGTCCCTGACCGGAAGAGAGATTCTATATGGAATTATGAAAAAAATGGCTCAGGAAGGGAAGGCAGTTTTGTTCATCAGCCATGATTTGGACGAGCTGATGGGCATCTGCAATGTGCTAACCGTGCTTCGTGATGGAGTTATCATAGATACCATGACAAAGGAAAAATTTGAACCAAATGACATTAAAACTAAGATGGTTGGGCGGGAGATTGAGGGGGACTATTATCGTTATGACTATGATGGAAGCTGTGGCCCTGAGGTCGTGCTTCGGATGGAACAAGTCTGCAACGATCTGGTTCATGATATTAATTTTGAGCTTCACAGGGGCGAGATTCTTGGCTTCAGCGGTTTGTCCGAAAGCGGTATCCACGACATCGGGAGGCTTGCCTATGGAATCGAACGGCCAATTTACGGAAGGGTTTCCCTGCCCCAGAGAAACGCAGAGGTAAAGAGTCCGTTGGAGGCTATGAAGAACAAGGTGGGCTATGTCTCCAAGGACAGGGATAAGGAATCGCTGATCCTAAACGATACCATAAAAAATAATATCAGTATCAATGCCTATGATTGTATGAAGAGAGGTTCGGCTATTTCACCCTCGAAGGAAAAGAAATATGTCCAGAAGCAGATTGATTTCCTGAGAATTAAATGCTACGGCATGGATCAGATGGTAAAAACCCTGTCAGGGGGAAATAAGCAGAAGGTTGCATTTGGAAGGTGGATTGGAGTTGACAGTGAGATACTGATTCTGGATTGCCCTACCAGAGGTGTGGACATTGGCGTGAAAACCGCCATGTACCAGTTGATGACAAAGCTAAAGCAGGAGGGTAAGTCGCTGCTTGTAATCAGCGAGGAAATGAGTGAACTGATTGGAATGTGTGACCGGATCCTGGTCTTAAAGGATGGAAGGATGAGCGGGGAATTCAGCAGGGACAGAGACCTTTCGGAGCAGAAAATCATTAAATACATGATATAACTGGTGGAGGAGGCTGTAATGAATGCAGAAAAAAAAGAAAAAATAAAAGGGCTTGCCAGCAATCTGGTGCCGGTAGTTTCAACAGTCATTGTGGTTGTTTTTTTTCAAATGGTAACAAACGGAAAATTGCTGACTGCAAATAATATTTCGACACTGACCAATCAAATATTTCCCGTTTTGTTAATCTCACTGGCGGCAGTATTTGTCTATGCCCAGGGAAATATGGATGTGTCCATTGGTGCAATGGTAGGGTGTGCGATGCTGTTCGGAACGCTGGTAACCAATGCTGCCGCTTCTCTTCTGGCAGGATTTCTTATAATATTGTTATTTTGTGCCTTTATTGGTTTTCTGAACGGTATTTTGCAGGCAGGTTTCCGGGAACTTCCGTTCCTGCCCTCACTCTGTATGATGTTTGTGCTGCGGGCGATTGTTAGCTATGCAGGAAATATCAAAACCTTTAAGATATCGAATGAATATGCCGTCTATGATAACGCGGTACTGAAAATTGTGACGCTGCTGGTGCTGGGGCTGGTCAGTTATTATCTGTATAACTTTACTAAGATAGGTAAATTCAACAAGGCGATAGGAGGAAACCAGATAGCATGTGAGCAGCTTGGGGTCAGCCTGTCGAAGTATAAGACCCTGGCCTTCGTCCTGGTAGGCGTCTTCAGTGGTTTTGCAGCCTTCTTCAGTATGGTGAGGACCAGAAGCGTTGTGTCGGAAAGCGGCTCAGGCTTGGAATTTGACGTTATGATAGCACTTATTTATGGAGGGCTGCCGCTGTCGGGCGGAGTAAAGGCTAAGTTTTCTGCAGCTATTTTCGGAGCGGTTATCACGACGGTGCTGGGGAACGGAATGATTATGTGGGGGCTTTCGGTGGGCATGGTGGCACTGGTTAAAGCGATTATCTTTATGGTTCTGGTATCCGTCAGCTACACAAGAACGAAAGGAACATTTCCAAGATAGGGGATGTTACGAATAAATAAAAAAGGAGAGAAAAATGAAAAAGGTAAAAGGGTTATTAGCAGGGGTAATGGTACTGATTTTCGCATTCGGGCTTACGGCTTGCGCAGGTTCTGGTGCGGAAAATACGAGTGGAAATACGACGGCGGCTCCCACACAAACGGATAAGGAAAGTGCCGGAGACAGTGTGGCTGCAACGGAGGGAGCGGTGGCACAGGATACAGCAGCGGCACCGGTAACGGGAAGTAAATCGAGCCATTTGGACGGCGGCACCGATCCGCTTCATATTGCTTTCATCATTTACAGCTGGACGGACGATCAGGGTACCTATATCCAGCAATACGGAGATTATCTCCAGGAAAATTTTAATGTGGAATTTGAGTATGTATCAGCACGGAACACGGCCGAAGAAACGATTGATGCGGTTGAAAGCCTCTGCTCCAAGGGCGTTGACGGTATTATTACCGCTAATACACACGGTTTCCAAAGCTGGTCCGCCATCTGTGAAGAATATGGCGTATGGTATAGCATTATGCTCGGACAGCTTGATGATGCGGATGACCAGGAATATGCCAAGACCTGCAGCCACTATCTCGGAAGTCTCGGAAACTATGATTATTCTTTCCTTGGCGAGGAATACGCTGCTTTTACGATTGGAAAAGGTTATGAAAATGTTCTGGTAGCAGGTCCCGCAACTGGAGCAAGTACACAGAGTGATCAGATGATAGCCGCATATACAGCTGCCCTTGATAAGAACGGAGTAACCTATAAGGTGCTTCAGACATCCTTCACAGAGCTGTTTACAGCAATTGCAGCAGAGCTTGCCGCCAATACCTATGATATGATTTATTGCCCTTTGAGCATGATGAATTTTGCAGTTGCCAATATCTATGCCAACAATCTGGTGGGAAAGACACAGACAATGGGGCATGGCTTTAGCGAGGATCTTGGAGATGCCTTGGATGCCGGAGTCGTGGCGATGTTCTCGGATAATATGACAACTGATGTTGGAGTAAACTTTGCTTTAATTGCAAATGCAGTGGAAGGAAACAAATATCCCGACTGGCCGAGCGGGGAATGCGTCAATATCAGCGCGCCGACCTTCATTATCAAGTCGGATGAGGATTATCAGGTTTATACGGAACATGTCCGAAATTATGAGGATAACCCATTCCTGTGCAATGTGGATCAGGTTAAAAATATGATTATGTCCTATAACGGTACGGCTGCCTTTGACGGCATTAAGACCTATATTGAGACCATGAGTATCGACAAACTAAAGGAAACAAATTAAAAAATATAGCCGGGTCAGTAGACTTGAAAGTCCTGCCTGCCATTCACCCCGCAGGCAGGAAATAAAAAACATCCGAAATACATGGGAAAAGCACCTTTTTTCGTGAATCAGGATGTGGGAATGGAGTGAAATATGAAAAAGAACAGTTTGCCGCAAAGAATTGTAAAATCCATTTGTTTGCCGTTAGTGCTGTTCCTGCTGTTCGGGGGGATATCCCTGGCAACTGGAAATGCATTTTTAACGCCGGGCATGCTTTTATATACAATGAGATTGTCTTGCGTCACAGTTATTATTGCGATGGCAATCAGTTTTCAGATTATTAATGGGGCTTTTGATTTTTCGGCAGGAGCAATCGTATATCTGGCCTGCATCATTGGAGGTTATACAGCTACCTCACATAAGTACAGCGTTTATGTGATGGCGCTTCTAATCGTTCTTGTTGGAATAGGCCTGGGACTTGTGAATGGTATTTTATATGTAACGCTGAAACTTCCGCCGATGGTGATTTCGCTGATTACACTGATGGCGTATGAGGCCATTACACAGATTTACCATTCCGGCAAGGGGATTATGATTACCACGAAACCACAGTATGCGTTTTTTTCTAAACAGCCCATGATCTTTATCATAGCACTTGTTATGATGGTGTTTTATTGGGGATTGATGAAATATACGCGCTTTGGCTTTAATGCGAGAGCCCTGTCTTCAGGTCAGAAAATAGCCGTAGATTTCGGTATCAAGGAATTGGGAAATATTTTGGTCCGTTATACGGTATTTGGATTATTCCTGGGTGTGGCAGCAGTTTTGTATCTTGGCCAGAATCTGACCGTGGAATGTGCCAAGAATATGGAATCCACTATCGTTATGTTCTCTGCCATTATGCCGGTTATGATAGGACTTACGCTGGCTCAGTATTCCAATATACCAATTGGTATTTTAATGGGGGTATTCAGCATCCAGTTCATCAGTGTGGGTTTCACCTGTATGGGAATGGACTCTAATCTTGCCAGCGCAATCACGGGTCTGTTTATTCTGGGCTTCATTGCCTATACAGGTAATCTTCGGCTGATTACACGGTACTTCCACCGGAAGACGGTGCATGCACAATTGGTGGAGGAATTTGAAAAATAGCAGTGCCTATAAAGAAGAATTTTCCTGTTCCCTGGCGGTTGTGCGGAATTGTGCAGGCGTAGAAGAATAAGCCTTTTTAAAGATACGGATGAAATAGGTAACATCCTCATATCCGACGGAGGCAGCGATATCATTAACCGGTAAGTCCGTATTATGGAGCAAGCTTTTCGCTGTTTCCAGACGGATGCCCTGAAGGGTACTGATAATCGTATTGTTGGTATATTTTTTAAATATTCTGCTGATATAGGACGGAGAAAGGTAGAAGTTCAAAGCCATGTCGTTCATCGAGAAATCAGCATAATGGGATTGCAGATATAGCAGGAATTTGGGAATATAATCGGTTCCGCTGGAGGCCATGCTGGAGATTTTCATGCTGTTTCCGTAGTCTCTTTGGATGATGGAGAAAAAGAGGCCGAGGGTCTGGCTCATAATCTGGGGATAGAGCGGCTGGCGGTTGCAGTACTCAAACATCAGGCTGTACAGCAATTCCTCGAGAAAATCATTTTTGCAAAGCCGGAACAGCAGGAAGGTATCTGAGTTCTTTCCGAACAGCACCTTTGTGAAGTAGGTGAAGAGCGGGACATCTGCGCTTAAAAACTGGGAAAGTGTATTACCCATGGCATTCCGTTTTACCATGATATTGATGATAACAGAGTCGCTGGCAGAAGTAATGGCATGATACAGGTCAGGAGGGATAATCAGCAAATCGTTTTCCTCAAGGGTGATACGGTCAGAGGGAGTCTGTGAAGTGCGGTCGGGATAAAACAAATGATGGCAGCTACCCTGGAGTACATAGCAGACCTCCATAAAATCATGGGTATGGCGGAAAGACGGAAAATAGTTTGTGTGCTTTTTGATGGAAATACCTTCGTTTGACTTAAAGTAGGAAGCGTTGCTTAAATGCGGCCTGCGGGTCTGTTCTGCGGTGGGAGTATTGTCAAAATAGGAGGCATCCAGAAAGCGGACGGGAGAAAGCCGTGTATCGGATAAATACCGGGGACGGAAATCATCCAGCTCATCCAAAGGCAACAGGCAGCCGTGTTCCAGGTAGAAGGATTTGTATGCTTTGTCAGCGGGAGAGAGATGGTATAACCAGGTCTTGATTTCCGCGGTTGTAATCATGGGGGCACCTCCTTATAACGTGTATTTTGTAAAGCGTATCCCTTTAAAAACGAAGATAAACACCAGTTTTATTTTATCATAAAACTAGAACATGGGATAGGGAAATTAATCGGAATTTTACAGAACAGGAGACAGAATGAAGATTGATAAATGGATTTCAAATCAGACAAACAAGTTGGAGATCAGCTGTGAGGATGGAGGGGTAGAGATCCTTGGTACTGACGAAAGCTGGAGGAACAGAAACAGCCGGCAGTGAAAATAAAGAAGAACTATTTTGCAAAATACCTTCATGCTTACGGGGATTGCCTGATTTTTGACCTGTCGCGGAATATGGCGGGGCTTCTGGAATTTGAAGTGAAGGGAAAGACTGGAGATGTAATAGATGTTTTTCCTGCTGAAAAGCTGGATTTGGAAGGAAATGTAGATCAGTTTGCCAAGGGCTGGGGAATGATTGACACCAGTGAAACCTATATCATTGGCAGGAATGATGTCTGGGAAACTGCGTAGAGGCAAATAGTGAAAAACAGGCATATCCTGTCAGGAAGCTATGGAGCAGATCATATCTGCTAACTTTTTTATAGATAAATTAGGCTAAATGTTCAAGCGTATGCAAAAGGCAGAATTCCATAGTTATAAGCAAGAATACAAAGTTGTAAACAATATCAAGAAGTTTTAAAATACTGACAAAAGTAATTCAAAAACGGCTATATAAGGAGAATTACAGTGTTAGGAGGTAGGAATGGGATTAGATAAGCAGCATTGTTGGACTGCAAAATGGATTGAACCTTATCAGCAGAAAACAGTAGATGAACCTTTATTTACACTGATGGATATGTTTCATAAAACGAAAGAATTAAAACAGGATCCAGTTGAAGAAAGGTTACATAAACCAAAGTATTTAAAAAAGATGTTTGAAATGAAGGCAGATAAAAAATTGCAAAGCGCCACACTTTATATTACTGCACATGGACTATACCAAGTGAATATAAATGGAAAAGCAGTAACAGAAGCGATTTTTACGCCGGATTATACATCTTATGATAAATATTTACAGTATCAGGAATATGATGTGACATCATTAATCATAAAAAAGAATATATGGAGTATTGTACTGGCTGATGGATGGTATTCAGGAAGAATCAGTATGACGGGAGGAAGTGCCCAATTTGGGAATATGCTTGGAGCTCTTGCAGAGATTGTTTTGGAATATACTGATGGGACTGAAGAAAAAATCATTACAGATAAAAATTTTAAATCATCAACAGGAAAATATGTATACAGTGATATTTTCATTGGTGAAAAGCAAGATTTCAGACTCGAAAAAGAAAATTGGCAGATAGAAAGAACTGTAGATAGCTGGGACTTGGTAGAAGAGGTAGAATATGATTTTCATAATTTAGTTTTACAGTCCGCACCACAGGTGGTTAGAAAAGAAGTAATTACAGCAAAAAAACAGTGGATAGAGGGAGATTCACTAATTGTCGATTTTGGGCAGGTAATCGCTGGAAGAATTAGGATGGTGGCAGAGCTTGGATCTGGAGAAGAAATTCGAATTGAACATTCAGAAATACTTGACCATGATGGAAAGTTTTTGACAAATATTGTAGGGAGAAATAAAGAGCAAACGGATATTTTTGTTGGAGATGGAAAAAGAAGAGAGATGGAACCTGATTTTACTTTTCATGGGTTTCGATATGTGAAAATTTCTGGTGGACATAAGGCAGTGGAGATTGAGAGCATTCAGGCAATTGTAATTTATTCAGATTTAAAAAAGACCGGTCACCTGGTCACTTCCAATAAAAAAATCAATCAGCTAATCAGGAATATTGAATGGAGTCAGAAAGGAAATATGCTATCTATTCCAACTGATTGTCCTCAGCGGGAAAGATTAGGATGGACAGGGGACATTCAGATATTTGCAGATACAGCCACATTTTTTATGGATGTAGAAAATT
Organism: Mobilitalea sp.; assembly: GCA_029974875.1. The sequence continues at coordinate 14,342 of JARKQP010000537.1, forward strand.
TTCTTGTGCGTTGGCTGGAAAGTGTAAAAGCAGATCAGCAGGAAAACGGAGAGATACCAGATTATTGTCCAGTGCCGAAGGATTATTTCACGACACGTTCAAAAGAAAGGGGGAATTCATCTGCCGGCTGGGGCGATGCCATTATAATTGTACCGTGGACACTATATGAACGATATGGAAACAAAGAAGTATTGGAATCTTCTTATAATGCAATGGTTCGTTGGCATAATTTTGGAAAGGGAAGCGCAGCTGGTGAGAAAGAAGGGGAAGAACGGTTCATCTGGGATACGAAATTCCATTATGGGGACTGGATGTTTCCGAGTGTTATGAGTGAAAAAGGACCATTTTTAACAGCAAAGTTAACAATGGCGATTGTAGGAACAGCCTTCTTGGCTTATTCTAGCGAATTACTAGCTAAAGTTGCGCAGGTATTAGGGAAGGGAGAGGATGCAAAACTATACCAGGAATATTCTAAACAGGTAAAAATGGCATTTCGGAATAAGTTCTGGCAAGAGGATCGCCTGACAGCAGATTTTCAAGGGTGTTACGTATTGGCAATTGCGTTTAATCTATTGGAGGAAGCTCAGAAATCAAAGGCAGTGGATCGACTGGTTGCCTTGATTCAAGAAAATGGCCAGAGATTAGATACTGGATTTGTTTCAGTTCGATATCTTCTTGATGTTTTATCAGAAAATAACAATCACGATCTGGCAGTAAAGCTTTTATTTCAGGAGAAGTGTCCTTCCTGGTTATATGAAGTAAATCATGGAGCAACAACAATATGGGAGTCCTGGGATGCGGTGAAACCGGATGGAACCATTGGAAAAGAATCATTCAACCATTATGCAATTGGATGTGTAGGAGACTGGTTGGTACGCAATGTTGGCGGACTGGCTGTAAAAAAACCAGGATTTGAAGAATTTTTTATCTCAATAAAAGAGATAGAAAATATTACAAGTTCAGAACTTTCATATGAGACAAAATATGGTGAGATTAAAATTGACTGGGCAAAAAAATCGGAATTTTATGATGTAAATATTAAGGTACCTGCTGGTACGAATGCATTTTTCAATATGGACAATGTAGAAAAGCTATATGAAGATGAGCTCAGTAATGAATTTATATCAGAAATCTTTGTATTAAAAAATAAAAAATTCATATCACTTGTACCAGGCAGCTATTCATTTAAAATGGTTTGTTTGGGAAAATAGGAGGAGAAAAATGGAAAAATTAAAAAGAAAAATTGGTATTTGGGTTTTAGTTGCGCTTACACTAAGTCCATTGGTTATTACTTCTGCATTTGGAGCAATCATCGGATATTTTGTAAAGGATGGTGTCCCAGTTTCTAGAATTCAGTTAATTGCTACGATTCCAAACTTTGGTATTTTGTTATTTTCATTAATAGTTGGTCGTTTGTCAATGTCATTTCCAGTAAAACGTTTGGGACAGATCGGTTTGTTATTGATTGCAACAGGTGGGCTTTTGCCGATTCTTTTGCATTCAAGTGTAACGCAGCTTTTGGTATGTGCTTTCATTATGGGTATTGGATTAGGGTTTACTGGAAATGTAGCACCTACATTAACCTCAAGGTATTTTGAAGGGGAAGAACGTTTATCAGTCATGGGAGCAAATACTGCATTTAACAGCCTCGGTCGTATGTTTATGGTTATGGTTGGTGGATATCTTGGCGCGACACATTGGTATAATACATACTGGGTATTTGTAATAGTTTTAATCGCATTTATCATTTTCACTATTTGTATACCATATGAAAAACCAGAAACTTCACAACATACAGAAAAAGATGCGAAAGAACGGACATCCATGGTACAGTCTTTAAGAGAATTAAGTGGTTATGTATTTTTAGTGGCAATCTGTTCTTTTATGGTATCTTTCTTCTATTCTGTTTATCCAACTAATCTTTCTATTATCGTTGGAACAAAAAATTTAGGAAGTACACAAGTTGCAAGTCTTATTCAGGGATTAGGAACAATTGGTGGGCTCGTTGCCGGTTTTACCATGAAATATTCAAAAAGGGCATTGAAAAATATGATTCTTCCAATTGGTTATTTAATTACCGGAGCTGCATTCTTATGTATTTTATATAGCAATAATTCAATTGTTTTAATTGTTGCATCCATGTTTACTAATATCGGAACATCATTCATTTTTGCGACATTACCATTTATGGTATCCATTTTATCAAATCCAAAAAGAATTGCTTTGGGAATGGCAGTTATGGGTACATTAAACTCTTTAGGAAAAACGATCTGTCCGATTGTTCTTGGATGGTTCCATATTGCAGCAGGAGAACAGCAGTTTTTGGTAGGAGGAATTGGATTCCTTGCAATTGGCGGTGTTATATTGGTAACGAACTTTGGAAAACTTGTTCAGGAGAATAAATTTAACAGAGAGCTGGCTACACACTAATACAGTGAAATATTATTTTAGTCAATCAATGAGAAAGTGTATAGGATGTTAGTAAATAAGTTATGTTTATATGAAAGCCGTGATGATGTATTTTTAACTACATATATATTAGATGATTCGGTGGAATTGTATAATGGAATAGCTCGTCCTGCTGTGCTGATTTGTCCGGGCGGGGGATACATGTCATGTTCGACACGTGAAGCAGAGCCGGTAGCTTTAAGGTTTGCTTCAATGGGATATCATGCATTTGTGCTTAATTACTCAGTATATAGAGAGGGAGGTGCTTTCCCGAAGGAGTAGTAAATTATAAATAATATAATAAAAAAATATAGCAATAAATCTAATAGACATAGGAGTCGAAGGTTATGAAGGGTATGAAAAAAAGAGCAAATATTATATTTGTGCTATCTGATCAGCATCGCTTTTGCGATACTGGTTATATTGGTAATACGGAGGTGGAAACACCAAATCTGGATAATTTGGCAAAGGAAGGAGCCTATTTCTCAGCCGCATATTCAACATGTCCTCTTTGCGTGCCAGCGCGTGGGTGTATTATTACGGGACTACATGCATTAAAGCATGGTGCAGCTGCGAATGATCTGCCTATTTATCCCAGCAGTTCTTCAATAGCACATGTTTTAAATGATGCTGGTTATGATACCGCCTATATTGGTAAGTGGCACTTAGCTGGTGCTCCTCGTGACCAGTTTGTTACCCACTATAACCGTATGGGGTTTAAGTATTGGCGCGCGAATAACTGTAATCATAAATATCTGAATGGGTATTTTGATGATAACAATAATATAAGACATAAAATGGTGGGGTATGCTCCTGTTGGTGAAACAGATGAAGCTATAAAGTTTATGGAGAATAGAAAGAATACAGAAAATCCTTTCGCTATGTTTCTGTGTTTTGGCCCCCCACATGATCCTTATTACGATTTACCAGAGGGTGATTTGGAACGATATAATTCAAAAAAATTAACGCTACGAGGTAATTATGGTCTGGAACCAATGCATGATAAATCGAGATATATGAAGTTTGAGGTTGAAAAATGTTATGCAGGTTATTATGCACATATACACCAAATTGATCTGCAAATTGGACGCTTAATTACATGGTTAAAGGAGAATGATGAATACGAAAATACAATTTTTGTTTATACATCTGATCATGGAGACATGCTGGGTAGCCATGGGTTTTTGAATAAGCAACTTTACTTTGATGAAAGTGCTCGTATACCGTTTGTTATTTCCTGGCCTGGTCATATTGTTCCGGGTGAGAGAAAACAGCCACTTTCTTTGATTGATATTGCTCCTTCTCTCCTTGGACTAGTAGAACTGGAATTTGATCAACAGATTGATGGTGTGGATAATAGTAATGTAATGTTGGACAAGGATGAAAAGGTGAATGATTATGTATATTTCTACAGTTATGTACCCTGCCATCAGGCAATGGGAAGAGAAATCCAATCATGGCGCGCGATAAGTGATGGACATTATATGTATGCAGTCGACCAGCTGAGGAATCCAATCTGCATGTACGATATGGAAAAAGATCCTTTGCAGCTCGAAAATTTAAAGGACAGCAAAGAATATGAAGAGATACGAAATAGCTTATCGGATTTTCTGGATAGTGAAGTAGAAAAACATGATGGTTATATTCATTGGGAACTACTTCTTGATAAATATAGGTTAAAGGAGGCGTGGGATGAAAGTGAAGCTTATTTTAAAAATTATTTTATGGAATTGCAGGGTATAAAAAAGTAATAACCCAATAATGTGAGAAATTAGTTGAGGTGAGAAAAAATGGCACAGGAGCTTATTTTTGAAGCGAAAAAATTAACAAAACACTTTGGATCACCGTTGCACTGATTTTAAGGTATATAGAGGACAGATTACCGGTTTGATTGGTGAAAATGGTTCTGGTAAATCTACCATAACATTAATCGCTGCAGGTATGCAGCCAGCGACGGAGGGAGAGATGTTCTTTAATGGACAGCCCCATAAGCCTGTAAGCATGATTGATGGAGCAAAAGCAGGAATTGGAATTATCGTGCAGGAACAGGGAACAGTTTCCGGACTTACCATTGCACAAAATATTTTCTTGGGTGAAGAGAATAAGTTCAGAGCCATGGGTGTTATCAACTCTTCCAAAATGAATAAAGCTGCAATAGTAGCATTGGAGGAGATTGGCTTTACTGGTATGGATCCGTCTATGCTGGTTGATATGTTAAATATACAGGACAAGGAGAACAATGATGAAACGTAGTAATGAGCAACCCAATATTTTATATCTTATGTGTGATCAATACAGATTTGATTGCATACAGGCATTAGGAAACAGTCGGGTTAAGACACCCAATATTGATCGAATAGCATCAAAGGGAGTTGTTTTTGACCATGCGTACTCTACGTGCCCGGTTTGTATACCTGCCAGATATACATTACGTACTGGATGTGAGCCTAATCGTACAGGATGCTATCAAAACGAACCATTAAGACCAATGGATGGACTACCTGAAAATATTTACGACAGGTGTGGAGAATACCTTTCCCAGGCAATGTCTAATCTTGGGTACCGAACTTTTGGAATAGGAAAATTTCACACAATTCCTGCGATGGATTATGTCGGATTCGATGTGCAGATGAACACTGAAGAAATGTGGAGGAATAAAGAGGAGCGCGAAAAAGATGCATATGCTCGATTCATTTATAATGAGCATCCTGAATACAATCATATTGAACAGCTTCATGGTGAAAGAACAAACATGTATTATATGCCACAAACAAGTGCTTTACCAGCAGAGTTGACGGTTGAGGCATTTGTTGCAGATAAGGCAGTCGAACAAATAAGAGGGGGGGATGAAAAACCATACTTTGGATTCGTATCCTTCATTGGTCCACATCCACCACTTGCACCACCGATTCCATATAATCGAATGTATAATCCGGATGCAATGCCGGTACCAATTAAAAGTGATATTGCAATTGATTTTATGGACGAACAGATCCCCTTTATGAATTATCTCACATGGTCAAATGATTTAAGTGAATCAACCATTCAAAATCTATGGGCTCATTATTTTGGGGAAATTTCATATATTGACAGCTGCATTGGTAAGATTCTTGATGAAATTGAGCGCAGTGAGAGTGAAAGAGATACTGTAATTTGTTTTTTTGCAGACCATGGAGATCATATGGGAGATCATCATGCTTGGCAGAAAGAAAGTTTTTTTGAAGCATCCGCAAGGATTCCTTTCATTTTGTATTGCCCAGAAAAATGGGAGGCACAAATATCTCATCAATTAACATGTCTTACAGATTTGTTTGGTATTGCAACAGAACTGGGAGGGAAGCAGCAGTTAAAAGACGGATGGCCAGTTTTAGGAGCTTTGAGTGACTCGTCAAAAGAGAGAGAAGAACTATTTGCGGTGTACGGAAGACCGGGAACGCGACAATTTAAAATTATGTGTAGATGGAAACAATGGAAGTACATTTATTTTGCAAATGGTGGACTTGAACAGTTATTTTGTACGGATGAAGATCCAAACGAACTTATTAACTATGATAGAACCAATGTAGAAATAAAGAATATGCTTAGAAAAAAATCGATTGATTTTTGCCATAGGCCAGGCTTGCAACAAGCAATAGAAGGAGAAGAATTTATTGCCCATGAGTTTAAGCCTAGGGATCTGGTGCGTCTCATGCAATTTGATATGTCGGCAGATATTAAAGAATTTGAATACAATTATGATTTGAACAATTATTTTTCGATGAGATTTTAGCAAAATTTTATAGAACAATGAATCCAAGAATAAATCTAATTATAGGGGTTATTATGGACACGAAATTAAGTAATAAGACAATTTGAGGCTATGCTCTTTCACAAGGTGGGGATACATGCTAATTCAGGCTACTGTAGCAAGTTATTCCACGGTGCACTTGACATGAGCCACGTTCGGATGTGGTTATACGGCAATGCCGCCAGGAGATAGAGATTCCTTGCCTTGGATACAAGCTATGGTTGTATTAAAGGTGTTTATTAGATCACCTGTTATATGCGATTCCAAGAAAAAAGTCCTGGTTCTTATTTTGTTTAGGAACATGGGCTTTTTTTATTAACTTACTCAAACTTCACACTTGGAACGAAAGGAATTCCTGTCATTGAAATCTACCAGTACTTGTTTTTGTTGATTTTTTCTAACAGAAGCATGTATATGAACATGCTCACCGGGCGAAATACTCCCACCTTTGCCAAAGATACGGTTTACCGTTTTATGAAAATGATTCATATCAACTGGATTCGTTTCACTTCTGTACCCTGCTTTAGAATCATCAAGGATGCTATTCTGCCTTTGGATAATAAAGACAGAGTAAATGTCCTCATTATCGATGATTCGATGTTTGAACGAAACCGTTCAAGGAAAGTTGAACTATACGTTCTTTTTGATAGCTGGTAGCTGGTTTACATCGCCCAGTACAATACATGCCGTGAAAGGGATTGGCTATGATGTTATTGGTATGGTAAAGAAAACACCAAAAAACCGGGTTGAACATTGACAACTTAATTACTGCCAGGTATTGAATTTTCAAGGTGTGCATAGCTAAAATCTATGTGCGAAGTTGAGTAATTTAATAAGAAAGGAATGATGTTTAAGTACTATAAACATCATATTGGGAAAAAGACCGATGCTTGATTATGAAAATATCCCTTACGTAATAAGAGAGGAGGGGATTAAGCAAAGCCCCATAAGAAAAATATCAAAAGATGGAACCTTACACTTTAAACAAGTTAATGAAAGATATGGAAATTTTCCTGATTCAGGCAGCTGTCTTCCGGTTATTTTTATTGATACCCGGGAAATCCCAATTACATTTCATAAGCATGATTACTTGGAAATAGTTTGTGTACTTGAAGGAAAACTTTTGTCAAAAAGCAGGACGGATGTTGTTAACTTGCAAAAAGGAGACATATGGATAACGAATATTAACTCAGAGCATGCACTTGCATGCTCTGATGGTCAGGCTACAATTGTTAATATCTGTGTTCCAATAGAAATTTTTGAAGAAGGAATTTTAAAAGAATTTTATGAAGAAACCGGTACATTGACAGATTTTATAAAAGGTAAAAGTGCGTCAAAAGAATATCTTTATTTCGTATATAGCGAAAATCATATATATAAACGAATTATTGATTACATATTGTTGGAAGCAAACTCAAAGAGAGAAACACATTCACATTTGCAAGCACTACTACTTCTTCTAGTAGCTGAATTATCAGCAGAACAAAAAACAAGAACAGATGCTTCTAATAATAAGATGGTAGAAATTTTGACATTCATGGAAAAAAATTATGCCACTATTTCTATGAAAGATATTGCAGAACATTTTAATTATACAGAAAATTATCTGACAAAATTCATTAAAAAAAGTACAGGGCAAAATGCATCGCAATTGTTAATTGAGCTAAGACTGACGAAAGCATGTGAATTGCTGGCAGATACAGATTATCCCGTCGAAGAAATAGCATACAATATTGGCTATAAAAGTAGCGGTTATTTTTATAATCTATTTAAAAAGACTTATCATATAACACCTGTTCAATATCGTGAAATGAATAGTATATATTAAGAATTGGAACTATAAGTAAAAGCTTATAGTTCCTTATTTGTGTAATAGAAAATTCTTCCGTAAGGAGGAAGCAGGAATTAAAATAGCCCGCTTGAAGCGGGCATGAAAAACGGACAGTGATTAGAATGAGGGGCAGGGGAGTTGAAGTGTCGAAGACATTTTTTTTAATTGCCGCTGTTATTTATGCGGTTGGATACGGTTCCGTTCAGCCTGCATTGAATACGATTGTCATTTCACTGTGCCCACCTCACAAGCGGGGAGCAGCAAATGCGATCTCTTTTACCTCATTGGATCTCGGAATTGGACTTGGAGCCTTTGTGTGGAGGCTGGTCTCGCAGAACTGGGGATACCCCACAATTTATTTGGGCTGTACCGGATTCATGCTGCTGGCAGTTCTGGCATATTTATTAATGTTTCGGAGGAAGGGAAAGAATGAAAAGCTATGAGGAAATCAAAAAGGAGCTTCAGCTTGTTGCAGGTTTCCAGAGGGAGGAGTTAAAAAGAGAGAAGTAAAAGGAAAACGGTACTCTCGAAAAGGAGTCAAAAAGAGTACTGGATTTCATTAAAAAGAAGCTTGATTTTCTGAAAGACTGGTAAAGAATGCAAAATAAGTAAACGGTTTTGAAAATTAGAAAAGACAATTGCCTAGGTGAAACTTTGGTTAGCAAATAAATAGAATATAAGATGAATAAAAGTCACTTTCATAACAAGTGACTTTTATAATGTGGGAATAAGGAATAAGTACTTAATGGATATTAATATTGTGAACAGATTTTTTATTTTCTTGCTTTGGTTGTTTTAGTGAGTTAAAATAGATAACTAGAAATAGATGCACTGAAACAGGATAGAGAGGAGAAGTCTTTCGGAAGAGTGTGTGATTTCTCCTAAAGATTGGAGGATTAGTATGAGTCAGGCAGATAACATATTTATAGAAATGTGCAGAGATATATTAGAAAACGGTGTCAGTACAGAGGGAGAGAAAGTGCGTCCAAAGTGGGAGGATGGCTCCTTTGCTTATACCATAAAAAAGTTTGGCGTTGTAAATCGATATGATTTATCAAAGGAATTTCCCGCATCTACTCTGCGAAAAACAGCCTTTAAGAGCTGTATCGATGAGCTGCTTTGGATATGGCAGAAGAAATCCAGCAATATTCATGACCTAAACAGTCATATTTGGGATGCCTGGGCAGACGAAGACGGTTCCATAGGAAAGGCCTATGGTTATCAGCTAGCAGTAAAACACAAATACAAAGAAGGCGAAATGGATCAGGTGGATCGCGTAATCTACGATCTGAAAAATAATCCATACAGTCGTAGAATAATGACAAACATCTATGTTCACCAGGACTTGCATGAGATGAGACTGTATCCCTGCGCCTACAGCATGACCTTCAATGTCACAAAGAAAAAGAACAACGAAAAACTAACTCTCAACGGAATCTTAAACCAGCGGTCCAATGACATCCTGGCAGCAAACAGCTGGAATGTATGCCAATACTCCGTACTGCTCCATATGCTGGCACAAGTCTGTGACTTTGAGGTAGGAGAATTAGTACATGTTATCGCAGATGCCCATATCTATGATCGTCACATCCCAATCATCCAGGAGCTCATCCAGCGCCCAACCTACGAAGCACCAACTTTTTGGATGAACCCGGGCATAAAAGACTTCTACCGGTTCACAGTGGAGGATTTCGAACTGCGTAACTACCAGCATGGATCCAAAGTAGCTCCAATTCCTGTTGCAGTATAAAAGGATATTAATTCTTAAATATGACTTACCATAGTTATGTTCAAAGCGTCATATGAATTCACAACATAAACCTAGAATAACATATACGAAAGGATGGGAGATTCAATGCAGTGTATTGTTGCAGTAGATAAAAACTGGGCGATTGGCTACCAGAATAAGCTCCTGGTAAGCATTCCCGCCGACATGCGTTTCTTCCGTGATGAGACAACGGGGAAGGTGGTTATCATGGGAAGGAAGACCCTGGAGACCTTTCCTGGAGGACAGCCCCTAAAGAACAGGGTAAACATTGTGGTAACAAGGGATCCGGAATTTAAGGTAAAGGATGCTATTGTGGTACATAGTGTCCCGGAGGCACTGGAGGTTACAAAGAAGTACAGGACGGAGGATATCTATGTCATCGGGGGTGACAGTATTTACCGGCAGTTCCTGCCATACTGTAATACGGCACACATCACGAAGATTGACTATGCCTACCAGGCAGATACCTATTTTCCGAACCTGGACCAGATGGAGGATTGGGTGCTGGCAGAAGAGAGTGATGAGCACACTTACTATGACTTAGCCTATACCTTCTGCAGGTATGAAAGAAAAAGATAAAAAGTACTTGAAAAAAATGCCTTGAGAGACTACTATTAAGGAGATATAAACTTGATAGAGAAAAGGAGCTACGTGGCAGTTAGGGCTGCTTTATAGACAACTTGGGCTGTCTTATAGGTGATAGCTTCAAAAAGGAAGGATGATAAGATGCTTGATATTAAAATTGAGATAACCAAAAATCCAAAGGTATTACCGGGAGCTGATAATCCTTTGAAATTCGGAACTATTTTCACGGACCATATGTTCCTTATGAACTATGAGACGGGAAAAGGATGGTATGATCCACGGGTAATACCCTATCAGCCGCTTAATCTGGAGCCTTCCGCTATGGTGTTCCATTATGGACAGGAAATGTTCGAGGGATTAAAGGCGTATAAAACGGGGGATGGCAGAACCCTGCTGTTCCGTCCGGATAAAAATATAGAAAGAGCAAATAAGACAAACCGTAGGATCTGTATTCCTGAGATTCCGGAAGAGGATTTTCTACAGGCAATTAAAGCTGTAGTAAAGGCGGACGAGGCCTGGATCCCTACAAAGGAGGGAACCTCCCTTTACGTTAGGCCCTTTGTCATAGCCACAGATCCATTCTTAGGTGTCAGGCCCTCAGAACGGTACTTATTCATCATTATCCTGTCTCCCGTCGGGGCATACTATCCGGAGGGGTTAAATCCGGTTAAGATCTGGATTGAGGACGAATATGTAAGGGCAGTGAAGGGCGGTATCGGTGAGGCGAAGACCGGTGCAAATTATGTTGCATCCTTAAAGTCCCAGGTAAAGGCCCATGATGAGGGCTATTCCCAGGTACTCTGGCTTGACGGTGTACACAGGAAATATATAGAGGAAGTTGGAGCCATGAATATCTTCTTCAAGATCAATGGCACGGTTATTACCCCCGAGTTAAATGGAAGCATCCTGCCTGGTGTTACCAGGGATTCAGTGCTGGTTCTCTGCAGGGAATGGGGGTTGCCGACGGAGGAAAGAAAGATATCCATCGATGAGGTATATGAGGCAGCACAGAATGGTACGCTGGAAGAGGTATGGGGCTCCGGTACGGCTGCAGTTATCTCCCCGGTAGGACAGCTGCGATGGGAAGATAATTTTATGCAGGTCCAGGATGGAGGCATTGGTCCCATCAGCCAAAGGCTGTACGATACAATTACAGGAATTCAGTTGGGGAGCGTAGAGGATACACACAACTGGACAGTTGAAGTTTAAATAAATCATTGGTAGGAGGTAAGGAATAA
>JARKQP010000551.1 GCA_029974875.1 Mobilitalea sp.
TTTGTATCGGATGTAGAGGTAAGCAAATACGTTATACCACCCCTGCCCCTCTTCCTGTGAACACTACCTACATAAGCACTATATAACTCACCCACTCACACCTCTTATTTCGCCGACGGAATAAACGGACGAATCGTCGCCGCCACACTGCTAACAGGCATGGTCTGTAATATAATCTTCCCCGGCCCCGTCACCACCGTATTAAAAATCCCTTCCCCACCAAGAAGCATATTCTTCACTCCCGGAACAGTATGAATATCCATCGTACACCCTTCCGTCATTGCCGCAAGATAACCGGTATCAATCACCATCTGCTGTCCAGGCTGCAGCACATATTCCACGGCATATCCGTCAATTTCAATAAAAGCGATCCCATGCCCGGACAACCTCTGCATGATAAAGCCTTCTCCACCAAACAGTCCCGCCCCAAACTTCTTTTGGAAATGCAGGGAGAGTTCAACGCTTGCTTCCGACGCAAGAAAAGCGGACTTTTGTACAATCATCCCATTTCCCGAACCGATTTCCAGCGCCCTGATAGAACCCGGAAAGCTCGATGCAAAAGCAATCATACCCTCTCCGCCCATGGCAGTATACCGGTTCTGGAACAGGGAATCACCGGAAAACATCCTTCCTAAGGCTTTTCCAATTCCGCCATTAGTGGAGGTCTCCATCTTCATGTTAGGGCTCATCCAAGACATAGAGCCCCTCTCTGTAATTAATGTTTCCCCCGCATTAACGTAGCAGGTCACAACGGGCAAAGGTTCGCCTACGATCTCATATCTCATATAACACCCTCCTATTATACATTAATCATATATGTTAGTTTAGGCAATTAAAAAGGCATAATCACCTACATTAACACCGTTTTACCGCCTAACCTATTAGCCCCCTACGCCTCAAGGAATTTCATATCGAACCCCTTCAGGTTTCCAACCAACGAGATAGAAGCCGTGCTCATATCAAAATGCCGGTTAGTAAATTCAAGGATTCCTTCCTGGGTCACCCCTTCGATCCCGGCCACTATTTCTTCCACCGGTATGATCCTTCCCCTGTAAACCATGGATTTCCCATTTGAATTCATCCTGCTCTTTGCACTTTCGCTGCCCAGAATCAGCTCTGTTTTGATCTGCTCCTTAGTCATGCTTAATTCTTCCCCTGTAACCCCTTTTTTCTTCAGGTCATTTAATATCTGAAATATTTTCTTAATGACAACCGGAGTCTGGGAAGGGTTCATGGCGGCATAAATATGGAACAAGCCAGTTTCCCGGTATGAGCTTCCGTAGGAATAAATGGAGTAGGTCAATCCGCTGTTCTCCCTGATCTTCTGGAACAGCCTGGAATTGATACCTCCCCCAAAGATCGAATTGAGCACCGTGAGCAGGAAGCGGTCCTCCGAAAGATAGGAAATGCTGTCAAATGCAATGTTACAGTGCATCTGCTCAATGTCCTTATCCCTTTTGCAGACTACCTTATTATATTCCGGCCTGACCACATTGATCCTCGGCTTGCTGCTCCTTGCCTTTATGGAGCCAAACTTCTCTTCCAGCAGCTGCAGTACCCCATTCCCGTTGATCTTGCCGGCTACGGATATTACCATATTTTCACCGACATAATGCCGATCCATAAACTCCTCTATCTGCTCCCTCGTTACCTTACGCACGATCTTCTTCGTCCCTGAAATCATATAGCCAAGGGGGTGGTTCTTCCAAATCCGCTGCTGGAGCATCTCATGGACCAAATCCTCGGGAGAATCATCATACATGTCAATCTCCTCGATAATCACGCCTTTTTCCTTCTTTAAGGACTTCTCATCAATGAGGGAATTGGTCAGCATGTCAGAGATGATATCAATTGCGATGGGCAAATGCTCCGCCAAAACAGTCGCATAATAGGCGGTGCACTCCTTGCTGGTAAATGCATTCATATTCCCGCCGATCCTCGTCATATCGTCAGCAATCTGCTTTGCGCTGCGGTTCCTGGTTCCCTTAAATAGCATGTGTTCAATAATATGCGCTATGCCGTTGTTGGTCTCATCCTCATCGGCAGAGCCCGCTTTTACCCAAATACCAAAGGACGCACTTCGTAAATATGGTAATTCTTCCGTAACGACGGTAATTCCGTTGGATAACTGATTAATATTTGTCATATAGGTTTCCTCCCTATTCTAAATGTGATTTATCCATACAGCTGCACCATATACAAATCTATTCCCATGTGGAGAGGGCTTTATTACTTTGTAATTTATTGTATCATGCTTTCTAAAAGTTATCAACAAATATGATATTCCTTCTTCCTGTCCATCCTGTTCCTGAACATCTCGAAGATCCCGAAGAGCAGCGCCAGCCCTACAACCACCACAAGCACTATGCCAAGACCCCTTTGAACCCCAATAATCAAGACATAACTAAATACAAAGGAGCCTCCTGCCTGGGACAGGTTCTCAAACAGGCTATAGATGCCGATAGACTTTCCATAGCCATATTTCCTGACAACCTCCAGGTCTGTATAATAGCTGGTCTGTAAGGGGAGGCCGAAGCTGTCTGACAGACCCAGCAGCACCAATGCCAGCAGCAGCGCATATACATTCTGGAACACCGCCACGCAGAGGAAGGCTGTTCCGTAGAGCAGGGCTGCAACTACCAGCGAGTACTCCTTCCTTACCTTCCTTGAGAAGAACCTGGTCAGCACTGTGCCAAAGAACATGACACAGAGGCCGTTAATCAGATAGGAGTATCCGATCCTGTTTTCTGAGAGGCCATACTCGGAGCCAAGGATCGGGTAGAGGTAATTCAGGAAATAGCTGCAGGCAATCACCGGAATTGCAATCATCAGGAAGAACCGTAAGACCCTCCGGTCCGTAAGGAATTGGAGCAAATTGATCCTGCCCTCTCCCCTTGTCTCTTCCTCCCTATGTACCTGGATCTTGGTTAAATAAGAGAAGGCATGGGCCACAATTGCGGTGCTTAATACTGCCGCCACCAGAAAAATCATCCTATGCCCCAGCCAGTTCGTCAAAAAGCCGCCAAATACAACTCCGCAATTTACTCCGTTTAATGCCGCCGCCGTATAGCCGGCAAATCCCTTGTTCTTTTCTTCCCCGTTTCCACTGGCAATCGCCGTATTTACCAGCAGGAGCAGGATTCCCCAGCCATAGCCCATGATGCTGTTGCCCAACGTAAGGATCCAGATGTCCGGCAGCATAAACCGGACCAGTAAGCCTGCCGTGAATAAGAGGCTGCCAAGCATGGCCGACCGCTTCTGCCCAAGCCTGTCAACAAGCCTGCTCCCGAATATGGAGCCAATGGCACCAAACAACACCTCCGCCGAGATCGGGACAGCCGCCAGCACCTCCTTAGGCAGCCCGAGGGCAAATCCAGTCCCTGATATATTCATGGCATAGATAGGCAGGAAGCTGGTGGTCACATTGGTGATAAAGAAAATCCCAAACACCAGGATCCGAAGTACCTCATTCGGAACCTGGACCAGGGCATTCCCCGCCTTTTCCCCTGCTTCCTTCAGATAGGTCTGCCTGCCATGCTGGAAAATGATAAACTCCAGCGCCACCAGAATAATGATCACCGTAATGGCAAATACATTTAACAGCAGCTCTATAATCATCCGGTTTGTCTCCGTATGGAAGGCATGCAGGTCCGTTCCTACCTCAACTAAGCCGATCACATTATCATCCTTATCAAACAAGGGGTTTAACACAAACAGATAGCTTCCCTCGCTGGTCGTATTATCCGTATACACCCTGCCTTCCTTATGGGTAATGATCCACTCCTCGTCAGAGCCTTCATATCCCCAGTCGTAGGGATATACTGCGCCGGAATATTCCTCCAGGGAATAAGTACCCGTAATGATATCCCCGTCCTGTATCTTATAAAGAACACAATAGAAATCATTGATATCATCATTCCTGTCGGAAAACACCTCCTTAATCCTGCCCCGGACCGCATTATAATCCTCACCTAAAAAATCTGCCGTAGAATTCAAGTTCTTGTATTCCTCTTTGGGAAGGACAATCTGAATCACATCAGAGATAGCCTGCGCCTGTTTTAGGACCGAATCAAGCAGACGGTCTTCAAAATCAGGAATTACCATGAAAATGAAGATGCCCGCAATCACCATGGCTCCGCTCATAACACCCATGCTGAGCTTTAAGGTTCCTGACCCCTTTTTTATAAGGAAGAAAAACAGCTCCAGCAGAATGCATAAAGCCAGGACAGCCGCCAGGACAACCGCTACCCACCCCAAGACAATGAAAAAGCACACCATGGCGGAATAGACTGCCGACTGGCTGTTTACCTGCTCCCCGTCCCGGAGCATCACCGTAAAGTCGCTGGTCTGTGTAATCAATCCATTTTCCGTTGACAGATAGGTATAGATGTATTTGTAGGAGGTGTCCACTCCCACCTCACCATCGTAGATGACATGGGACAGGCTCCCATCCTCCTCCAGCTTTGATACGGTCCTCAGTCCGATATCCGTAAAATACAGCCCTCCCTGCCCGTCAAGGCTGATATCCCTGGGGATACTCAGATAATCGTAATTTGCCGCATCATATAAGAGGAAGGGCTCTCCCCCCTCATGATACCGGTAAAGCTTCCCCTGCTTGGTTGAATAATACAGTTCATCGTTGGAAGGATCCAGGGCGTAGGTAATGACCAGCTCCTTCATCCCCTTACCCTCATAGGTATGTACCAGCCTGCCATCCTCCCCATATAGGGATGTGGAATCTTCTGAGCCAAGAAAATATACCATCTGTCCATGATATAGGCTTAATCCCGTGATGTCCTTAGCCAGCGTGGGAGTTTCGTGGTCAACAGCAAAAATGACCCCCTGATATTCCCCGGAAGGAGAATATTTCACAATTTCCTCCCGCCGGTACCGGAAGCCCCCTTCTTCCTTGATATTATTCAAAAGGAAGATGTTATCGTCCTGGTCTACCGCCAATTTAGCAACCTTATTCAGTCCTTTTGCCGAATTCATCCTATACTTTTTTTCAAAAACCACTTCATTTTCAGGGCTTACCTTTAGCAGCCTCTGCCCGCCGGAATCAACAATGACCTGATTCCCGTTACTGTCAAGAGCCGCACATACGATGTCCGTATATACCACAGAAAAGGATCTTTTAAACAGCAAATCCCCATGAAACAGAATGTAACAAATGCAGACCGCAAGTAAGATTACTCCCACAGCATTAAATAGTTTTTTCTTTTTCATCCTGATCCCCCCGTATGCCTGGTGCCCTGTAGCCCCTTAAGCTTTATTTTGTAATTGTCTGATTGTACAAATCAAAGTTTAAGGAGCCACAGGGTACTAACTTGTTCTTTGTAATTCGTATTTGTGTGATAAATGATAGGGCGCAAGCTGCTGCTTATACTTTCTTAAGCCCTCCAGTCCCATATCCTCCGTATAATTGATATATCTGGCATCCCCTCCGAAGAGCTCATAGCACTTCCAATTAAGAAAGATGCCCAGCCCCCGGTATTTACGGGAATTCCCCTTAAAGTGATAAACCAGCTGTGATTTCTCCCTGGATACAATTTCGTAACCGATCAGCTCACCTTCGTGATAGACTGCAATTCCCTTTGCCCCTGTCCTTTCCAGCACCTGGGTAATATTGCGGACCGTCTCCGATTGGCAGCCATAGACGCAGCGGCTGCATTCACGGGAACAGCAAAATTCTTTCGATGTGAAATCAACATAACGGTCCACCTGCCGGGAATCCATCATAACAACCTCCGGATTGTAATTCCTGATAAAATACCTATAATCATACCTGTTTTTCTGATTGTTGCCCGCCTTGATAAAATCATCCACTCCATAGATATAATCACTCAGCTTACTATTGTAGGTTTCCTCACTTGTCATGCATGTTAAACTCTTATAGTAGGGCAGCATCCATTCGCTGACACTGACAAAATGAACCGGGAGCTGTAATTTTTCCATCTGCTCCAAAAGCTCCCTCATGCTTTCCTCCAGGCTTTCCTGCTCATAATATCCAAGTAAGGGGATGGTATACCACTGCCCACAGGTTGTATCGTGAGCCAGGATCCACAGATATTCCCCCAGCACCCGATGATATATGTGAATGCTGCTATTCCAAGCTATCATACTGGAAAAACTAAGAGTTGAGACCCAGTTATCATTCATTTTAAGGAAAAAGCGGTCAAACCTGGCTTTATCCTCAACCGTCAACCGTTGGAACCCGCATGCTCCTAATGTATCCATAATTCTCCTTATGCCTTACCGGCGACCGTTTGATCCTCTTCTCACCGGCAAGTTTCTTTTCTCAGCAGTAAAATTTTTAGTTCTTTTCCCACCAGTAAATATCGGCCTGTCCCTAATATCTCCGGTGTGCCGTCCCGTTCAGCTTTTGTCAAGCGCTACATTAGCTCCGGTAAGCCTCCGGTAAAAGATCCAGGAAATCCTCCAGGCTGATCTCCTCCTGCATTAAGTCTATCAATGGATCTACATATCTATCTACAATATGCGTGGCGAGGCCAATATGGCCATCAATGATTCCCAGCGCTTCCTCGACAGTTGCCGTAACCGGAATCAGGGAGGTGTATTTATACGCCATAATTTCATCGGACCTGGAAAATACCAGTGATCCTACGGGAAGGAAGAAATTCAGCGCATTTGCAGCCTGGCCGAGAACATCATAACGGCTGTCCGGCATCTCCTCCGTCAAAGTCAGGACACTGGAAAACAGGTGATATTTATTTTCACCTTCTAAAGGAAGAAAATAATATTCCCCCATAACCTCTTCTCCCCGGTGTCCCAGCATGGTATGAAGTACATTGAGCATGTGGGTGGGGACTCCTTCCATCGGAGTTCTTAAAATAGCCGCTTCACCCAAAGTGTCAATATCCTGTCTTATCTTTTCCAGCACCTCATAACGGAATTGTTCTTCTTTATTGTTCATGTGAATTCTCCTTTTACTATATATTTTATTTAAGCTATATTGATATCTCTAACCTCATTCTAAAGATTTTGCAGCTTATATGCAATAGTATTGACCTTGGGCTTATAAGTTTTATAGTCCGGCACAAGACCCAGTCCACTAAGGATCTTAATATAATCCTGGTCTGCTTCCTCTGCTTTTCCAGCCTGTTCCGTCATTGAGCCCTTCTTAAAGAATACATGGTGGTAGATATTCTTAGCATACTCTATCGTTATTGCCCGGAACAAGCCTTCCTTACCTACAAATCCAAGACGGGCTGCCGCCTGTGACCGGATATACTGCTTTATCTCTTCCTCCCGTTCCTCATCTACGGCTTCCCCTCCGATTAAAGCTGCATAGATACTGGGCATATCAATATAATCATCAATGGTCTGATTGATTATCTTTTTCTTTTTAATGTATTTATAAAGCATAACACTGAGATTAATTCCCAGCGCAATCCCTGTGAAAACCGTGGAAGCAATTCCTCCCACACCTGTGGCCGCAAGAATTCCTCCTATGATTTCAAAATGACCGCTTATTATTTTAGCTGTTGCGCCGACCTGCTTTGCACCGGCTATCCGTTCGGCAAGCTTAGCTGTATTGGCGGCTTTTATGGAGTCCTTCTTTTCCTCTTCGCTTGCATTTGTATCCCCAGCTCTTTTTTCAAAGGCTTTCTTTGCCTCAACGCTGTCCATTTCCTGCTCTGTGGATGCATTCAACTCGATCATGCCTGATGCAATATTAAGGATGCCTCCCGCTATCCCCAGCTTTCCCCCGACAGCAGTTTTTGCGGCTTCACTGGCTCCAGTCATCCCCTGCCGTGCAGTTTCTGCTATCTTATATGTAGTAAAGGCTCCGGTCAGTATTTCCATTCCAGCGACAGCCTTGGCGCCACCCGTCATCTGGGCGCCATGCCGGTACACATCCACCAGGCGGGTCACCGTGCTGACTAAGGAAAGCGCTGCTGCTACCAGAGCTATGACATTTCCGGCTGGTATGAGTGAATCAATGGTTCCCTTGCTAAGTGATGTATGCTTCTCAAGCTGCAGGGCAACGCTTTTATTTACTGCTACCATGGATGTAACATTGCTTGCAAGTGATCCATAGCCCATATAGCTGCTGGTCTTAGCTGTCTTGTTTGCTTTTGCTTCATTTGTATTGTCTGTCTGCATCCGTTTGCCCATCAGATCCATGGTATGGTCCATCCCATATAGCTCTTGCAGGATATCGGTCAGTTCCTGGGCTGCCTTCCGGATATTGTTCTCCTTCTCCTCCCTGTCCGCAGCCTCCGGTGCCGGCAGCTCATTTTTCAGGGTCATGATTTCCTTGCCCTTTTGCGTAAATTCCTCCAGCTTCTGCTGGCGCAGCCGATCCATATCCGATAACGGCTCCTGACCTTCCCCTGCCTGGCTTCTGTCTCCTGTCTGGTTCTGATTCTCCGGCTGGTTCTGATTCCCCGGCTGGTTTTGATTCTCCGGCTGGTTCTGATTCTCCGGCTGGTTCTGATCTCCTGTCTGGCTCCGGCTTACGCTTTCCTGTTCCTGACCTGCAACAGAGTCCTGACCCACTGATGCCGTATTCTCTTCGGATGGCTGGGCCTGGCTGCCGGATACATCCATAGAGCCCATATCACCAAAGGGCTTTATTGAATCCCTGACGCCATTGGCTGCTTGAAATGCATCCTCCAGCTTATCCCAGTAAACCTCACTCCTGGTAATCCGCTTCCAGAACTTGGCCTTGGTAGCAATCATCTGGTTCTTGAATTTCTCCAGCTCCGGCACATAATTTATCTGGGATTGCGTAATGTTATGGATCATTTTCTCCGGATCCGTCTCCTTGCGCTGCTTATTCTCAATCATATAGTATGCGTACAGCTTGACGCGTGCCGGCTGCTTCATGACAAAGCCATGTACGAAATCAATCTTTTTATTTGCTTCTTTGTTTCTCCACCCTGAATTCACGCAATTCCGCAGCATCCACTTGGAAATTTCCTGCATTCCCTGCATTGCCGCCGGATCAATCCCCTTTGACAGGGAATCCTGCTTTACCTCCAGCCGCTGCCCTATCCCTGTTTTCTTAAAATGGGATGCTGCTTTATCCTCCAGTGACTCCTGATTCCCATTGCCATCAGCCTCCCTATCACCAGCTTCCCTGTCCTCCTCGTGACCAGCAGCTTCCTGGCGAGGATCCGGCAGCCCATACAAAGAGCATTTTTCAGGATAGGCTAACAGATATGCCGTTCTTAATACCCCGATATCCTCACTTTCTTTTTCTTCCCGGTTATTCTGAAGCTGCTCCAGGTATCCATCAATCGTATCGGAATATGTCTCAAAAAACTGCTTATCCTGATCCTTTTTCGTCCCAAGCCCCTGATGAATATCCTTCTTTCTTTCCTGCATCCCGTTGTATACCTTAGCAACCCTTTTGATCTTCTCCTTCGGGTCACTTCTGAACCATTCCATGTATTCACCCCCAGTTTAAAGGTTCTGCAGCTGACATGCGATCGTATTCACCTTTGGCTTTCTTGTCTCATAATTCGGCTTCAGCCCCAGTGCTTGGAGGATCTTAATATAATCTGCATCCGCATCCCCCGCCTTCTCTGCCCGGTCAGTCTTGGAGCCCTTTTTAAAAAATACGTGCTGGTAGATATTCTTGGCATATTCTACTGTAATTGCCTTAAACAGGTTTTCCCTGCTGCTAAAGCCGAGCATTGCAGCAGCCTGTAGCCGTATTTGCCGTTTAATCCCTTCTTCCTGCTCCTTGTTAACAGCTTCGTTCCCTGCAATCTCCTTGTAAAGGCTGGGCATACCGATATAATCATCAATTGTCTCATAGATTATTTTTCTTTTTTTCACCAGGTTGACAAAATACATCGTCAGGTCAATCCCCAGGGCTAGCAGGGTAAAGACCGATCCAGCCCCCAGGCCGCCAATTGTCAGGATTCCTCCGATAATATCCAAACCACCGGATATCATCTTAGCTCCTGCACTGGCCTCCTTTGCCTGGCCAAGCCTATGGGACAGCTTTGCCGTATTCAACGCCTTCTGCGAATCCCTTCTCTCTTCCTCCGTCGCACTCGCATCCCTCTTCCTTGCGTAGAAGGCAGCCGCGGATTCATAGCTTAGCCGTTGCTGCGTATCAGCGGCATCCATCTGTGCGGCTCCTGTTACCAGCTTGAAGGTACCGGTAGCGATACCCATGACGCCTCCAGTGACATTTTGCGTTTTTTCTGCCACGTCCATCAGGTTCTGTATTGCACCTGTCATAGTGGTTGCAAGATCAACGAAACTGGTTGTGATATCCAGACCGCCCAAAACCTTTGCACGCAGCGTCATCTGACCCCTGTGCTTCCAAAAATCCACCGTCTGGAACACTAATCCGATCAAGGAAAAGGCTGCCGTAAAAAGAGAGATTCCGCTTCCTGCCTTCCCCACCTTCTCAATGGCTTTCTTCCCTTCTTCTGTCGCGTCACTAAGCCCCCATTGATACCAATCATTATCCACAATCGAAGCAAGGATACCGGTTAGCGTCGACCCGTTCCCAGACCTTTCGCTCCATTCAGAGAGCTCACTTGAGTCAGCTTCATTGGAAAGATTCATCTGCATCTGCGCACAGAGCTGGCCCATCTCATGGTCCACCCTATATAATCCCTCTAAAATGCTTACTAATTCCTGAACCGCCTGCTTGGCCTCCGCTTCCTTCTCCGCCTTGTTCGTGATTCCAGGCTTCTCCAATTCTTTTTTCAGGGTCATAATGTCCTTACCCTTTTGCATAAACCTGTTTAACTTCTCCTGGCGTTCCTGGGCCTTGGCAGACAGAGCCTGTGTTTGCGGCGGCGCACTCTGGCCTGCCGCTGCAGCACCTTGACCAGCCACAGCAGTTCCTTGACCAGCCACAGCAGTTCCTTGACCAGCCGCAGCAGTTCCTTGACCGGCTGCTGCTGCCCGGTGTCCTCCCGCTACAGGTGCCTGGCCGGCAGGGGATGTACCTGGCCCTGCTGCTGAGCTCTGGCTGCCGCTGGCAACATCCATAACGCTCATGTCGCCGAAGGGCGCTATGCCCCCTCTGCTGCCATTTGCCACATAAAATGCCTCCTCAAGCTTATTCCAGTAAATGGATTCCCCTGTAAACCGGGTCCAGAACTTGGCCTTTGTGGCGATCATTTTATCTTTAAATGCTTCCAGGTTAGGTGTGTAATTCAGCTGG
>JARKQP010000585.1 GCA_029974875.1 Mobilitalea sp.
CGGAGCTGCTCAGTAATTTCAATACCATGGCAGAAGAGCTGGGAGGAATTGAGATGTTCCGCCAGGATTTCATTAATAACTTCTCCCATGAATTCAAGACCCCTATTGTGTCAATCAGGGGATTTGCCAGACAGCTTTTAAAGGATACCATAACCGAGGAGCAAAGAAAGGAATATGCAGGCATCATTATTGCGGAATCGGAGCGGCTGACCAATATGTCCTCCAATATTCTTTTGCTTTCGAAGCTGGAGAACCAGCAGATCATCAGCGATAAGAAGGAATTTTACCTGGATGAGCAGCTGAGAAAATGTGTTTTGTTATTAGAAAAGCAGTGGAGCAAGAAAAGGATCCAATTGAACCTCCAATTGGAGGAGATTAGGTATAGGTCAAATGAAGAAATGCTGTCACACATATGGAATAACCTGATTTTAAATGCAATTAAATTCAGTCCGGAGGGAAGTGAGATTGTAATTAAATGCTATGTCCAAGGCAGAGAAGCCATTGTTGAGATCCAGGATGGGGGAATCGGAATTAACCCGGGTACCATGAAGCATATATTCGATAAGTTTTACCAGGGGGAAACCTCCCGTACTACGGAGGGGAACGGCCTGGGGCTGCCGTTGGTGAAAAGAATTGTGGATCTATGCAAGGGAAGCATTGCAGTAAGAAGTGAGGTTGGAAAAGGAAGCACCTTTACGGTACAATTACCATTATAAGAGGCTTGGTAGGAAGGGCTAAAAATATTACAACAAAAAATATTGACGGATTATTCTAAATTTGATATAATGTTAGGTACCTAACATTGTTGTTAGCTTACTAACAGAATTGAGGTGAGGAATGGATAATAAAGGGATGGAAAATGATAGGGCGATTGGGTTTGAACTTAAGGTTTTGTCCAATATGATAAAGCGGAAAATTGCAGCCATAAAAGCTTCGGAGCATGCGGAACAGCTTACGGGCATGCACGGATGGATTATCGGCTATTTATATGACCGGCGGGACCAGAAGGATGTCTTCCAACGGGATATCGAGGCTGACTTTACGATCCGCCGTTCCACGGCTACCGGAATCCTCCAGCTGATGGAGAAGAATGGGATGATTTACCGTGAGCCGGTTTCCTATGATGCAAGGCTGAAAAAACTGGTACTGACCCCAAAGGCAATCGCTTCCCACGAAGCAACGATGAAGGCAATCCATAAGATGGAGGCCAATATCAAAAACGGTTTGACCAAGGAGGAGATAGAACAGTTTTTTATTATTCTTGATAAGATAAAAAAGAATGTGGAATAATTGGTCATCCTGAGATGGCTTTTATTTATGTACACTAACTAAAAATGAGGAGGTAAAGATGATAAGACGACTAGCAAAGTGTATCAGACAGTATAAGAAGGATACGATCCTGACACCGACCTTTGTGGGTATGGAGGTTATTATGGACGTAATTATTCCTCTCTTGATGGCTTATCTGATTGACCATGGGATTAATGAGGGAAATATGGGGGTTATCTTAAAAATTGGTCTGATACTCGTCCTATGCAATTTGGTATCCCTTGCTTTTGGAGCCTTGGGCGGTGTCTATGCGGCGAAAGCTGCTTCAGGCTTTTGTGCAAATTTAAGGCATGATATTTATTATAAGGTACAGGATTTTTCCTTTGCCAATATTGATAAATTTTCAACGGGCAGCATAGTAACCAGGCTTACGACGGACATATCCAATGTCCAGATGGCATACCAGATGATCATACGGATGGCATTTAGGGCTCCGGTTTTAATCATCCTGTCCATGGCAATGTCCTTTAGCATTAATGCCAAGGTAGCACTGATTTTTGTGGCGGTAGTGCCATTTATGGCCATCGGACTCTACGTAATGATTAAGCATGCCCATCCTATTTTTGAGAAGGTATTTGATACCTACGATTATTTGAATAACATGGTACAGGAAAACCTTCATGGAATCCGTGTGGTAAAATCCTATGTAAGGGAAGCCCACGAGGTGAAGAAGTTTGGGAAAATATCAAACCAGATCTACAAGGACTATTCAAGGGCAGAGAAAATACTCGCCTTTAACGGACCCATCATGCAGTCCTCCGTATATATCTGCATTCTGTTAATTTCCTGGATCTCTGCAAAATTAATTGTATCCTCTACGATGACGACAGGAGAGTTAATGAGTATCATCGCTTACACCATGCAGATCCTCATGAGCCTTATGATGCTGTCCATGGTATTTGTAATGATCATTATTTCAAGAACCTCAGCGGAAAGAATTGCCGAGATACTGGATGAAGAGAGTGACTTACATAACGGTGACAACCCAGTACATGAGGTAAAGGACGGCTCCGTGGTTTTTGAAAATGTGAGCTTTAGCTATAGCAAGGATAAGAATAAAATCTGCCTGGCAAATATTAACCTGGATGTTAAATCAGGAGAGACGGTGGGTATCATCGGTGGAACCGGAAGCTCCAAAACAACCTTGGTCCAGCTGATTCCCAGGCTTTATGATGTGACCCAGGGCAGCTTAAAGGTAGGTGGCGTGGAGGTCAGGGATTATGACCTTCAGACCCTGCGTAATGAGGTCGCCATGGTATTGCAAAAGAATGTATTGTTTTCCGGTACCATTAAGGAGAATCTGCGCTGGGGCTGTGAGGATGCTACGGATGAGGAGTTGATCCGTGTCTGTAAGCTGGCACAGGCAGATGAATTCATACAGGGCTTCCCGGATAAATATGACACCCATATTGAGCAGGGCGGCTCCAACGTATCCGGCGGACAGAAGCAGCGTCTCTGTATTGCCAGGGCACTGCTTAAGAAACCGAAGATATTGATCCTGGACGATTCAACAAGTGCAGTGGATACAAGGACGGACGCCCTGATCCGGAAGGCTTTCCGTGAAGAGATCCCAAATACTACAAAGTTCATCATAGCACAGCGTATTTCCTCCATCCAGGATGCTGATAAAATCGTAGTATTAGAGGGCGGTTACGTCAACGCGGTTGGTACCCATGAGGAGCTGATGGAGAGCAATTCCATTTACCAGGAGGTATATCATTCACAGCAGAAGGGAGGGGATAATAATGGCGCAGAATAAACCAGAACAGAAAAAAAGGCCAAGGGGACCGCAGAATGTGGGAAAAACCGTAAAGCGCCTGTTATCCTATGTGACACAGAGGTATAAGCTGAGGCTGTTGTTTGTTATCCTATGCATTTTCCTGAGTGCATTAGCGGGAGTAATCGGCTCCCTGTTCTTAAAGACCCTGATTGACGATTATATTGAACCCCTGTCCAAGATGGAGAATCCCGTCTTTACCGGGCTGTTACATGCAATCCTGGGTATGGGTGCTATTTATCTGGCAGGAGTCATTGCAAGCTGGTCCTATAATATCTTAATGGTAGTTATTGCCCAGGGAGTCCAGAAAAAGATCCGTGATGAACTGTTTGCCCATATGCAATCCCTGCCGGTTAAATATTTTGATACCCATAACCATGGGGATATCATGAGCCATTATACCAATGATATTGATACCTTACGCCAAATGATCTCACAGAGCTTACCGCAGATGTTTTCCTCAGTGATAACCGTGGTGACAGTATTCTTTGCCATGCTTGCGACAAGCCTCCATCTCACGGCTTTTGTAATAGTATTTATCGGGTTTATGATGATTCTGACGAAGAAGATCGGCGGAAAGAGCGCCACATTTTTCATGAAGCAGCAGGTATCCCTTGGTATCCTCAACGGCTATATTGAGGAAATGATCAATGGGCAGAAGGTAGTCAAGGTATTCTGCCATGAGGAGCAGGCTAAGAAGGACTTTGACCGGCTAAACGAGGATTTAAGGCTAGATGCGACAAGTGCCAACCGCTATGCCAATATCTTCATGCCGATTATGGGGAACCTGGGCAATACCCAGTATGCCTGTATTGCAATCTTAGGAGGAGCGATGGCCATCAGCGGCATCGGCGGCCTGACCCTGGGCGCAATCGCCAGCTTCCTCCAGCTAAGCAGGAGCTTTACCATGCCGATTAACCAGGTGTCCCAGCAGATTAACTCTGTTGCCATGGCTTTGGCCGGCGCGGAGCGTATCTTTAAGCTTATGGACGAGGAGCCGGAATATGATGAGGGCTATGTAACCCTGGTCAATGCAAAGGAAGAGAACGGTACGCTGGTTGAAACAGAAGAGACGACGGGAATCTGGGCCTGGAAGCATCCCCATAAGGATGGCACCCTGACCTATACAAAGCTGGAGGGCGATGTAAGGTTCTATGATGTGGATTTCGGGTATGTGGAAGGAAAGACAGTCCTGCACGATGTATCCCTCTATGCGGAGCCCGGGCATAAAATAGCCTTTGTCGGTGCAACCGGCGCAGGCAAAACAACCATTACAAACCTGATCAACCGTTTTTACGATATTGCTGACGGAAAGATCCGCTATGACGGCATTAATATTAATAAAATCAAAAAGAGTGACCTAAGAAGGTCCCTGGGGATTGTACTCCAGGATACAAACCTGTTTACCGGAACGGTAATGGAGAATATCCGCTATGGTAAGCTGGGCGCTACGGAGGAGGAAGTGATCCGGGCGGCAAAGCTTGCCAATGCCCATGATTTCATTATGAGGCTGCCAAATGGTTATGAGACGAAGCTTACGGGGGATGGTGCTAACCTCTCCCAGGGTCAGAGACAGCTGTTGTCCATAGCGAGGGCTGCCGTAGCCAACCCTCCCGTAATGATCCTGGATGAAGCGACCTCCAGCATCGATACCAGGACGGAGGCCATTGTCCAGAAGGGCATGGACAGCTTAATGCATGGACGTACCGTCTTTGTCATAGCCCACCGCCTCTCTACGGTCCAGAATTCCAACGCCATCATGGTTCTTGAGCAAGGAAGGATCATTGAGAAAGGAAACCATGAGAAGCTGATCCGGGAGCGGGGAAGGTATTACCAGCTGTACACCGGGGCTTTTGAGCTGGAGTAGGGTATTGGAAGGGCTAGGCCCAGAAGAAAAGAAAGAATGTATTACTTTTTAGGATGTATCAAGGTGACGGAAACTAAACCAAGTGAAAATTCCCAAAATGGGTGGGCGGCGCGTGTTGCCCGCCCATTTATTTGGTAAAATATTAAAAAAAATTATTTTATTCTTCCCGCACATACTGCCGCATTGATCCGTTAAACAATCTGAGAGGAGGTTTTCAGTTGTCAGTCGATATCCAGGAACAATACGACAAAATCTATCGCTATTGCTATTATAAGGTTGGTAATCCTGTTTTGGCAGAGGATCTGACCCAAGAAACCTTCCTCAAATACTTCTCACAAAATTCGTACATAGAGCACGGAAAGAAGCTGGCGTATCTTTACACCATAGCACGGAACCTCTGCATAGATACCTTTCGCAGGCCCCAGCAGGTAAGCCTCAGCGAAGATATGGCGGATACAGGTACTTTTGAACGGCTGGAGCTTAATATTACGGTCCGGCAGGCAATGAAGACCTTACCGGTACAGGAACAGGAAATATTGCTTTTGCGGTATGTAAATGAACTTTCTGTCGGAGAAATCGCTTCTATATTAAGAATTTCCCGCTTTGCGGTATACCGGAGGACAGGCTCTGCCCTGGCTTCCCTGAAAGAGCAGCTAAAGGAGGATTTTTATGAATAAGAGATTAAAAAAAGCTTTGAAGACTTACTTTACAGCGCCCCCTCCCATAGGAAAAACACAGTTTCTTAAAACGCTGCGTTTCCCCAAGGTGACATACCGGGGGCTCCTGTTAAGCCAGCTCCGCTATATCCGTAAACGGGTATGGCTGGTTTCGGCCATGATCCTGATCCTTGGTTGGAGGCTTGCTTTTAGGCCGCCGGAATTTATCAATTGGGATCCGGAGGCAAGTAAAATATGGGGTATCTCAGCCGTCTTTCCATTCCTGGCCATGTTAACCATTACGGAAATCTACCGGTTTGCTGCTTACCGCATGGCAGAATTGGAGGCAAGCTGCCGTTTTGGCCTTCCCCAGCTTATGATGGCACGGATCACTGTCCTGGGGGGAGGGAACTTCGTAATTTTAATGCCGCTTCTTTTTATTATGGACCGGATATCCCCATACAGCATGCTGCAGGTTATCACCTATTTAATGGTTCCGTATCTTATTGTATGCAACATCTGCCTGTGGATATTGAACCGTGTGCGTGGGCAGGAAGGTGTGTACAGATGTACTGCCGCCGTCTGTCTTGTCGGTATGGTAAGCATCCTTTTCGGCAGCAGGGCACCGCTTTTATATACGGGCACTTACCTTGGCATTTGGGTGGCCGTCTTTGTATCCGGTTGTGTACTTACCGGGTTGCAGATATATAAATTATTGAAACAGATGGAGGAGCGAACATGGAACTTATTCTTGACCGAGTGACAAAGCACTATGGGAATAAAATAGCCTGTGACCGCATTAACCTGGTGTTTGGTCCTGGGGTATACGGGCTTCTGGGGGCGAATGGGGCAGGCAAGACCACGCTGATGCGTATGATGTGCGGTATCTTGGCTCCTACCTCAGGAACCATCAGCTTTGATGGGATCGATGTCAGACATGAGGATTACCGGGAGGCATTGGGCTATTTACCCCAGGATTTTGGATATTACCCGGAATTTTCGGCACAGGATTTTATGCTTTATATTGCCACGCTCAAAGGCCTGCCAAAATCCCGCGCGAAGGAAAAAACACGGGAGCTCCTTGAGCTGGTTTCCCTCGATAAAGAGGCAAAGAAAAAAATCAAGACCTTTTCCGGCGGCATGAAGCAACGTCTCGGGATCGCCCAGTCCATGCTCAATGACCCCAAGATATTGGTGCTGGATGAGCCGACAGCCGGTCTTGACCCAAAAGAACGGGTGCGTTTCCGCAATTTGATTTCCCGTCTTGGCGCGGACCGCATTGTTTTACTTTCCACCCATATTGTTCCTGATGTGGAGCATATTGCTGATACTATCCTGGTGATGAAGGATGGCTGCTTGATCCACCGGGGTACGAGGGAAGAAATCCTTCAGACGATTAAAGGCAGGGTCTGGGAGTGCACCGTTTCACAAGCGGAAGCGGATATCCTGTGCGAAAAGTATCCAGTCATCAATCTGCGCCAGGAGGGCGGCAAGCTGTTCCTTCGCCTGATTTCGGAAAGGGAGCCCTGTCATCTGGCAGTGGGGGTGCAAGCTTCCCTGGAGGATCTTTATTTATATTATTTTAGTGAGGAGAGTGAAGGATGAGCGGTTTATGGAGTCTGGTCGGTTTTGAATATAAAAAAATTTTGGGTAAAAGAAGTGTACGGATCACCCTGCTATTAGCTGTCCTCATAACCATCGTCAGCATTCTGGGAACTTTGCTTGGCAATACCTATTTGGATGGTAAGCCCGTTGAATCTAATTTTGATGGAATGGTTAAGGACCGGGAATATGCACGCGCCCTCACCGGGGAGAAGCTCGACAGTGACCTGATTATGAAAGCGGTTGGGGCATATTCTAAAATCCCTGAAGCCGATAAATATCAGGACACCCGGGAATATCAGGAGTTTGCGCGGCCATACAGCGGGATCTATGCAATGGTCCGCCCTGCTTTCAATACCCAGTCCCGGCGGTTCAATATGGAGGACTTTCAGATGCTGACGAGAGGAGAGGCAGAGGAGTTTTATACCTTGCGCCGTGACAGGCAGCTTGAACTGGTGGAAGCAACGGGCATGGGCAGTAAGGCCAAGGAACAGGTGCTGGCCTTGGATGCCCAAATAGAAGTACCCTTTACATTTTCTTATACGGATGGCTATACCAGGTTCTTTAGTGTCATATATACCTTGGGGTTGACAGCGGCCTTTGTCATGGCAATCTGCATTGCACCGCTGTTTTCAGGGGAGTATACTTCCGGCACTGACCAGCTCATCCTATCTTCAAGATACGGGAAAAATAAGCTTATCACAGCTAAGCTGTTAACGGGTTTTTCCCTGGCTGCCCTTATTTGCGTTATGCTGACAGCTTTGGGCTATGGCTTTTCCCTGGGTGTATTTGGGGCGGATGGCTCTGGGGCGCCATTACAGCTCTATGGGCTCCTGTCACCTTACCCGGTAACCATGGGGCAAACAGCCCTGATTTTGGCAGTCTGCACTTTTTTTTCCTGCCTTATGACGGCAGCCATAACCATGCTGCTGTCGGCAAAGCTAAAATCCCCCTTTGGCGTGATCATATTGGTTGGCCTATTGCTGGTGGTCCCTATGTTCATCAATGTTCCTGAAACCAATATTATCCTGTATAAGCTGTCCTATCTTTTTCCGACCAATATAATGACATTTTGGGCGGCAATGGATCCTATTCAATATGAGCTGTTTGGATTGGTGGTCAAACCCTATGTGTTTATGCCGTTGTTTGCTGTGGCAGTAAGTATACTGCTTACGCCTTTTGCATACCGTTCGTTTAAAAACCATCAGATTGTGTAGAAGAATAGGAAAACTGAGAACAGAATTGCCAATAAACGTTGCAATTGGGGCAAAATCACGCAGCTTTGATGAAATAACAGCCTATTGCAAGGAGAATAAGATTCCATATTATATTATTGGCGATGCAGTAAAGACCCGTAGGGCACTGAATGCTACTGCTGAAGCCGGTGCCATTGCCAGGGCAATATAGTTGACCGTTATAGGGAGCAGCGTATGGATACGCTGCTCTTTTTATCTTTTTGTATTCTTTATAAAATCACTTGACAAGCTGATTTCCTATCATATATTATGGAATAGTTTGCAATAATGGTGAAATTATATCATAGAATGGTATTTGAATGTTATTTTATGACGCCGATGTGGCGTTAGGAACATACGAAAAGTGTGCATATATAAGTTTGGAGGAAATACTTTGAGTAATTATGCGAATGAAATTAAGAAAAGACGTACCTTTGCGATCATTTCCCACCCGGATGCAGGTAAGACAACCCTGACCGAGAAGCTGCTGCTCTACGGAGGTGCAATTAATTTAGCCGGTTCCGTGAAGGGAAAGAAGACGGATAGGCATGCCGTATCGGACTGGATG